>JBARUT010000074.1:0-22964 GCA_049645885.1 Candidatus Macondimonas sp.
CTGTTGATCGGCGCCGTGGGCCGGGGGCCGCAGCCGGAGACGACCTTGCCGCGCGTCTTGCGGCTGGTGGAGGTGATTGCCCGTCGCAGCACCTATCTGGCCTTGCTGGGCGATAACCCCACCGCGCTGTCGCAACTGGTGCGGCTGTGCGCGGCCAGCCCCTGGCTCGCCGAGTACCTGACGCGCCATCCCATGTTGCTTGATGAGCTGCTGGATGCCCGCAATCTGTATGCGCCGCCGGACACTCTGGGGGTGGCTGGCGAGTTGGTGCGACGCATGGCGGAGGCCGAGGATCTTGAGCAGCACATGGACGCGCTGCGGCATGTGCAACAGCTCAACCTATTGCGCATCGCTGCCGCCGATCTGGCGGGCCATCTGCCGCTGATGCAGGTGAGCGACAAGCTGACCGAATTGGCTGAGGTCATTCTGCGTCAGGTGCTGTTGCTGGCCTGGGACGAGATGGTCGCGCGCCATGGACTGCCGCGCCGTTCGATGCAGGACCGCCGTCTGGTGCAGTTCGCGGTGGTGGCCTACGGCAAGCTGGGCGGCATCGAGCTCGGCTACGGCTCCGATCTGGATCTGGTGTTCCTGCATGAGGGGAGCGATGCGGACGGCCAGACCGACGGTCCGCGCGTCCTCGACAACCCGAGCTTCTTTGCTCGTCTCGCCCAGCGCATGGTGCATTGGCTCACCGCGCCCACCGGTGCGGGTCGACTGTACGAGGTGGATACCCGATTGCGACCCAGCGGCGGGGCGGGTTTGCTGGTGAGCGGACTGGAAGGATTCGCCGATTACCAGCATCACCATGCCTGGACCTGGGAACACCAGGCCCTGGTGCGGGCGCGGGTGGTGGCCGGACCGCCCAGCCTGGCGCGCCGTTTCGAGACCATTCGCCGCGAAGTGCTGGGTCGGGCACGCGATCCTGTCGCCCTGCGCGTCGAAGTCCGGCAAATGCGCGAGCGCATGCGCGAGGCGCTCGACAAATCGAGGCTGGGAGAGTGGGACCTCAAGCAGAGCGCGGGCGGTATCGCCGATATTGAATTTATGGTGCAATACCTCGTTTTACATCATGCCCATGCCTACCCCGAACTGCTGCGCTGGACCGACAATATCCGCCTGCTGGACACGCTGGGATCGCTGGGCCTGCTCCCCACCGACGCGGCAACGGATCTTTCCACGGCCTACCGGGTCCTGCGCCAGCGTGCACATGTTTTAAGCCTGCAACAGGTGCCGTCGGTGGTGGGTGAGACGGAGCTGGTGTCGGAGCGCGCCACGGTGCGAACGGTATGGGCGCAATTGCTGGAAGGGTCCGCATAACGCGGCAACCCTGAACATTCAACGCGGGAAAAATGGACGGGATGGCACCTATGGCAACACAGTTGATGGCGGACCGGGACGGGGTGATCTGGCTGGACGGCGCGCTGGTGCCCTGGCGCGAGGCCAAGGTTCATGTGTTGACCCACACCCTGCATTACGGCATGGGTGTTTTCGAGGGCGTGCGCGCCTACAAGACCACGCGCGGCACGGCCATCTTTCGCCTGGATGAGCACAACAAGCGGTTTTTCCAGTCCGCCCACATCCTCAACATGCGCTTGCCCATCGACACCCAGACCCTGGCCGCCGCACATCATGCGGTGATCCGCGAAAACGACCTGTCGGAAGCCTACATCCGACCCATGGCGTTTCTCGGCGCCGAAGGCATGGGGTTGCGGGCCGACAACCTGCAGGTGCATGTGATGGTGGCGGCATGGCACTGGCCCAGCTACCTGGGGGCGGAAACCCTGGAGCGGGGCCTGGTGGTCAAGACGTCCTCCTTCAGCCGCCACCATGTGAACATCACCATGTGCAAGGCCAAGGCCAACGGCAACTACATGAATTCCATGCTGGCTCTGCAGGAAGCACTGGCCGCGGGCGCCCAGGAAGCGCTGTTGCTGGATCGGGAGGGATTCGTGGCCGAGGGCTCGGGCGAGAACGTGTTCATCGTCCGCGACGGGGTGCTGTACACCCCCGAACTCACGGCGGCCCTGGACGGCATCACCCGTCGCACCATCATCACCCTGGCGGGGGAAATGGGCCTGACGGTCAAGGAAAAGCGCATCACCCGCGATGAGGTCTACATCGCCGATGAGGCATTCTTCACCGGCACGGCCGCCGAGGTGACGCCGATCCGTGAGCTGGACGGGCGCACCATTGGCGCGGGCCACCGTGGGCCGATCACCGAACGCCTGCAGAATGCCTATTTCGATGCGGTCTATGGGCGAGACGAACGCCATGCCGATTGGTTGAGCGTGGTCGCCTAGCAGACGAAAAGGCGCTGCCGGGACGGGATCCGGTGTGGGGCGGCCCTTCCGACTGCATCGAGAAGCGATGCCGTCTTGTTCCGAGCGGCATTGCTGGCCAAGGAGGGGCGCTGGCGTTAGCATGAGCCGGCCCATCGCAGCTGATTTGGGAAGCGGTTGGGGCTCGATGCCATCAGGGATGGTCCGGCAAATTCCCTGGCCCGCTGTTGTTTTATCTCGAATAACCCATGGAGGGGTGCTGTTTCATGATTTCCTTCGCATGCAGTGAAGACGAGCAAAGCTTGCTCGATACCTTGGGCCGTTTTGCCCAAAACCAGGTGATTCCTGACGCCCGGGCGGCCGATCGCCGGCAGTCCGTCGATCCCGCCGTGCGCGCCGCGTATCGGGACATGGGCGCCCATCTGCTGGGCTTGCCCGAATCGGCGGGCGGCATGGGCTTCGGCCTGTCCGCCAAGATTCTGGCCGAGGAAGTGCTCTCCCGGAGCGATGCCGCGCAGGCCGTGGGCCTGGACGATCTGGGCTTCGCAGCGCAGGCCGTTGTGGCGCTGGGTTCGCCGGAGCAGATCGCGCGCTGGCTGGATGACACCGATCGGGTGTGGGCGTTTGCCAGCACCGAGGCCGATCCCGCTGCCCATCTGGGCTGGATGGCCACCACCGCTCGGCGCGAGGGCAGTACCTTTGTGCTGAACGGCGAGAAACTCTGCGTCTTCAATGCCGATCGCGCGGATCGCTTGGTCGTTCTGGCGCGGGCGGCGGATGGCGAAGGCCTGGCGGGCATCGAGGCGTTCGTGGTGGACACCAAGGCGCCGGGTGTGCAGATCAGTCTGGAAGACCGCATGGGCTTGCGGGCGGGCCGGCCTTGCCGCGTGCAACTGGAGGGCGTTGCGGGCGAACGATTGGACGGCGCTGCCGACACGGCGGCAGCCTTGACCCGGCTGTTCGACATCGGCCGGGTGGTGAATGCGGCGCGCATGGTGGGCGCAGCGCGGGGCGCCATGGGTTTTGCCGTGGATTATGCGCAGGACCGCAAGGCCTTCGGCAAACCCATCTGCGCCCACCAGGGGCTGGCGTTTTTCATCGCTGACATGGAAGTGGCCCTGGAATCGGCGCGCAATCTGGTGCTCAAGGCGGCCTGGCAGCTGGACAGCGGGGCGGATGCCACGGTGGCGAGCTGCAATGCCGCGATCTGCGCCTGCGAGGCGGCGGTGAAGGTGACCGTGGATGCCGTGCAGGTGTTCGGCGGCGCAGGCTTCATGAAGGACATGCCCGTGGAACGTTACATGCGCGATGTGCGCACCCTGGGCAATGCCCTGGGCACGCCGGAGGATCATTTGGCGGTGTTGGGCGAGGCGCTCTATGGACCCCAATCCGTGAGCCCGGCAGGCAAGGACAGCAGCAAGAAGGTGGCCCAGGCATGATCGACTTTACCGTGACCCCACAGATGAAAATGGCGCGCGACATGCTCCACGCCATCATGGAAAAAAAGGTGCGTCCCTTGTGCCTGCAGGCCGACCAGGACGCGGGTTATCCCGACAGCCTCTACAAGGATCTGATGCCACTGGCACAGGGTTTTTCCATGGGCGGCGGTGGCGCCAAGAAGGAAGGCGCGGCCGCCGATCCCATGGCCGGTGGCATGAAAGGCATGTCCCTGCTGGCGGTGGTGGCCGGCGAGGAGCTGGGCTGGGGCGATCCGTCCATGGCGCTGGTGATGCCCGGCCCCGGCACTGGTGGCCCGGCGCTGTCGGCGCGTGGCACGCCCGAGCAGAAGGAAAAATATTTCGCCCAACTCAAGGGCCCCAATCCGCATTGGGCGGCCTACGGGCTGACCGAGCCGGGGACGGGTTCGGACGCCGCGGCGATCCGCACCCGCTGCCGCAAGGAGGGCAATGACTATGTGCTGAATGGCACCAAGTGCTACATCTCCAATGGTGCCCGCGCGGAATGGACCTTGGTCTTCGCCACCCTCGATCCGGCGCTGGGCCATGCCGGTCACCGGGTGTTCATCGTCGAGAAAGGCACGCCGGGCTTCAAGGTCGGCAAGTTGGAGGAAAAGCTGGGCTTCCGCGCCACCGAGACCGCCGAGCTCGTGTTCGAGGAATGCCGCGTGCCGGTGGACAACCTGCTGGGCGGAGAGGCCGCTTACGACCAGGGCGCCAAGGCAGGCTTCAAGACCGCGATGGAGTTCTTCGACACCAGCCGGCCGCTGGTCGGCATCATGGCGGTGGGCATCGCCCGCGCCGCCTACGAAGAAGCGGTGCAGTTTGCCCGCGATAACTACCTGTTGTCCCGGCCGATCCCGCGTTACCAGGCGATCAAGGATCGGCTCGCCGATCTGCAACGCAAAATCGACGCGGCGCGTTTGCTGTGCTGGAAGGCCGCGTGGATGGCCGACAACGGCATCCGCAACACCAAGGAAGCCTCCATGGCCAAGCTCTACGGGCCACAGGTGGGCATGGAAGTGACTTCCTACGCCGTCCAGCTCATGGGCGCTCACGGCACGCTCAAGGGCTCGCTGTCGGAAAAACTGTTCCGTGACGTGAAAGTGTTCGACATCTTCGAAGGCACTCACCAGATCCAGCAGATGGTGGTGGCGCGCAACCTGTTCGAGCGCGTGCAGTTGAGCACTGCCGGTGACGTGTTGAATTGACCCGACCCGGGGCGCAGCGCATGGCCGCTGCGCCCCTTTACGCCTTGCTGACTCGAGGCTTGAACCTGCTTGCCTCTGTATGCCGCACTGCGCCGGTGCGGCGGCACCAGAATTGCAAGATATCTCGCTGTAACCTCAAGAGATCTCACTTAAGACCTTCCAGGAGTCAGCATGGATGGGATGAGCAGACCCCAACTCAACACCTTCCCCGAAGACGAACGCACCGGATTGGACAAAGACGTCATCAAGCGCGCGTTTTTGGATCACCTGTTCTTCAGCCAGGGGAAATTCCCCGCCCTGGCGACGATGAACGACTACTACCTCGCGCTGGCCCATACCATCCGCGATCGCCTGTTGCACCGCTGGATCAGCACCGCTGCGGCCTATACCGAGCAGGGCGCCCGCACGGTCTGCTACCTGTCCGCCGAATTCCTGCTGGGCACCCACTTGGGCAACAACCTCATCAACCTGGGGATTTACGATGAGGCGCGCGAGGCGGTCGAGGAACTGGGCCTGGATTTCCTGGAGCTACTGCGTCAGGAAGAAGAGCCGGGCCTGGGCAATGGTGGGCTGGGGCGGCTTGCCGCCTGTTTTCTCGATTCCATGGCGACCCTGGAAATTCCCTCGCTGGGTTATGGCATCCGCTACGAATTCGGGATTTTCGACCAGGACATCATCGACGGCTGGCAGGTCGAGAAAACCGACAAATGGCTGCGTTTCGGCAATCCATGGGAAATCCAGCGCGCCGAATGGGCGGTAGAAGTCATGCTGGGCGGCCGTACGGAACACTATCTGGATGAGCACAACCACGCACGCGTGCGCTGGGTCCCGCAACGCGTGGTCAAGGCCGTACCCTACGACACGCCGATCCTGGGCTATTGCAACAATACCGCCAATACCCTGCGGCTATGGCGGGCGGAAGCGCCCGAGTCCTTCGATTTCGGCGTTTTCAATCGGGGTGACTATTACGGGGCGGTGGATCACAAGATCAGCTCTGAAAACATCACCAAGGTGCTCTATCCGAATGACGAGGCGATCGAGGGCAAGGCCCTGCGGCTCGAACAACAGTTTTTCCTGGTTTCGGCATCGCTCCAGGACATGTTCCGCATTCTGGATCGGCAAAACATTCCGATCGAACGATTTCACGAAAAATTCGCCGCTCAGATGAACGACACCCATCCGGCACTGGCGGTCTGTGAATTGATGCGGCTGCTGGTGGACGAGCGCCATGTGCCTTGGGATACGGCATGGGAGATCACGCAAAAGACCTTGGCCTATACCAACCACACCTTGCTGCCTGAAGCCCTGGAGCAATGGCCACTGTCCTTGTTCAGTCGCCTGTTGCCGCGCCACCTGGAAATCATCTACGAGATCAACGACCGCTTCCTGGAGCAGGTGCGCGTGCGCTATCTGGGGGATCCCGAACGAGTCGGCCGCTTGTCCCTCATCAACGAGTCCGGTCACCGCGCGGTGCGGATGGCGCATCTGGCCTGCGTGGGCAGTCATGCCATCAATGGTGTGGCGGCGTTGCACAGTGAGCTGCTCAAACAAACCGTGCTCAAGGATTTCTACGAACTCTGGCCGGATAAATTTTCCAACAAGACCAACGGCGTCACGCCGCGGCGCTGGATGTTCCTCTCCAATCCCCGGCTGACACGGTTGATCACGGAGGCCATCGGCCCGACCTGGACCACTGACCTGACGCATCTTTCCGAACTGGCGCCCCTGGCCGAGGACAGCGCCTTCCGGCAGCGCTGGCAAGCGGTCAAACAGGCCAACAAGGCGGATCTGGCTCGGTTTGTTGCCCATCGCTTCGGGGAAGAGATCAATCCCGAGACCCTGTTCGATGTCCAGGTCAAGCGCATTCACGAATACAAGCGCCAACACCTGAATGCCCTGCACATCGTTGCCACCTATTTGCGCTTGAAGAACAATCCCGGCCGCGATTTCGTGCCCCGCACCTACCTGTTTGGCGGCAAGGCGGCGCCGGGTTATCACATGGCCAAGCTGATCATCAAACTGATCAACAGCGTGGGCAGCATCGTGAACAACGATCCCGATGTGGCCGGGCGACTGAAAATCTTCTTCGTGCCCAATTTCCACGTCAGCAATGGCCAGCGCATCTATCCGGCGGCGGACCTGTCGGAACAGATCTCCACCGCCGGCAAGGAAGCCTCCGGCACCGGCAACATGAAGTTCACCCTCAACGGCGCTCTCACCATCGGCACGCTGGATGGCGCCAACGTGGAGATTCGCGAACGGGTCGGCGAGGACAATTTCTTCCTGTTTGGCCATACCGAGGACCAGATCACGGGGCTGCGTCAGGCCGGCTATCGGCCCATGGACTTTTACCATGGCAACGAGGAGCTGAAGGCAGTCATCGACCTGATCGCGTCCGGCTATTTCTCGCGCGGCGACAAGCGCTTGTTCCAGCCGCTGATCGACGATTTGCTCCACCATGATCCGTTCTTCGTGCTGGCAGATTTCGCGGCCTACCTGTCTTGCCAGGACCGGGTCGATGCCGCCTATCGGGATCGGGACGCTTGGAATCGCATGGCGATCCTCAACACCGCCCACGCCGGTTTCTTTTCCTCCGACCGCTCCATCCGCGAATATCAGCGGGAGATCTGGAAAGTCCCATCGGTGCCCATCACCCTGATCGATCCGGACCAGATCACGGTCACTGTCATGCAGTAGCTCTCCGGCACATCGTGGTCATCGACTTGTCATGCCGGGCCGGCAATCTTTGCAGGGGTAGCCGGACACGGAGGAGCTTCAAATGGGAATGCGATTGAAATTGCTGGCGGTGGCGGTGGGTGCGCTGACGCTATTGCCGGCGCACGCGGCCCTGACGCCGATGGCAGACGCTGAATTGCGCATGGTGTCCGGGCGGGCGGACGTGGGCAAGCTGATCTATGATCCGCCGCCCGTAGTGGTCAAACTCGACATCCTGGCGCAGAATCTGGAGACAGCGGGCCATCCCATCGCCGCCACGCTCGTGGCCCGGCAGGCGCGGTTTCTCTACGGATTATTGGACGGCTGTCCGCGCGGGGCCATGTGCACCATGTGAGACCCCAATGAGTGGGCTGGCCGGATGTGTCCGCACGGGAACACGCCCGGCGATAGGACTTCAGCCGAGGTGACGTTTCCAGAAGTCCAGGCTGCGCTGCCAGGCCAGATGGGCTGCCGCCGCGTCATAGACTTCGCTGCGCTGGTCATTCACGAAGGCGTGGTCGGCGTCGTAACGATAGATCTCAGCTGCCTTGTGCGCCGCCGTGAGCGTGGCTTCGAAAGCGTCCACTGTGGCAGGCGTGCACCAGTCATCCTGATTGGCGAAGTGGCCCTGGATCGGCACGCGGACTTCGGCCGGATTGGCCACGCTGGCCGGGGGCAAGCCATAGAAAATCACCGCTGCGGCCAATTCCGGAATGCGCACCGCCCCCAGCAGGGTAATGGCTCCGCCCATGCAAAAGCCGGTGAGGCCGACCTTTTTGCCCTGAGTCGAGAAATACTGCGCCGCACCACGCACGTCCTGGTCGGTGGCGGCGAGAAAATCAAGCGAATTCATTTCCTGCGCGGCGCGGCCGGCGTCGTGGTAGGGCACGACGATGCCGTGGAAGAGATCGGGGGCCAGGGCATGGTAGCCAGACTGGGCCAGGCGATCGCATAGCCCCTTGATCTGCTCCTGCAGTCCCCACCATTCCTGGATTACCACAATGCCCGGCGCATCCGGATTCTGGGCTTCGGCCAGGTAGCCGCGAGCGGTCTGGCCGTCGGGGCGCGTGAACGTAACCATCTGTCCCATGATGGATCTCCTTATCGTTGCGGCCTGGGTACCGGGAAAAGGGAACGCAGACCTTCATTCATTGAAGCCGGTGGGGCAGTTTCAAGCGCGGCTTCCGGCGTTGGATTCTGGGCCTGCACGCTGGCCAGCCAGCGCATGAGTTCGACAATGGCTTGGTCCGTTGCCTGCCCCAAGCCGCGCACCGCGCCGGCTGCCCCCGGCGAGGCGTCGGCAATCCGTGCGGTAATGGCAGGCGATGCGAACTGGCGGCGGTAACGCGGATCCAGCAGCAGGGCCTGCAAGCTGACGATGGCCTCGGAACGCAGGCCATTCTGCTCCTGTTCAAAGCGCAACAAGCGCACTTCCAGCCGGTAGCGAGGACTGTTCGGGCGGACGGCTAGATGGCGGCTGGCCAGCAGGTATTGCTGCAACCGATCAAGAAGCAGTTCCCGTGGCGGCGCAACCCAGTAGTCATCGGGGTAGCGCAACAGGGCCGTCGGATCGCTGCCTGCACGCCGATAGCGCAGGGCCGGTTCACTTAACCAGGGCGGGGATTCCACCGCAACCACCGGGATTTCCATCAGGGGCACCGCGGCCGGTGCCGGCAGCCAGCCCAGGTCATGGGCCACGGCGGGCGGGGGACGGCGATTGGGCAGCCATTCGGCACAGCCGGCCAGCAGTAACACAAGGAACAATACGCCCACAAAATGGATTCGGTGCAGCTTCATCTTAACGATTCCCCAGGGCGGCAGGCTTGGCTGGATCGGTATCCCGATTGCGGCCGTAGAGAATGCTGGACGGATCACGCCGCAACTCATCGCTGAGCCGTTCCAGGTTGCGCGCTGCCGATTCGATTTCACGCAGCGTGGATTGGGTGGAGGGCAGGGTTTCTACCAAGAAGGTTTGCCCAGCGCTCTCGGCCAGTGTGCCCAGGGTGTTGAGTTGCGTGGTCACCTGGCGCACCTGAGTCACGGTCTGTTCCAGTTCCTTGGCAATCTGTTCGACACGCGCCATGGTTCTGCCACCATCCTCGCTCATCTTGGGCAACGACTCGATCAAGGGCTCCAGTCGCTGGGTGAACTCGGCGACCTTGCTGCTGGTGATTTCCACATTGGCCATGATCTGGCGAAAGTTGGCCTGATTCTCCGGACCCAGCACTTCTTTCAACTGGGCCATCAAGTCCTGGACCTGTTTCAACATGACTTGGCCTGTATCGCCCAAGGATTCGAACAGGGAGGGACGCATCGGGATACGGGCCGGTTTTTCGAGACTGGTTTGCAGCCTCGGGGCATCGGGCGGACCATCGTCCGCCAATTCCACCTGGGCCAGGCCGGTAATGCCCATGTAGCGCAACGTGGCATAGGTGTTCACGGTGATGGGAATGTCCGGTTTGATTTCGATCTGGATATGGATATCCCGGCTGCCATCATGTGCAAAGTCCACGCTGGTCACCTGACCGATTTCCACGCCGCGATAGCGCACGGTGGAATAGGGCGCCAGACCGGAAATCGCGCCCTGGGTCACAATCAGGTAGGGCGTGCGGGCCTGTCGGCCGTCGTTCAGCCAAAAGGATGCCATTGCGGCCGCCACTCCCAAGCCGATGACGAATAGCCCGGTCAGCAGGGCGTAGGCTCGATTCTCCATGACGCTTTACTGCCTTTTTTTGATGATGCGGCCACCGCGGTGGCCATGGAAATAGGCCTGAATGAAAGGATGATCGCAGGCCATCACTTCATCCAGCGTCCCGATGGCGACAAGTTTGCGGTCAGCCAGAACGGCGATGCGATCGCACAGATCGACCAAGGTATCCAGGTCATGTGTCACCAGGGCCACCGTCAGCCCCAAGGCGCTGCGCAATTCCGCGATCAGATCGACGAATAATTCGCTCGCCACCGGATCAAGGCCGGAAGTTGGCTCATCCAACAGCAACAGTTCGGCATCCAGAGCCAGCGCACGGGCCAGACCCACGCGCTTGATCATGCCGCCGGAGAGCTCGGCCGGGTAACGGTTGGCATCCTCGGGTTTGAGACCCACCATGGCCAGCTTGAGCCGGATCAATTCGCGAATGAGCGCTTCGTCCAGGACTCTCAATTCCCGCAGCGGCAGGGCGATATTGTCGGCCACGGTGAGTGCGGTGAACAGGGCGCCGTGCTGGAACAACACGCCCCAACGCTCACGCAACGCTGCATGGCGTTGCCCGCGGGCATCACGCAGGGATTCGCCGAAAGCCCGCACCTCTCCGCTGCTCGGACGTTGCAGGCCGATCATCTCACGCAACAGGGTCGTCTTGCCGGAACCCGACCCGCCGACCAGCCCCAGCACCTCACCGCGGCGCAGCTCGAGATCGATGCCCTCGTGCACCGTGTGGCCACCGAAACGGGTGACGATACCGCGCATCTCGATGACCGGGGGCATTTCCGTGCTCATTCGTACCATCCCACATCCCGCAGGGTGACGGCAAAAATGGCATCGGTAAGAATCACCAGCGTGATGGCGGTGACCACCGCATTGGTGGTTTCCTGGCCCAGGCTCTCGGTATTCGGCTTGATGCGCAGACCGAAGTGGCACGATACCAGTCCGATCACAAGGCCGAAGGCGATCGATTTGAAGAGGGCGATCCAGTAGGTGACGATGGGAATGGCGCTGGGAAGATCGTTGAGAAATTGCCCGAAGGTGATGTTCAGCTCGCTCTTGGCCACCAGCATGCCGCCGAAGATGCCGGCCGCCATGGTCCAGAAGGCCAGCAGAGGCATGGCGAGTCCCAGCGCGACAACCTTGGGCAACAAGACGCGTTTGAAGGGCGAGATGCCCATGGTCGTCAGGGCATCGATTTCCTGGGTGAGGCGCATCACGCCGAGTTCCGCCGTCATGGCCGAACCCGAACGGCCGGCAATGAGGATGGCAGCCAGCAGTGGGCCAAGTTCGCGCGTCACCGCAAGGCCCATGAGGTTGACGATGAAGCGCTCCCCCCCCAGCAAGCGCAGTTGCAGCGCCGAGAGATAGCTCATCACGATGCCAATCAACAGTCCCACCAGGCCCGTAATCAGCAGCGCCCGCCCGCCCGCCTTGTGGATATTGGCGGATATTTCACGTAGCGGGATCCGGGCCGGCTGGGCCGGCAGGCTCAGCGTTTCCAGCGTCAGCCGTCCCATCAGGATCACGATTTCGCTGAGGTGCTTGAGCCCGTTCAGGATGGTTTCGCCCAGACGGATGACAGGCCCCAGCGGATTGCGTTGCGGGCGCTTCAAGGGCGGGGGAAGCTGTTCCAGCCGTTGAAACAGGGGCTCATGTTCGGGCCGCAGAATCAGATTTGTCGGGCGGCGCTGCCCCCATTGTTTCCACAGCAGCAGTGCGCCGGTGCTGTCCAGCCCCTCTACGCCTTCCAGATTCCACTGGACATCGGGATTTTTGCCGAGTTGCGTCAATTGCTTGCGGATGGTACGCAGGCTGCGCGAGAGATGACGCAATCGCCAGGGTCCGGCGACTGCAACGCGCTGCGTTTGGTCGATCTTTTCGAGGGTCAGGGTCGGGCGGTCATTCGGCATGAGGCGACTTTACTACGAGCGGGATTGGATTGCCGAACAGCGCGCGCTTGCGCCGGTAAAGAGCGGAGATGTCCTCATCGCCAAATCCCGCCGCTATCAGTGCAGCATAGTCATCACGCACGGCATCCACCAGCGGCAGATCACCGCCGCAATCCGCCGCCAGTTGCTGGCAAATGGCCAGATCCTTGTCATGCAGGGCGATCTTGAAGCCGGTCTCGAAACGGTCCTGGATCATCGTGGGGCCGCGCTGGTTGAGGAACCAGTTGCCTGCGGCCCCACCACTCACCACCTCGATGACGCGCGCCAGCGGCAGTCCGGCTGCCGCCCCCAGCGCCAGGGCTTCGCTCACCGCCGCAGCGATACCCGCCGCCATGATCTGGTTCACCGCCTTGGTGGCCTGCCCCGCGCCGACCGGCCCCATCCAGGTGATTTGTCGGGTCATGGCCGCGAGCACGGGCCGGGCCCGTTCCAGTGTGGCGGGTTCCCCGCCCACCATGGTCACCAGGCTGCCCTGCCGCGCCCCTTCCACACCGCCGGAGACCGGGCAATCCAGGAAATCCGCGCCGCAAGAGCGTACTCGTTCAGCCGCCTTGCGGGCGGTGGCCGGCGCCACGGTGGAGCAGTCCAGGATGATCTGACCCGGTCGCAGCGCGGGGGACAGCGTCGCGACCAGGTCCAGCACATCGTCATCCGCCGACACACAGAGCACCAGCACTTCACAGCACCGCGCCAGGTCGAGCGGATCGGCGGCGCTGATACAGCCGGTTTCGGCGGCCAAGGTCTGCGCCTTGCTCACGGTACGGTTCCACACGGCATTCAGGTGGCCGGCACGGTGCAGGTTGCGCGCCATGGATAGCCCCATGGCGCCCAGGCCGATGAAGCCGGTCGTCGCGCTCATTTCAAGGCCAGCGTTGCAGGTAGGTGGAGCCGTAGAGCCCGGCGGTCAGTTCAGCGAGAAACGCCTCCGCCTGGGCGGGTTCCAGTTCGGCGCGGGTGATCTTCTCGCGATAGGCCATGGCGAGCTGGTCGGGGGCGAAGTGCACATAGGCCAGCAACTGGTCGGCGCTGTCCCCCCGTTCGGGCGCCACCAGCCGATAGCCGCCCTGGCCATCCAGTTCCACGTTGACGGCGTCGGTATCGCCGAACAGGTTGTGCATGTCGCCGAGAATCTCCTGATAGGCGCCAATCATGAAAAAACCCACCAGATAGGTTTCCCGCTCGGCCACTGCATGCAGCGCAAGGGTGGGCGAGAGGCCTTCCCGATCGACATATTGGCGGATGCAGCCATCGGAATCGCAGGTCAGATCCTGGATCACCCCACGCACCGTAGGCGTCTCGCCCAGGCGCTGCAGCGGCATCACGGGGAAGATCTGTTGGATGGCCCACACATCGGGCAGCGACTGGAACAATGAGAAGTTACAGAAATACTTGACGGCCAGTTTTTCTTCCAACTGGTCCAGAATTTCCCGGTGGCTGCTGCGCTTGGGATCGAGGCGGCCCTGCAGGCGCTGGCACAGCGCGGTGTAGACATGCTCGGCATAGGCCCGCTGCGGCAGGTCCAGCACGCCATGGGTGTACATGGCCTGGGCCTCGGACACCCAGTGCACTGCATCATGGAAGAGTTCCACCGGCGCCGCTGCGTCGAGTTGGGCGTAACCCTGCCACAGGTCATGAAGCAGCGGCGGGGCGTCGGCGGGCGGGGGCACCAGGGCCTCGGGGTCGACATGGGGCGTTTCCATGTCGATGACCTGGGTGATGAGCAGGGCGTGATGGGCGGTCATGGCGCGCCCCGCCTCGGTGATGAGGTCCGGCTCGGGCAGGCCATGGGCCTGGCAGGTTTCCTTCAGGACATGAACCACCGCATTGGCGTATTCCGTCACCGAATAGTTCATCGAGCAGGCACTGCGCGAGCGAGTGCCCTCGTAATCCACGCCCAGCCCGCCGCCCACATCCACATAGCGCAGCGGCGCGCCGAGTTGGTGCAGGTCGGTGAAGTAGCGCGCGGCTTCGGTCAGGCCGCGGCGGATGTCGCGCACATTGGCCATCTGGGAGCCCATGTGAAAGTGCAGCAGTTGCAGGCAATCGCGCAGGCCGGCCGCCTCCAGTTGCTCGACACAGGCCAGGACCTGCGTGGCCGAGAGGCCAAACTTGGATTTCTCCCCGCCGGTGTTCTGCCAGTTTCCGCTGCCGAGATTCGCCAGTCGCACTCGCACCCCGAGCAGCGGCCGCACGCCCAGTTGCGCCGATTCCCGGATGACGGTGGCCAGTTCCGAAGGTTTCTCGATCACGATCACCGCGCGCAGTCCCAAGCGGCGTGCGATCAGGGCGCGGCGGATGTAGTCGCGATCCTTGTAGCCATTGCAGATGATCAGGCTGCCGGGGCGGGCCAGGGCCAGCACGGCCATGAGTTCGGGTTTGCTGCCGGCCTCCAGGCCCACGCGCTCGCCGCCGTGGCGGATGATTTCCTCCACCACGGTGCGTTGCTGGTTGACCTTGATGGGATACACGGCGGTATAGCGGCCACCGTAGCCATGTTGGGCGATGGCTCGGTCGAAGGCGCCGCACAGGGTATCGACGCGATCGTGCAGGATGTCGGAGAAGCGCACCAGGATGGGCAGGTTCAGGCCCGACTGGGTCATCCGCTGAGCCAGTTCCGGCAGGGGGACTTGACCGCGTGCTGGGTTCCGCAGCGGCAGGGCAACGACTTGGCCCCGCTCATCCACATCGAAATAGCCCTCGCTCCATTCCGGCACGTTGTAGAGCTGGCGAGCGTGGTCGGGCGCGGTGTCTGGGGTCATGGAAAACCAACGGGGCTGAGGGTGAGATGAAGGCAAGCCTAAAAGATTCGCGCGGGCCGGGTAAAGCGATCTTCCATGACGCTGCAATACGGATGGTCACAGGGCAGGGCTATAATCGGCCGTCCGATACACCACCCCAGGGACCCATGAGCGTGGATACCAACTGGTTCACCGAATTCTACGAGCCGGGCGGCAGCGCCTTTGGCCTGAAAATCAAGGCCAAACTGCACGATGAACAGTCCGCCTACCAGCACATCGAGATCTACGACACCGAGACCTTCGGCCATCTGATGGTCATTGACGGCTGCGTGATGCTGACCCAGCGCGACAATTTCCTGTACCACGAAATGATGGCCCATCCAGCGCTGTTCAACCATGCGGCGCCGCGCCGGGTGGTGGTCATCGGTGGCGGGGATTGCGGGACCTTGCGCGAGGTGCTGCGCCACGAGGGGGTCCAGCAGGCCTTGCAGGTGGAAATCGATGAGCGTGTGACCCGGCTCTCCGAGCAGTACTTTCCCGAACTTTGCGAGGCCAACGGCGACCCGCGGGCGCAGTTGTTGTTCGAGGACGGAATTGCCTGGTTCGCCAACGCCCCGGAAGCCTCCGTGGATGTGGTGATCGTGGACAGCACCGACCCGGTCGGGCCGGCCGAGGGCCTGTTCTCCGAGCCGTTCTATCGCGACGTGCATCGCGTGCTGGCGCCGGGTGGCCTGATCGTCCAGCAGAGCGAATCACCGCTCTATCACGTCGATTTGTTGTGCAGCGTGCACGGTGCGCTGCGCCGCTCCGGTTTCACGGAAGTCAAGACCCTGCACTATCCGCAGCCGGTTTATCCTTCCGGTTGGTGGAGCGCCACCATGGCCTGCAAGGATGGGCTGATCCGCCCCATGCGCCTGGAAGCGGCCCGGCGGCCCGCCTTTGCCACCCGCTATTACTCCGCAGAAATGCACCAGGCCGCCTTCGTGCTACCGCCTTACTTGACCGCTGCGCTGGAACAGATTGGCGCCTGATTCGGCGGCGTGGCAGATCCGTGGATAACGACGATCGGGGTCAAGGGGCGCACTTTTCGCCTCGCCATCCCAGCGGGAGGGAGCCGGACGCCCTCCCCTGATTCAAAGAACGCTGGCCAAGCCCCGGAAAGCGGTGTCCGGGGCAGTTACCAGATACACAGGAATGGCGTCGAGGTAATCCCGATACCGACCCTTGGCGATGAATCGTTCCTGGAAGGCCGAGGCCCGCAAGGGCGCCTCCAGTCCCGGCAGGATGCCGCCGCACAGGAAGACGCCGCCGCGCGCGCCCAGGGTCAGGGCGAGATTGCCGGCCACGGTGCCCAGGAAAGCAAAGAAAAACCCGAGCGCCGCATCCGCAAGGGGATCCTGGCCCGTCCGTGTGGTCACCTCAGGGGGGGTGTTCAGGGGCGGCGCTCCGGCTTCCGCGGCAAGGTGGTTATAGAGCGTCAGCAAGCCCGGGCCGCTCACCAGCCGTTCGGCCGATACATGCCCCCAAGTCCGCCGCAGGCTGTCGAGCAGGGCACTTTCGCGTTCATCGGCCGGCGCCAGGGTGGCGTGACCGCCTTCGCCCGCCAAGGCGAGCCAGCGCTCGCCGCAGGGCAGCAACCCGGATACGCCGAGGCCCGTGCCCGGTCCGATCACGGCCTGGGGCGCATGCGGCCAGGGATCGCCGCCGGTCAATTGCACACATTCCTCGGCGGCGAGATAGGGGATGCCCAAGGCCTGCGCGGTGAAATCGTTGAATAGGCGCACCCATGCCACGTCCAGCGCTGCGGCAAGTGCGGCAGGCTCCAAACGCCAGCCCCGGTTGGTCAGGGTGACCGAACCATCCCGCTCCAACGGCCCAGCCACGGCCAGAACCGCGCTGCGCGGTAGCGTGAGGCCATGGGTCGCGAGGTGGTGACGCACCACATCGCTCAGATTGGGGAACTCGTTGTTGCGATAGCGGCCGATGGGGCCGAACTGGCCGTCGCGATAGAGTGTCAGGCGGGTATGGGTGCCGCCGATGTCGCCGAGCAAGTGAGCATCGGGATGAGCCTGTTGGGTCATGGGGATGGGCCTCGCTGTTGCCGGATCGTGGGCGCCTCTTTTGCCAGTGTATCAGCCGTGTCCCGCGGTGTTTTTATCCTCGCCGCATCCCCGCGTCAGGCTGGCGTTCGGCCTCCCCAGATTCGCGCCTAGGGGGCTCGCCCGCTAGACTGGCGGTTTTGCCGCTGGCCATGCAGGGTACAAGTCATGCAACTCACGCCTCCAGAGCATCCCGTGGTACTGGCCGCTGTGCGCATGGCGCTGGCGGAGGATGTGGGACCGGAGGATGCAACGGCTGCCTTGGTGCCGAATCAGGTCGTGAAAGCCCGTTTGATCTGCCGGGAGAGCGCCGTGCTGTGCGGACGCCCGTGGTTCGATGCGGTATTCGATGCGCTGGATCCAACGATCCAGGTACGCTGGGCAGCTGATGAAGGGCAGCGGTTGGCGCCGAATCAGCTGGTCTGTGAGCTTGTCGGCCCCGCCCCGCAGCTTTTGACAGGGGAGCGCACGGCCCTCAACTTCCTGCAAACCCTTTCCGGGACCGCCACCCAGACGCGGCGCTACGTGGATGCAATCGCCGGCACGCGGGCACGCATCTTCGATACCCGCAAGACCTTGCCGGGATTGCGGCTGGCGCAGAAATACGCGGTGCGCTGCGGCGGGGGGCACAACCAGCGGCTGGGTTTGTTCGACGCGATGCTGGTGAAGGAAAACCACCTTGCGTCAGCCGGGGGAATTGCAGCAGCGGTTCAGGCGGCACGCGTGCGGCATCCCGAACTGCCCTTGCAGGTGGAGGTGGAAACGCTGGCACAGCTGGAGGAGGCCTTGGCGCTTGGGGTTACAGCCATCCTGCTGGACAATTTTGACCTGCCTGGCCTGTGCCGGGCGGTGGCTCTGCGCGATGCACGGGGAAGCCGGGCTGAACTGGAAGCCTCGGGCGGCATCACATTGGAAAATGTCGCCGGAATTGCGGCCACCGGCGTTGACCGAATCTCGGTCGGCAGTTTGACCAAACATGTGCAGGCGGTTGATTACTCGCTGCGCATTGCGGATTGAGACGCGCGGATATCCCACCTCTTGGCGTAAGCCCCTCACGCGCCTACAATGCCCCCAACTTCACGGCTTGATCCTTGGGATTCAAGGCCGCCTACTGTATTGCTGCGAGTTTGTTGCATGGATGCATTGACCGCCGCTCCCCCTCGGGGCAGCGCTTCGCCTTGGCCTGTCACGGTCGCCGTGATGCTGGGCACCCTGATGGTCATCCTCGACATGACCATCGTGAACGTCAGCCTGCCGCACATGATGGGTTCGCTGGGCGCGACCTCCGAACAGATCACCTGGGTGCTTACCTCCTATATCGTCGCCGAAGCGGTGATGATCCCGCTCAGCGGCTATCTGGCCAATCGCTTTGGCCGGCGTAACGTGATCCTGATCAGCATCATCGGCTTCGTCATCAGCTCGGGGCTGTGCGGACAGGCGCAAAACCTGACCGAAATGGTGATTTTCCGCATCATGCAGGGCGTTTTCGGCGCGCCGGTCATCCCGCTGTCCCAATCCACGCTGCTGGATACCTTCCCCGCCAAGGAACGCGGCAAGGCCATGGCCATCTTCGGCATCGGCGTGCTGATGGCGCCCGCGCTGGGGCCGACCCTCGGCGGCTACATCACCGAGCACTGGGACTGGCGCTGGGTGTTCTACATCAACCTGCCGGTGGGCATTGTCAACATCCTGTTGTGCTACGCCGTGCTGCCCGACACGGAACATCGCCGCGACCGCATCGATCTGTTCGGCGCCTTCTGCATGGTGCTCGGCATCGGCGCGCTGCAATACGTGCTCGACCAGGGCAATCATGAGAATTGGTTCGAGTCGGACGTCATCATCTATGGCACGGTACTGGCCATGGTCACCCTGACCATATTCATCATGCGCGCCTGGACCCGGTCCGATTCGGTGTTGCAGCTCAGCCTGCTGCGGGATCGCAATCTCGCCACGGCCTCGTTCCTGATGATGTGCTTCGGTTTGGGTCTGTTTGGCACCATCGTGCTGCAGCCCATCCTGTTGCAGGAGCTACTGGGATATCCCTCGTCCACCACGGGCCTGATCATGGCGCCCCGCGCCTTGTGCAATGCAGTCACCATGGCCATCGTGGCGCCCAATATCAAGCGCATCGGGGCGCGTACCCTGGTTGCACTGGGCATCTTCATCATGGCGGGCGGCTCCTTGATGATGAGCCATTACAACCTGTTCATCAGTCCCTGGTGGGCCGTGGTGCCGGGCATGATTCAGGGCGTCGGACTGGGCATGGTTTTCGTTCCGCTGGCCACCATCGCCTTCGACACCATTCCCGAGGGCACATCCGACCAGGGCTCCACGCTGTTCAATCTGGCGCGAACCATCGGCAGTTCCATCGGCATTTCGCTGGTGACCACGGTGCTCTCGCGCAACACCCAGATTCAATGGAACCAGTTGGGTGGACATCTCAATCCCTACAACCCGGCGGTGCACGAATTCCTGGCCAGCAAGGGCATGAACATCGACCATCCCCTGGCGCCCTATGCCCTGGCGGCGGAGCTGGGCAAGCAGTCGACCATGGTTGCTTTCGTCAATGATTTCTGGTTCATCACCGTGGCCATGCTTGCCTTGTGTCCGCTGGTGTTGCTGATGCGCGACAGCGGTAAGGGGCTCGATCTTTCTGCCATGCATTGATGGGCGATAAGCCCCATCACGATAAATCCGGGTGCTCCAATTGGTGGGCGCCCCTTTCAGGAGGTTAGAGAAATCATGCGTATCCTTTGGGCGATCCTGGGGATTGGAATTCTGGCCGGCACGGCCTTTGGCATGCATTGGTACGGTGAGTATCGCGATCATTTCCCCAAAACGAACGACGCCTATGTGCGGGCCAACGTGATCAGCGTTGCAGCGCAGGTCCCGGGTGAAGCGGTCAAGGTGGCAGTGGAGGATCATGCGCTGGTGAAGGCTGGTCAGTTGCTGGTGCAACTCGACGACCAGCCGTTCCGCATCCAGTTGGCGCAGGCCGAGAACAAGATCATTCAGGCGCGCCAGTCCATCGATGCCGGGGAGGCCGGGATTGCCGCCGCCCAGGCCGAGATTGCCTTGCGCCGCGCCCAGTTGCATATGGCCGAACTGCAATCAAAGCGGGTGTTCAATCTGAGCGCCCAGAACTCGGTGCCCAAATCGGCCGCTGACTCTGCGCAGGAAGGGCTGTCCAGCGCCCGGGCCGGCCTGGCCGCGGCGGAGGCGCATTTGCGTCAGGCCACGATCATGCGAGGCTCGCCGGGCGAGGACAACGAACGCTTGAAGGAAGCCAAGCTCTTTCTGGAAAAGGCCCAGCTTGATCTGACGCATACCCACCTGGAAGCGCCTTGCAATGGACGCATCGCCAACCTCAGTCTGCGTCCCGGCGAACTGGTCCAGCCCGGCCGACCGCTGTTCAGCATCGTCTGTAGCGATGAATACTGGGTCTATGCCAATTTCAAGGAAACCGAGATGGTGCGCATCCGGCCGGGTCAGACGGCAGAAATCCGCGTGGACATGTATCCCGGCGAAGTGTTCCATGGCGTGGTTCAGAACATCGGACCCGGCAGCGGCACGGCGTTTTCCATGCTGCCACCGCAGAACGCGACCGGTAACTGGGTGAAGGTGACTCAGCGCGTTCCCGTCCGCATCCGCATCACCGACCCGCGCGAGAATGTCCCGCTGCGGGTGGAAACCAGCGCCGAGGTGACGGTGGACACGGGCCAAGATGAAAAGCCCAGTGGCTATGCCCATGATTACACGGGCCAGATCGCCCCAACCCTCCCCGCTCAGCAGGACACTGCGGCCGCGCCCCGCACGGCCCAGTTCACCCCCTGATCTTCCGCCTCTCCTTGGGACACTGCGTGGCCTTGCCGCCGCGTGGCGTCCCAGGATGCCTCCCATCGTCTCAAGCCGTCCATCATCCCTTCGTCATCTGGAAATGCTGGCGCGCCAGCGCATCCCGTGGATAATGGACTCGGGGTCTTATTTCCGGGCGCGGGCCCATGGGCGGGGAGTACCGAGCGATGGATATACAACGTGTTGAAGCAGGCCAGGGGATTGCCTGGATCCAGACCGGATGGACACGCTTCATGCGCCTGCCGGGTCTCTGGGTCCTGCTGATGCTGGTTTTCCTGGCCATCATTGTGGTGCTGAGCATGCTCCCGTGGGTCGGCTCGCTCATCGTGGCGCTCATTGGCCCGGTACTCGGCGCCGGCGCCCTGGAGGCCGCCAAGCGGGCCGCTCAGGGTGAGGATTTCGCCGTCGGCATCCTGTTCGAGCCATTCTCCCGCACTGCCGTCCTGAACAACCTGCTGGTGCTGGGGGCGGTTTCGCTTGCCGTGAACGTACTGATCATGGGCATCGGTGCGGTGTTCATTGGCGGATCCATGCTGGGCATGGGCATGATGCACGGCGATGGCGGCGCCTTGGTCGGCATGGGCCTGGGCGCCCTGCTTGGCATTCCACTGATGGTGACGCTGCATGTCCTGCTTTCCGCCGCGCTGTTCTTCGCCGTTCCACTGGTCATGGAGGGGCGCCAGGCGCCGCTTGAAGCCATGCAGAGCAGCCTCAAGGCCTGTTTGATCAATTGGGCGGCGCTGCTGCTGTTCGGCCTCATCATGACGATACTGGGGGTGTTGGCCATGATTCCCATGGGGCTCGGCTTTCTTGTCCTGGGTCCGGTCGTGACCTGCGCCATCTGGACGGCCTACGCGGAAATCTTTCCGGCGGCCCCGACAATGGCGGAACCCTTGGGGGTTGTTTCCTGAGGAATGCTTGATGCGACGCGATGCAAACGTGGGTTTTATCCTGGTGTTGATCGCCTTGATCTTCGTTGTCCCGGCAGTCGATGCGGAGCCACCCGAAGGCAAGGGGCGAACGGCGGACAAGGGCGCGCCGTTGCAGCTGAAATCCGGTGAACCGCAAGCGCATGAAGGCACCGGGAAATCCGGCGCTCAGCGCGCAGATCCCCACCGTGCGGGAATGGGCCATGGCCATGAGTCGGTGGCGGCGCAGGCAGCCGACGACCTGGTGCGGGCCGCTATCGATCGCGATGCGGTGCGGCGCCTGGTGTTGATGCATCAACTGACCGGCAGATCGCCGCTGCCGCCCGGCATTCGCCGCAATTTGGCACGCGGCAAGCCGTTGCCGCCGGGGATTGCCCGGCAGGCGGTGCCGGGCCCTGTGCTGCGCGGCCTGCCCCATCACGAAGGCTATGAATGGCTGGTGTGTGGTACGGATCTGGTGCTGGTCGCCATTGCGGGCGCGATCGTGGCAGATGTGATCTTCGATGTCTTCGACTAAAGGCGTGGCCAGCCCCAGCCTTTACGCGATCCTGCTGCAGGTGGGGACAGAAGCACAACGCGTTGCGGGCGTGGATGATGCATTCGGTGCGCGCTTGGTCTCGGCAAAAAAAGACCGGCGCCTTTGGGCGCCGGCCTGATCGAGCTTGATCTTGAAGATTCCGCTACTTAAAGCTATCAGCTGCCAAAGCGGCCCCAAGACTTGCGGGTTTCAATGTATTTTTCACCGTAATCGTTGCCGATTTCCTTGGACTTGTAGTATGTGCGGCTCGAATAGGGGCTGTAGACTTCTTTGGTCTTTCCGAAAGCCCAATTGCTGGTGCTGTCCCCACTACCGTAAACGGTTTTGTCGACCTCATAGCCATATACCGAGTAGCTCGCGCCGAAGTCGAAGTCGAAGTTGCCCGTAAACGAAATCTGGCCGCTCACATCGGACATCTCGGTTTCGTTCATTTCGACCATAGCGGCCTGGGAAGCCATGGGGGCGGCGGCCAACAGGCCCAGCACGGAGA
>JBARUT010000075.1:0-1842 GCA_049645885.1 Candidatus Macondimonas sp.
GAGGGCGGCGCGCTGCAGGTGGAACTGGTGGCCTACCTCACCGCGCGCGGCGTGCCGGTGTGCGCCCACATCGGCCTGCAGCCGCAGTTCGTCCACAAGCTGGGGGGCTACAAGGTGCAGGGCCGGGGAGCCGAGCAGGCCGCGACCATGCGCCGCGACGCCGAGGCGTTGGTGGCCGCCGGTGCCGACATGCTGTTGCTGGAATGCGTGCCGGCGGCGCTGGCAAGCGAGATCACGGCAGCCGTGCCGGTGCCGGTGATCGGTATTGGCGCCGGGGCTGGAGTGGATGGCCAGGTGCTGGTGCTTTACGACATCCTGGGGATTTCGATCGGCAAGCGGCCGCGCTTTTCCAAAGATTTTCTGGTTGGAGCGGGGAGTATCGCCGCGGCCTTGCAGAGCTACGTGCAGGCGGTGAAACAGGGCGAATTTCCCGCCGCCGAACATACCTTTTGACGGAGCGGCCCATGGAGCGGGTGGAAACGGCGGAAGATCTGCGCGAGCGGGTTGCGTCCTGGCGGCGGGCGGGTGAGCGAATCGCCTTGGTTCCCACCATGGGCAATCTCCATGCCGGACATCTGGCGCTGGTGGATCGCGCGCGGACGCTGGCCGAGCGGGTGGTGGTGAGTGTGTTCGTCAATCCCACCCAGTTCGGCGCAGGTGAGGATTTTGCGATCTATCCCCGCACGCCCGAGGCCGATTGCGCCGCGCTGGCGGCCCATGGCGCCGATCTGGCCTTTCTGCCGACGGTGGGGGTCATGTATCCGGCGGGCTTGCCCGGCGCCGTGCGCGTCGAGGTGTCAGGCGCGCTGACGGAAGGCTTGTGTGGCGCGTCCCGCCCCGGGCATTTCAGCGGCGTAGCCACAGTGGTGACCAAACTGTTCAATTTGGTGCAGCCCGATGTGGCGGTCTTTGGCAAGAAGGACTATCAGCAGCTGGCAGTGATCCGGGCCGTGGTGCGGGAGCTGGGCCTGCCGGTGCGCATCGAGGGGATGGAGACGTGGCGTGACACCGACGGCCTGGCGCTCAGCTCGCGGAATCAGTATCTGGATCCCGCGCAACGCGCGCGCGCGGGCGCGATCCATGCCGCACTGACCGAGGGCGCCGCCGCGCTGGCCGCGGGGGAGCGGGACTATGCCGCGCTGGAGGCACAGGCAACTGCGCGGCTGGTGGCTTCCGGATTCGCAGTGGACTATGCGCGCATCGTGCGTCCCGAGGATCTGCAAGCGCCAACGGGAAAGGAAAACCGGCTGGTGATGCTGGTGGCCGCGCGTTTGGGATCAACGCGACTTATTGACAATATTGAGGTCAAGCTTTCAGAATGATCAATCCTGAACCGGTGCGAGGGTTCGGGGTCGCCGGCTTCCCGTTTGTGACGGGAACGTCCGGAAAGCAGAATTCCGAATCGTTCGAATACCGTCGTTTGACGTGATTGGGGGAGACGGCCGCCAGGGATGGAGGTCGCGCTCAAGGGCCATGGATCGTTCCGTATCCACATCACTGCCGAGATGGGTGACATGCACTTGACCTTGCTCAAAGCCAAATTGCACCGCGCGCGCGTGACCCACGCCGAGCTCGAGTATGAAGGTTCCTGCGCCATCGATGGGCGCCTGCTGGATGCGGCCGGGATTCTGGATTACGAGCAAATCCAGATCTACAACGTCACCAATGGCGAGCGTTTCACGACCTACGCCATCCGCGCCGAGGATGACTCGCGCATCATTTCGGTGAACGGCGCTGCGGCGCACAAGGCCAATGTGGGTGACTGCATCATCATCTGCGCTTACGCGGGGATGGACGCCCACGAAGCCGCCCGCCACAAGCCCAAACTGGTCTATCTGGACG
>JBARUT010000076.1:0-14583 GCA_049645885.1 Candidatus Macondimonas sp.
GCCGGATCGTGCGCCCCGATGGTTCGGTACGCTGGATTCACGAACGGGGCGAAATCAGCCGGGACAGCCGCGGCCGACTATTGCGCATCGAAGGCACCCTGCAAGACATCACGGAATGCAAACGGGCCGAGGAAGAACTTCATCTGGCGCAGGACGCCCTGGCACGAATGGGCGAAAGTCTCTTCATCCTGGATGCAAGACGTCAGGTGCTCTCCGCCAATGCCGCATTTTGCCGCTTGGTCGGGTGCGCTCGCAGCGCCCTCCAGGATCAGGCACCGGATTTCCTGCTTGCTCCGGGCCAGGAGATTTCCGCGCTCGACAGTCTATGGCAGCACCTGAAGACCATTGGCACCTGGCAGGGTCTTCTGCCGGGGCGGCGCATGGACGGCAGCCCCTTGACACTTTACCTGAGCCTGAGCCTGGCACGCGATGCCAGCGGACGCATCACCCATTACATTGGTTTATGCCGAGAAGCGCCCGCACTCCCCTTAGTGGCCGCCGAGAGGGCTGAACATCCCCAGGACCGCGACGCCGTCACAGACCTGTTTACCCGCACCAGCCTCATGCGACAACTGACCCAGTCTGTTCCCGTCGCGGCCCGACAGGAGGATCATTTGGCCTTGCTGTGGCTGGATCTGGACCATTTCCGGTCCATCAATGAATCGCTGGATCCGGCAGTCGGAGATGAAATCCTTCAGAAAGTGGCGCAACGTTTCCTGAGCCTTTTAGGTGAGCAATCGACGCTATTTCACATGGGGGGAGACGTATTTGCCGTTCTGCTGGAAGGATCGGCAGCGACTGCCCGCGCCACCGCGCTTGCGGAATCTCTGCTGGAGGGGCTCAATCGACCCTTGCCGGTGGCTGGCATGCTGCTGGGGCTCTCCGCCAGCATTGGGATTGCTTCGCTCGCCAGCGGCGAACAAGCCGATGCTGCCGACTTGGTGCGCCAGGCTGAAACAGCCATGTATCAGGCCAAACGCCACCGGCACTGCTATCGGCTCGCTACCCGCTCCCGCCGGTTCACCCAATCCTCCCCCATGGGCGCCCACGAACTGCGTCAAGCACTTTCGAACGACGAACTGTTTCTGGTCTATCAGCCCATCTATGACAGCCTTGGAGGCAATCGGGACCAAATTTCCGGAGTCGAGGCATTGGTCCGCTGGGCTCATCCCGTCCGTGGCACCCTGACGCCCGACAGTTTTCTCCCTTTGGCAGAACGGATTGGGTTATTGCCGAGCCTTGGACAACGCGTGTTGGATCTGGCGCTGCGCCAGCTTGCCTTATGGCGCCGAAGCGATGCCGTACATCTGCGCATGGCCGTCAATCTTGCCCCTGCCCAGCTTGTTGATCCGCTGTTACCCGCTCAAATCATCGCCGCGCTGCGGAATAACATCATTCCTGCCGACGCCCTCACGCTGGAGATTACCGAGAATGCCTTGATGGCTCATCCGGAGCGGGCGCTCGAATCCTTGCGGGCCTTGCGAAAAATCGGCGTTCAGGTGGCCATCGATGATTTCGGCATGGGGTATTCCTCGTTCAACTACCTCAAGCAGTACCCCTTCGATGTCCTCAAGATCGATCGATCCTTCACCATGGCGCTTCCGGCGTCCAACCAAGATGCCGCCATTGTGGAGGCCATTCTGAGCATGAGTCATCGCCTGAACTTAAGCGTCATTGCAGAGGGTGTGGAAACCGAAGATCAATGGACCTTCCTGACGGACCGTGGCTGCCAGGAATTACAGGGTTTCTGGCTGAGTCGTCCCTTGTCGGGGGAAGCGCTGGGCCAGTTGTTGCGAAACACCCCCAACCATTGATCCTTTTGCCTGCGGCAGGGTCGAAGGAAGGATTTCCTTTGAAGGAAGCCTCATCATGGTCCGTCTGCATCTGCCTTTGATTCCCTCTGGAGAGATCACCCCGGAACCGGTTTACCTCAACCGCCGCCGTTTCATGCAGGCGGGGACGGCCGCCGTGCTCGCGCCCCTGCTCCCCTCGGCACAGGCTGCTGATCCCCTGGCTGGACTCGCGCCGCTGTCTTCACGTCCTGGCCCCTTTGACGCCAACGAGCCGCTGACCGACATTGCGGCCGTCACGGGCTACAACAATTTCTATGAGTTTGGCACCAGCAAGACCGATCCTGCGGAAAATGCCCACACCCTGCGGCCTCATCCCTGGTCGGTCACCGTGACAGGGGCCTGCGCCAAACCCGCAAACTACAACCTGGAAGACCTGCTCAAGGGACAAGCCCTTGAAGATCGGGTGTATCGGCTGCGCTGCGTGGAAGGCTGGTCCATGGTCATCCCATGGGTTGGCTTTCCCTTGAGTTCGCTGTTGGCCCGTTTCCAGCCAACCCGCAACGCCAAGTACGTCACCTTCACCACCCTTTACGATCCCGAACAAATGCCGGGGCAGCGCCGATCCGTCCTGCCGTGGCCTTATGTCGAAGGACTGCGCATGGACGAGGCCATGCATCCACTGACCATTATCGCAGTCGGGCTGTACGGCCGGGTGCTACCCAACCAGAACGGCGCGCCGCTGCGTTTGGTGGTGCCCTGGAAATACGGCTTCAAGAGCATCAAGTCCATCGTACGCATCAGTTTTGACGAAACTGCACCGACCACCACCTGGAACCGCGCCGCGCCCAAGGAGTACGGCTTCTACGCCAATGTGAATCCGGCGGTGGATCATCCTCGCTGGAGCCAGAAACGCGAGCGGCGCATCGGCGAGTTATTTCGTCGTGATACGCTGCCCTTCAATGGCTACGCCGAATCGGTGGCCAGCCTGTACCACGGGCTCGACCTGAAGCGGAATTTTTGAACATGCCGGCAAGCTTATGGCGCATCGGCGTTTGGGGGCTGCTGATCCTTCCCGCCCTCTGGACCCTCATCGGACTGCAACGCGGAAGCCTGGGGCCGGATCCGGTCGAGGCCTTGATGATTGCCAGCGGCATCTGGGCCCTGCGCCTGCTGCTGCTGACACTCGCCATGACGCCACTGCAAGGCTTGAGTGGCTGGGTTTGGCCGCTGACGATCCGTCGCCAACTGGGTTTGGCGGCATTCTTCTACGCCCTGGGTCATCTGTTGGTCTTCGTGGTGTTTGACCAGAACTTGGACCTTGCGGCTGCCTGGCGCGAAATCGTCGAGCACAAGGCCGTCTGGCTCGGGGTGTTGGCACTGGCCCTGCTGCTGCCCCTGGCGATCACATCCACGCGCGGCTGGATCCGCCGCCTGGGACCGAACTGGAAACGCCTGCACCGGCTGATCTATCCCGCCGCGATCCTGGCAGCGATTCACTTCGGTTTCCAGGTCAAGGCCGATTTACAGGAACCGCTGATTTATGGCGCCATCCTGACGTTTCTACTCGTTATGCGTTTGCCCCGTGGATGGCGGCGCGGCAGCCGGACGCGAGGTCACACCACAATTTCATAACACGGCGTGTACTGGCTGCCGGGAAGCTTCATGCGCTGTTCCCGCACGAAGCTGTCCAGCAATTGATCCAGCGACCGCATCAAATCCGGCGCCCCCCTGATCTGGAATGGCCCGTGCACTTCGATGGCCCGAATTCCCGTTTCCTTCACATTGCCAGCGACGATACCGGAAAACGCGGCGCGCAGATTTGCCGCCAAGGCATGCAAGGGCTGCTCGCGATGCAAGGACAACCCCGCCATGTTGGGATGGGAAGGGACAAAGGGCTGTTGCAGCTCGGGATCGATGCGCAGCACCCAGTTGAAATAGAACGCATCGCTGCGGGCAATACGGAAGCGGCGCACCTCCTCCATGCCCCGGCGCATGGCACGCGCCACGGCCACCGGATCATCGAGAATCACCTGGTAACGCGCCGTGACCGATGGCCCCAGGGTGCTCACCAGAAAATCCTCCAGCCGCCGGAAATAATCCGCCGAGGCAGCCGGTCCCGTCAGGACCAGCGGAAAGGGCACCTCGGCATTTTCCGCGTGCAAGAGAATACTGAACAAGTACAGTAGCTCTTCCATGGTGCCCACCCCGCCGGGAAACACCACGAAACCATGCCCGATGCGCACGAAGGCTTCCAGGCGTTTTTCCATGTCGGGCATGATGACCAGATGATTCACAATCGGATTGGGGGGCTCGGCGGCAATGATGCCGGGCTCGGATATGCCCACGTAGCGCCCGCCACTGCGATGCTGCTTGGCATGGCCTACGGCGGCGCCCTTCATGGGGCCTTTCATGGCGCCCGGCCCGCATCCGGTGCAGATGTCCATGCCCCGCAAGCCAAGCTCATAGCCGACGTGCTTGGCGTAGTCGTATTCCGGGCGGCCGATGGAATGTCCGCCCCAGCACACCACCAGGTTGGGCGGCTGGCCGGGGAACAGGGCACGGGCATTGCGCAGTGTGTGGAACACTGCGTCGGTCACCCCGCCGGGCGCCTCCAGATCAAAGCGCGGATGCAGGCGAATCTCGTTGTGGACATAGACGATGTCGCGCAGCACAGCGAATAAATGCTCCCGAATCCCGCGGATCATCTGGCCATCGACGAAGGCGCCGACCGGCGCATTGCGCAGTTCCAGCTTGATGCCCCGCTCCTGTTGCACCACCTGGATGTCGAAGTCGCGATGGCGCACCATCACCTGGCGGCTGTCGTCCTCCATGTTGCCGCTGTTGAGCACTGCCAGGGCGCAACGCCGCAGCAGTTCATGCAAGCCGCCCAGACTGGTGTCACGCAGGCGCGCCACTTCCATCTGGGAAAGGACTTCCAGACTGCCTTCCGGGGTAATCAGGGCATCAATCCCTTCCGGTTTTCCGGACCGATGTGTGTCGCGGGTCAGATCCAAAGAGGACACGTCGAACTTTCCTGCTGATTTGAGACAAAAAAGGGGGCCATCGTAACTGATCTCACACTTCTATATGCCGTGACCCTTGGTTTTTTGGGCTAGAATGCAACCCATCGACCGGGTGTCTTGTCACCCATTGCCCATCCGCCCAACCAAGGACTGAGTTGTGGAACAAACCGCCGTCATCAAAACCTATGATCGCATGGCCGCCGCCTACGATCTGGTATTCAGCCCGATCTTCCAGCCCGGTCGTCAGCGCATCATCGACAAGATGGATTGCCAGCCCGGCGATCGCATTCTCGAGGTGGGTGTCGGCACCGGCATGTCCTTGTCATGCTACCCCCGATCCACGCGGATCACCGGCATCGATGTTTCCCCCAAGATGCTGGAACGGGGTCACCGTCGGGTCAGGAAACAGCAGCTCAACCATGTGGACCTGCGCATCATGGACGCGCAGCAACTGGAATTCGCCGACAACAGCTTCGACAAGGTCACCGCCATGTATGTGGCCTCGGTGGTTCCCGATCCCCGGCGCATGGTCGCGGAAATGAAGCGCGTCTGCCGCCCCGGCGGGGATCTGTTCATCGTCAACCATTTCAGCCACCCCCACTCCATGGTGCGCTGGTTCGAACGCGGCATTGCGGTCATCACGCCGCTGATCGGGTTCACCTCGGACTTTCCCCTGGATCGCTTCCTGGCTGACGCCCAGATCAAGCATTTCGATATCGAGCCGGTCAATCTCTTCGGCTACTGGTCAATGATCCACGCTCGCAATGACTGAATCCATGGGTTTCAACCGGCCCCCGGCGCAACCGTAGCCGGCAATCGGCTCATCCAGGCTTGGGCTTCGATTGCGGCCGCCGCCAATGGGGAAGCGTGAGCTGGCGTTCGGCGCCCAGCGTAAGCTGGCCGGCGGGGGCGTCCTTGCGCAGCGTGGTTCCCGCGCCCAAGGTCGCTCCCTCTCCCACGGTTATGGGCGCCACCAGTTGGGTTCCGGAGCCGATGAACGCGCCGTCCCCGATGACGGTGCGATGCTTTTCCACCCCGTCGTAATTGCAGGTGATGGTACCTGCGCCCACGTTGACCCCGCGCCCAACCTGGGCATCGCCCACATAGCTGAGGTGGTTGATCTTGCTGTCCTCGCCCACCGTGGACTGTTTGATCTCCACGAAATTGCCGATATGGGTCCGCGGTCCCAGGTCGGCACCGGGCCGCAGCCGCGCATAAGGGCCGATGCGGGCACCGGGACCCACCCGTGCCCCATCCAGGTGGCAGAACGGCAACACGTCCACCCCCGCCGCCAGTTCGCAGTCCCGCAGCACACCATGGGCACCGATCCGTACCCCGTCGCCCAGATGGACACGACCCTCGAACACGCAGTTCACATCGATGAACACATCCCGCCCACAGACCAAGCTGCCGCGCACGTCCAACCGCGCCGGATCGGCCAAGGTCACCCCCGCACGCAACAGGGCCTCGGCCTGACGGCGCTGCAGCACCCGCTCGACCTGGGCAAGCTGCAACCGGTCATTGACCCCGAGCACTTCCTCATCTTCCTCGGTCCGTACCGCATGCACCGCCACGCCATCGGCAACGGCGAGGGCGACCAGATCGGTCAGGTAGTATTCGCCCTGGGCGTTATGCGGCTGCAGGCGCGGCAGGTAGCGCTGCAGCAAAGTCGCTGAGACAGCCATCAGGCCCGTGTTCACCTCCCGGATGGCCCGTTGGGCCTGCGTGGCATCACGCTCTTCCACGATGCCGCAAACCTGACCCGCGGCATTGCGCAGGATCCGCCCGTATCCGCCCGGATCGGCCCGCTCGGCCACCAACAGGGACAAGCCCTCACCGGCCGCTGCCTGCAAGCCGGCCAAGGTTTGAGGGCGCACCATGGGCACATCCCCGTAGAGGATCAGGGCCAGGTCACCGACAAGATGAGGCAGTGCCTGGACTACCGCATGACCCGTCCCGCGTTGTTCGGCCTGCTCGACCCAGTGCAGATCGGGATCGTCAAAGGCCGTCCGGACCGCCTCCATGCCGTGCCCCACCACCACATGAAGCGCGGCTGGCTGAAGCGCGCGCGCGGTTTCCAGCACATGGGCCAGCAGCGGCCGGCCGGCCAAGGGTTGCAACACCTTGGGCAACGCGCTGTTCATACGCGTCCCCTTGCCCGCCGCCAGCACGATCACGTCCATTGTCATTTTTGTTCCACCCTTCGAAGTCACGGCCAATGGCTTGCCGTTACGCGTCCATCACCACCCAATCACCCTGCCGGCGCACCGCCACCGCCGACAGCGCCTGTCCCACACAGGGGCCATGGACACACATCCCGTCCTCCATCCGAAACTGGGCCAGATGCAAGGCGCACTGGATGAGCGATCCTTCTGGATTCAGCACTTGTCCCGGTCGCCAGTCCAGTGGCGCGCCGGTGTGTGGACAGCGGTTCTCATAGGCCCAGACCTGTTCCCCCCGGCGCACCAGCACGCAAGCCCGATGCGTGTCGCCACCGATAAGATCAAAAGCCCGGCTTCCCGGGTCGGGCAAATCCGTCCATCGGCACAGACGCACACCGCTCACTGCGACACGCCAGCTTGAGCCGGCAGATCCAGAAGACGGATCGATTTACCGAGGTGGGCGATCAGCGCCAAGGCCGGCAGGGAAGCCAGGAAGGTGATGGTAAAGAACACCGGCCAGCCCCATGCGGCCACCAGATAACCCGCCGGCGGCCCGATGAATACCCGCGCCAACGCCGCAACGGCCGAAAACAGGGCGTACTGGGTCGCGGTGTAACGCACGTCGCACAGCGCCATCAGCAGCGCGACGAAGGCCGCCGACCCCATTCCCCCGAACAATTGCTCACCCACCACGGCCACGACCAGCATGCCATGACTCTTGCCCACCAGAGCCAGTGCCGCAAACAACAGGTTGGTCAGCGCCTGCATGAGCCCGAATACCAAGAGCGCGCGCCACAAGCCCCAGCGCATCATCAGCGCCCCGCCAACCACGGCGCCGAACAAGGCGGCCGCAATGCCGACGCCCTTGTTCACCACGCCCACCTCGGCAACGCTGAACCCCACCCCCTGAACCAGAAACGCGGTGCTCAAGGTAGCGGCAAAGGCATCGCCGAATTTGTAGAGAATGATCAAGGCCAGAAACGCCCCCGCGGCCGGGCGGCTGAAGAAAGCACGCAACGGTTCCCACAGGGCGTCAACCAGGCGATGGGGCGCCGCGGCCGGCGCCTTCGGCTCGGGACTGAACAGGGTGACCAGGATGCCCGCAGCCATCAAGACCGCCATGATGCGGTAGGTGGCCGCCCAACCCACCGAGCCCGCCAGCACCAATGCCAGCGCGCCCGAAGTGAGCATGGCCAGGCGATATCCGGTGTTGGTCAGGCCAGCCCCCAGCCCCCGCAAGGGCGGTTCCAGGACCTCGGTGCGATAAGCGTCGAACACGATATCCTGCGAAGCCGAGGCGAACGCCAGCCCCAGCGCCAGCAGTCCCAGGACGACAACGCCTGCGGTCGGATCCTGCATTGACATGATCAGCAACACGAGCACCAACATCACCTGGGTGAGCACCAGGCCGCCGCGGCGGCGTCCCATCCCCAGCAGGGTGTAGCGGTCGAACAGTGGCGCCCACAGAAACTTCAGGGTGTAAGGCAGGCCGACCAGGCTGAAGATGCCGATGGTGCGGATGTCGATGCGCACATCGGCAAGCCAGGCCTGCAGGGTTCCCCCGGACAGCGCCAGAGGCAGTCCGGAGGCGAATGCCAGCACGGTGATGCGCCACAGCTCCGGATGGCGGCGCAGCGCCTGCCCTGTGGATGCCGGTATCGTGGTGTCGGCGGCGTGCTCGCTCATGCCGTCGCGGCCTGGGCCTGGCTTGCGCTCGCAGCAGACGGCAGCGGCCAGTCGTAATCGATGGTGAGCGCCGCATGATCGCTGAAGCGCTGGGCTTTATAGATGTCCGCGGCGCGCGCCGTGGCCGCCAGCGCCGGCGTGGCGATCTGGTAGTCGATGCGCCAGCCGACGTTGCGCGCCCAGGCCTGACCGCGATTGCTCCACCACGTGTAGCCCTCCCCGGTGGCTGCGGGGTAAAGCTGTCGAAACACATCCACCCAGCCCAGTTCATCGAACACCCGGCTCAACCAGGCCCGCTCCTCCGGCAGGAAGCCTGAGTTTTTCTGGTTGGAACGCCAGTTCTTGAGATCGATCTCGCGGTGGGCGATGTTCCAGTCCCCGCACAGAAGCACCTGTCGGCCCGCCTTGGACAGGTCCGCCAGATGGCCGAAAAAGCGCTCCATGAAATGGAACTTGGCCGCCTGACGGTGCTCGCCACTTGAGCCGGAAGGCAAGTACAGCGAAATCACCGACAGGCCCGGGTAAACCAGCTCCAGATAGCGCCCTTCGGCGTCGATTTCAGCAACCCCCAGGCCCGCCACAACGCGCTCGGGCGGGCAGCGGGCATAGACGCCGACGCCGCTGTAGCCTTTTTTTTCGGCGCAGTGGAAATAACCCTGATAACCCAGCGGATGGCGCATTGGGGCGGTGAGATCCGCATCCTGCGCCTTGAGCTCCTGCAAGCAGATCCAATCCGCATTCATGGTCGGCAGCCAGTCCAGAAAGCCCTTGCTCGCCGCCGAACGGATGCCATTGAGATTGAGCGTCATGATGCGCAAGAGATCACTCCGTCGATGGACTTGAATGCGACTGTCTGGCGGACCTCAGCCCAGGGACATGAAGTCGGTGGGCGGGTCAGGCAAGCGCTGGGCGCCACCGTTCACCACGAATGCGCCGATTTCGCGCCGCACCGCCGCCAAGGCCGAGCGGAAGGGAAAAGCCGCAGCCAGCAGAATGTTGAAGTGATCGGCCCGTTCCAGAAAGACCATGCGCGCCCGGCCACCGCTGGCCTCGATGCGCCGCCATAGGCGCTTGCTGTTGCCAGGGCCGACCACCCGATCCCGCGAGCCGTGCAAGAGCAGGAATGGCGGATTGCGCCCATCGACGAAGTGGATCGGCTGGGACGCCTCGTGATGCTCGACCGGACCAAAGGTATCGGCCAATTCGTCGCTCTGGAAGGGCATGAAATCATAAGGTCCGGCCAAGCCGATGAAACCCGCCAGTTGCGCAGGCGTGCGTCCATGGGCCGCCAGATAACGCCCGTCCAGAGCCAACAAGGCGCCGATGTGCGCGCCCGCCGAATGACCCATGAGATAGACCCGGTCCGGATCACCCCCCAGCGCCGCCGCATGGCGCAGGACCCAGTCCACCGCTGCCGCCCCATCCTCGACGAAGACCGGAAAGCGCACCATGGGATACAGCCGGTAGTCCGGCACAACCACCACCGCGCCCAAGGCCGCCAGGCGACGCGCCAGCAGCCCATACTGGCGGCGATTGCCCTGTTTCCAGCGACCGCCGTAGAAAAACACAATGACTGGCAGTCCGCTTACGGATGCCGGCCGGTAGACGTCCAACTGTTGCCGGGGATGCGTCCCGAAAGCTGCCGTTCGCACCCGCCGCGCACTGATCAGGCCGGCGAAGGGCTCGCGCCATCCTCCCCCTTCGCCAGGCGATGCCGGGGTGTCAGAGGATCGGTTCATGCATCCGGGGCCCAACCGCCTGGACGCGGCCGGTATTGAGCGCGCGCAATCCCTGGGTCAGTCCGTCCAGGGTCAGGGGGTACATCTGCCGCTCCATCAATTGACGCACGATGCCGATGGACGGGGTGCTCTCCCAGCGGCTTTCCGGCTCGGGATTGAGCCAGATGGCATGCCGGAAATGATTTCGAATGCGCTGCATCCACACCGCGCCCGCCTCCGGGTTGTGGTGCTCGATGCTGCCGCCTTCATTCAGGATTTCGTAGGGGCTCATGGTCGCATCGCCCACGAAGATGACCTTGTAGTCGGAGCCGAAGGTGGCCAGCATCTCCGCCGTGGACTGGCGTTCGGCGCGCCGGCGGTGGTTGTCCTTCCACAACCACTCATAAATGAAATTGTGGAAGTAGAAATATTCCAGATGCTTGAATTCACTGCGCGCTGCGGAAAACAGCTCCTGGGCGATGCGTACATGATCGTCCATGGACCCGCCCACATCCATGAACAGCAGCACCTTGACCTTGTTGCGGCGTTCCGGCACGAGCTTGAGGTCGAGATAGCCGGCATTGCGGGCGGTGGCGCGGATGGTGTCGTCCAGATCAAGCTCAAGTTCATTGCCCTCGCGCACAAACTGGCGCAGGCGCTTGAGGGCCACCTTGATGTTGCGGGTCCCCAGCTCGACCTGATCGTCATAGTTGCGAAACTCGCGCTGATCCCAGACCTTCACCGCGCTGCGGTTGCGCGCCCCACCCTGACCGATGCGGATGCCTTCGGGATTGTAGCCATGGGCGCCAAACGGCGACCGCCCGGCGGTGCCGATGTTGCGATTCCCGCCCTCGTGACGTTCCTTCTGGTTTTCCAGACGTTCACGCAAGGCCTCCATCAGTTTCTCCCACCCCCCCATGGCCTCCACCAGGGCCTGTTCCTCGGGGCTGAGGTTCAATTCATGGCGCCGCGCCAGCCATTCCGGCGGAATATGCCCCTCTGCCACCGCCTGGGCCAACTGCCCGGCGAGATCCTCGGCGCCCTTGAAATAGACACCGAAGACCTGATCGAAGCGGTCGTAATAACGCTCGTCCTTCACCAGGCAGGTGCGTGCCAGGAAATAGAAATCATCCAGGCTCGCCACCACCACCCGCCGCTTGAGCCCTTCCAGCAGGCTCAGGAATTCGGTGATCGTGACCGGCACACCGCCCTGGCGCAACGCAAAAAAGAAATCGATCAACATGAGCGCGCCTCCCCGCAACCGGGCCGCTTACAGGTGACCCTGCCGACGCGCAATGAAGGCCAGGCGCTCGAACAGGTGGATGTCCTGTTCGTTCTTCAACAGGGCGCCGTACAAGGGTGGGATCAGCTGATTGGGGTCCGAGCTGCGGATGGAATCGGCGGGAATGTCCTCGGCCATGAGCAGCTTGAGCCAGTCCAACAACTCGGAGGTGGACGGCTTTTTCTTGAGTCCCGGTACGTCGCGCAGGTCGAAGAACACTTCCATGGCCTCGCGCACAAGTTCCTGCTTGATCCCCGGGAAATGCACATCGACGATGCGGCCCATGGTCTCGCGGTCCGGAAAACGGATGTAGTGGAAGAAGCAGCGGCGCAGGAAGGCGTCGGGCAGCTCCTTCTCGTTGTTGCTGGTGATGATGATGATGGGGCGATGCCGGGCGCTGACCAGGGTCTGGGTCTCATAGACATAGAACTCCATCCGGTCCAGCTCGCGCAGCAGGTCGTTGGGAAATTCGATATCCGCCTTGTCGATTTCATCGATCAGGAGCACCGGGCGCTCCGGGCTCTCGAACGCCTCCCACACCGGGCCTTTCTTGATGTAGTGGGCGATGTCATGTACCCGCGGGTCGCCCAACTGGGAATCGCGCAGCCGCGAGACGGCATCGTATTCATACAGCCCCTGCTGGGCCTTGCTGGTGGATTTCACGTGCCACTGGAACAACGGCCGGCCGAGCGCGCGGGCCACTTCCTCGGCCAGCAGGGTCTTGCCGGTGCCGGGTTCACCCTTGATCAGCAAGGGACGCTCCAGCGTGATCGCCGCATTCACGGCCAGAGTCAATTCGCGTGGAGCGATGTAGGAATCAGTGCCTTCAAAACGCATGGGCATATCCTTCAATGAATCAAAACGCAATCGCAGCAACCCCATCCCGATGCATGAGGCCTGCTTCCGCCCGAGGTCAATACCGATGTGATCTCTGCAGACTTGTTGCGGCAACCGAACCGAATCGCCGCCAGAACGGCGCCTTGGCCCTGGGCATGGCCGACAGCCTCAATGGCCCGCTCATGCCAAGCATGGGCAGCGGCGATGGACTGGACACCCTCCGCTGTCACCGACCCGCCATGCAACTGTTTTGGGAAGCACCTTCCCGGCAACGGCAGCTTCACCGTTCACGCCTGGCATTCAGGCCTGGTGGCATCGTGGCATTATGCCCCGCACCCGGTATTTCTGACACTCTTGACCACAGCACTGGAAGTGGGGAAAACCGCGGCTCGCCATAGACCACACACAACGGCTGCACCGATATGGGCGCCGATCCAGCGACAGTGGGCAGCCAAACATGGCGGACTGTTGCGAAAAAATGCGGGCTACAGCAAGCGGACTCAGCGCCGCTGGGCGTCATTCTTTTCCTCGGCAATGCGTCGATTGGCCTTGTCCTGCTTCTGTTCCAGTTGCATGCGTTCACGCAGCGTGACCTTGCCGTCTTCCTTGATATGTTCTTCATAGTTCTGGATGTGGCGCTGCTGGGTCAAGAGCTCCTGGGCCTCGCGTTTGGTGAGATCGCCCTGTCGCACGCCTTGTTCGATGCGGTCCATCTGCTGGGATTCGCGGTGATCGGCGCGATGGGTATCATCCGAGCCTGCCCACGCCGGGCTGGCGCCCAGGATCAGCAGCAAGGTCGTTACCACGAGAGAACGGACGGTGAACATGGGGATATTCCTCAACTGTTGGTAGAGCGACGATTGGTGGATTCCTGTCAGTCCCAGAATCGGCTGTTGATTTTGGATTCAATGGAACGATCATGGTTCGGAATTGGTGGTGGCAGCCGCGCCTGAACGGTGCTGGTTATAATAGCCGTCTTTTTCCAAAAGCCCCGCGTGCCGGGGACGCCGCGCCGAGGATGTCATGGCCGATCTGACCGATTTCAACCTGCCCCGCCAGAGTCTGCTGGATCTCAAGTCCCGCCTGAACGACCTTCGGGGGTATCTTTGACTACGCTGAAAAAAAGGACCGATTGACTGAAGTCGAGCGGGAGCTGGAGGTCCCGGAGGTCTGGAACGACCCGGAGCGGGCACGCAAGCTGGGACGCGAACGGGCCGATCTGTTCGCGGTGGTGGACGGCCTGGACCGGCTGACAGCCGGCATTGACGATGCGCTGGAGTTGCTGGAGCTGGCGCGCGAGGAACAGGACGAGGCGGCGCTGGAAGGCATCACCCAGGACGAGGCGCGCTATCGCCGCGAGGTGGAGCAATTGGAGTTCCGCCGCATGTTCGCGGGCGAGTTGGACAGCGCCAACTGCTTCGTCGACATCCAGGCCGGCTCGGGGGGCACCGAGGCCCAGGACTGGGCGGAAATGTTGCTCCGCATGTATTTGCGCTGGGTGGAAAAACGCGGTTTCAAGGCCGAGTTGCTGGAAGTCTCGGCCGGGGAAGTGGCCGGCATCAAGAGCGCAACCTTCCGGGTGGAAGCGCCTTACGCCTATGGCTGGCTGCGTACCGAGACAGGCGTGCACCGGCTGGTGCGCAAATCACCGTTCGACTCGGGCAACCGCCGCCATACCTCGTTCTCGGCCGTGTTCGTCTCGCCGGAGGTGGACGACAACATCGAGATCGACATCAATCCGGCTGACCTGCGCACCGATGTCTACCGCGCCAGCGGTGCCGGCGGTCAGCACGTCAACAAGACCGAATCCGCCGTGCGCATCACCCATGTGCCGACCGGCGCGGTGGCGGCCTGCCAGACCGAGCGCTCCCAGCATCAGAACCGGGATCGGGCCATGGCCATGCTCAAGGCCAAGCTCTATGAGATGGAATTGCAAAAACGCAATGCCGAGAAACAGACGCTGGAGGACAGCAAGTCCGACATCGGCTGGGGTCACCAGATCCGCTCCTACGTGCTGGACCAGTCGCGCATCAAGGATTTGCGCACCGGCGTGGAAATCGCCAATACCCAGGCGGTGCTGGA
>JBARUT010000077.1:0-19510 GCA_049645885.1 Candidatus Macondimonas sp.
CTCTCGACCCGTCCATCCTCACCCAGACCGTCCAACGCTTCGTCGCCCTGGGACAGGATCCCGGCGCCGCGCTGCCGCCGCCGATTCCCTTCCCGCGCCTGCGCATCGACCCCACGCGCCAGCAGGCGTTGGCCGCGGCGCTCGGGCTTGAGGAGGATCTGTCCCAGCCCTGCATCGGCCTCATGCCCGGCGCTGAATACGGACCGGCCAAGCAATGGACCGCCTTCGGCGAACTGGCGCAGCGACTCGTGACGCAGGGCGCGCGGGTGTGGGTGTTCGGTTCGGCGAAGGAGGCGGCGCTGGGAGAGGCCATTGTCCGGCAGGTCGGCGCGGGGGCGCGCAATCTGTGCGGCCGAACGGCACTGGCGGACGCCATTGACCTGATCGGCCTGTGCCGGATCGCGGTGAGCAACGACTCGGGGCTCATGCATGTCACTGCCGCGGTGGGCGTGCCCTTGGTGGCGATCTACGGCTCCTCCACTCCCGACTACACCCCGCCGCTCACCGATCGGGCCGAGATTCTCTGGCGCCGCCTGCCCTGCAGCCCCTGCTTCGAGCGCAGCTGTCCGCTGGGCCATACCGATTGCCTGCGGGGAATCCCGGCGGCGCAGGTGCAGGATGTGGTGGCGCGCATGCTGGCCGATCCTGCTGCGTCTCCTTGACCGCGAGCGGGCGGAATTCGAGCGAGCGTCAGAACCGCAGCTCCCCCAGCAAGGGCAGATGATCGGATGCGCAGCGCGATTGGGCCGTGCGCAAGACATGTACGTCGGTCAGGCGCGCCGGCGCCGACGCCCAGATCCGGTCCAGCCGGAACAGGGGCCAGCGCGAGGGAAAGGTGGGTGGCATGGGTTCGCTGCGGCCAAAATGGCGGTGCAACCAGCGCAACGGACGCCCGGCGAGGAACCATTCGTTGAAATCGCCCAGCAGCAGGGTGGCATCGGCCTGGGTGTCGCGGCGCTGCAGCGCCTCCAGCAGTGTGCGGACCTGATGACGCCGCTCCGCGGGACGCAGGCCCAGATGGGTCGCCACCACTTCCAGGCGCGCGTCCTCATGCGCCAATACCGCATGAATGGCGCTGCGGGCTTCCCGGGAGGCGACGCTGAGATCGATCAGGGCATAGTCCAGCACCGGCAAACGGGTGATGAGCGCATTGCCATACTGGCCCTGCTCGCGCAACAGCGTGGGACCCGCGATCACCTGCCATTGCGGGTCTTGCTGGTAGGTACCCAGCACATCCTCGCCATGGTGATAGGTTTCCACTTCCTGTAGCGCCAGGATATCGGCCGCCATGTACGCCAGCACGCCCTGGACGCGCGCGGGATCGAAGCAGCGGTCCGTCCCGACGCAGCCATGAATGTTGTAAGTCGCCACCCGCAGTGGGGAAATGGGCATCGCGAGACTACCGATCGGCCAAATCTCCGCTGTTTTGCGCACCTCTCGCCCAGCGATTCAGGCCGAACAGCAGGCCAACGACAACGAGGGTGCTGACCACGAGCGTGGCGACGGTTCCTGCATCGGGATCGCGCAGGCTGGCCCACAGACGATCGGTAAAAAACGCCAGTGCCGCGATACCCGGCCCCATGCCGATCAAGGTGCCCAGCATGTAATCCCGCAAGCGGATGCGGGAGGAACCGGCCACCAGATTGATGACGGCAAAGGGCGCCACCGGAACAATCCGGACCGTTGCGACGGCAAGCAAGCCATTGCGGGCAATGCGATCGGCAATGGCTTCCGTACGCCCGCCGGTCAGGGGCCAGTGTGTCCGGCCGCCCGTCCAGACGCCCAGGCCATAGCCGACCAAGGCGCTCAGCAGGGTTCCCGCGAGGGCATAGGCAAAACCCGCAACGGGACCAAAAACCAGGATGGTGGCCACGATCAAGGCCGTTACCGGTACCATGAGCAGGCTGGCAAGCACAAAGAACCCCACCAGCAAGGCAGGCGCGAAGGGGAGTTGGCGCACCGACTCCAGGGTTGTCCGCAGTTGCTGTGGCTCCAGCCATTCGCCGAGCGGGGTGAATCGCCAAGCTGCCGTCAGCCCCAGCAGTACTACAACAGCGCCGGCGCCCGCGATCCAGCGTGACTTGGAATGCGTCTGCCCCGGCGTCGGGAACAGCTCCTTGAGCAGAGACTCCGAATCAATGGGGCGCTCCGGATCGCAGATTTCCTGGCGAGTCAGCCAACTCTCGTCGTAGGGCGGCAATTCCGGCTCCAGTGGCCGCAAGGAGCGCCTATCCGTGCGCAGGGATTCGATTCCACGCAACAGGCTTCCCTGCGCCTCGATAGTGGCCGCAACCCGCTCCGGGGTGGTGTCCAGATGCTCTGCCAACAGGCGATTGCGAAACGCCCTGATTCCGGGCTGGGCCAGGGCTTCCTCTGGCGTGAGTTCCACCGCCAGATCACATTCGGTATCCAGGCCCATCGAGCGGTTGTTGAGGTTGGACGAACCTACCCGCACGAAACGGTCATCGATCACCATGACCTTGCTGTGCAGGCGAATCGACTGCGTCTCATCCAGGCCCGGAATATCGGCGTAGTAAACGCCCAAGCGCCCATGATGATCGGCCTGGCGCAGGTTCAGCAAAATGCGGATACGCATCCTGTCCATGGAATTCTGCGACAGCCAGCCGTCGGTCTGCCGCGGCAACAAGATGATCACTTCCGGACCGTCAGCTGCCTGCAGGCGCTCGGCCAGTGCGCAGGCCACCTTGTCAGAGGTCAGGTACTGGTTTTCGAGGTAGATGCTCGCCCGCGCCGCCGCGATGCTATCGAGATAGAGCTGTTCGACTTCACGCACCTCGATCTGGTCCATGTAGGCGGGACGGGTGCGGGCGATGGCGACTTGCACATCCATGAGATCGGGCTTGACGTGCCCCGGCCAGAAGATCGCCGGGGGTGCCCGTACCGGTGGCGGCTCGCGGGGCGTGGGTTCATTCTGGACAGCGCGATTCCAGCGCTCTCGCACCAGCTCGCCCAGCGCGGTCGCGACGGGGCCGCCGACCATCATCTGGACGTCGTGGTGCGGACGACCTCCGAGACCGTCGGCCGCGATGCGGCGCGGATCGTCTACCCGATGGGCGGGCGTATCCCAGCGGCCACGGGCCGGGTCCAGTCCACCGACGAACGCGAGACCATCATCGATCACCGCGATCTTTTCATGATGCGAAGCGCCCAACGGAAATTGGTCATCGAGGCGAAAGTGCACCCGTTCATGGGTGCTCCAGCCCAGCTTGTAGCGGAGCAGCCATTCCCGCCCGCGACCCAGCAACAGCGAAAAATCCCAATTCATCAAGAAAATCTGCAGATCCGGATGCCGAGCCGCCTGCTCATTGAGCAGATCCCGCAGTGGCGGGCATGCCGCTTCCGGTCGCTCGGCATCCTCGGGGGACAGACAAAGACTGCTGTAGATATCCCAGGTCAGCATGAACATTGTGCGCCGGGCTTGCACCAGGCCATCGTTCAGCGCGGAAAAATAGGCTTGTCCGTCGATCAGGAACGCGACCTGATCGGCTTTCTCCAGCCGCCAGCAATTGCGCCCCGGTTGCAGAATGCGATCGAATCCCACGGCGATTTCCTTCCCGAGAGCAAGAGCGCGCCCGCCCGCACGTAATAAGGCCGGGCAGCCGAAAACAGTGTTACCGAAAGATTTCAGAAAGGAAGCAGGATGTAAAGCGCGCCGGATGCAGAATCAAGGCGATCCCCCATCCGGATCTCTCCGAAGGGGGGATACGGTGTTAAGAAAGAATTAACTGTCGCTGCGCGAGGAGCGCTTGCGCTCGTGTTCCTTCAGGTAGCGCTTGCGCACTCGGATGGCCTTGGGCGTCACCTCGACCAGCTCGTCGTCATTGATGAATTCCAGCGCCTGTTCCAGCGTGAGCCGGATGGGGGGAACGAGGATGATGTTCTCGTCCGAACCCGCCGCGCGGATGTTGGTGAGCTGCTTGGCCTTGAGCGGGTTGACCACCAGGTCGTTGTCGCGCGAATGGATGCCGATCACCATCCCTTCGTAGACTTCCTCGCCGTGGCCAATGAACAGCCGACCGCGCTCCTGCAAATTGAACAGCGCGTAGGCGAGCGCCTTGCCCGGTCCATTGGCGATCAGCACGCCGTTGTTGCGTTCCGCCAGGCTGCCCTTCTTGATCGGCGCGTAATGTTCGAAGACATGGTAGATCAGACCGGTGCCGCTGGTGGCGGTCATGAATTCGGTCTGGAAACCGATCAGGCCGCGCGCGGGAATGAGGTAGTCCAGGCGCACCCGGCCTTTGCCGTCCGGCACCATGTCGCGCAGTTCGCCGCCACGCTCGCCGAGCTTTTCCATGACCTTGCCCTGGCTCGTTTCTTCGATATCCACGGTCAAAGCCTCGAACGGTTCGCATTTCTGCCCGTCGATCTCTTTGATGATGACCTCGGGGCGCGAGACGCCGAGCTCATAGCCTTCGCGGCGCATGTTCTCGATCAGGATGGACAGGTGCAGTTCGCCGCGGCCGGAGATCTTGAATTTGTCGGGGTCCTCGGTGTCCTCCACGCGCAGCGCCACGTTGTGCTTGAGTTCGCGCTGCAGCCGCTCGCGCAACTGGCGCGAGGTGACGTACTTGCCCTCGCGGCCGGCGAAGGGCGAGGTGTTGACCACGAAGTTCATGCTCACCGTGGGCTCGTCCACCGTCAACGGCGGCAAGGCCTCGACCTGCGTGGGATCGCACAGGGTGTCGGAGATGTTGAGCTGTTCCATGCCGGTGAAGGCGATGATGTCGCCGGCCGAGGCCTCCGGGAATTCCACCCGCTCCAACCCCAGGAAGCCCAGGATCTGCAGCACGCGCCCCGGACGGCGCTGGCCCTGGGGATCGATTACCGTCACCGGCGTATTGGTCTTGACGCGGCCGCGCTGGATACGACCGATGCCGATCAGGCCCACGTAGCTGTTGTAGTCCAGGCTGCTGATCTGCATCTGGAACGGACCTTCGGGGTCCACGTTGGGTGGCGAGACCCGATCGACGATCAACTGGAACAAAGGCTCCATGCTGCCTTCGGTCACATCGGGCGACATGCCCGCATAACCGCGCAGGGCCGAGGCATAGATCACCGGGAAATCGAGTTGCTCTTCGGTGGCGCCGAGACGGTCGAACAGGTCGAAGGTCTGGTCCAGCACCCACTCAGGCCGCGCGCCTGGGCGGTCGACCTTGTTGATGACTACGATGGGTTTGAGGCCCAGGGCAAAGGCCTTTTGCGTCACGAAGCGGGTTTGCGGCATGGGGCCATCCACGGCGTCCACCAGCAGCAGCACCGAATCGACCATGGACAACACGCGCTCCACCTCCCCGCCGAAGTCGGCGTGGCCGGGGGTATCGACGATGTTGATGTGGTAGTCGCGCCAGCGGATGGCGGTGTTCTTGGCCAGGATGGTGATTCCGCGTTCCTTTTCCAGGTCGTTGGAATCCATGAGCCGCTCGCCGCCGCCCGTGCGCTCCTGCAAGGTGCCGGATTGACGGAGCAACTGGTCGACCAGGGTGGTCTTGCCATGGTCGACGTGGGCGATGATGGCGATATTGCGCAGATTTTCGATCACAAGGAGCTCGACGAGCGGCCTGGAGGCCGCGAGACTGATGGGGGCAGCATTATAACCGTTAATGGGGGTTGCCCGGCAGTCGGGCCAAACGATATACATTCAACGAGTCACGCGCCTCGGTGCATGCCCCGCCCCGCTGGCCATCTGTGCTCAACGACCTCTCCTCAGGCGCGCTGCGGATCAAGCCAGCGGGGCGGTGCTTAAGGCGATGAGACCGCGGGCGGCGCCAGCACATCCGGATAATGATCACCGACCGGATAGCTGGCCTGGGCCAGACGCTCGCGACAGAAGGCCAGAATGCGCTCGCGCTCATGGAATTCCGTGTCTTCGTAGCGGGTCTCGGAGCCCGATTGCATGAAGCGGATGGTCTCGGCCGAGACGCTGAACAGATTCGGGGCAAACATCTCGAAAAAATCTTCGTGGTCGCGCATGTAGGCGAAGCTGGCCTTGTGGGCAACCTTGGCGACTTCCGCCTCGGTCAGCGGGCGGTTCAGGAAAGCCGCGATCTGGCGGATACCGCCTTCGAGATCCCGCTTCAGGTCTTCGTAATGCACGAACAAAACATTGTCGTGTTGTCGGCTACGCTGCCACCAGCTTTCCACATGGTCGGGCCAGGACATCCACCACATGTCGTCGCTGCAATACCATGCCAGCAGGTCGCGGCGCGCGGGCATCAGCGGCCCGCCCAGTTTGTGGATGAAGTCGACGCAACTGGCGAAGCAACTCACCGGATGGCGCGTCACATAAATGTATCTCGCGACATCACTATGGGGAATCAACTGCGCGGGCATATGGGTCTTGATGATGCGATTGCGCCCAGGGCCCACCAGCGGTGCGGTTTCCATGGAGACGCTGGAAGTCGGGCTGGTCTCGATCCAGGGGCTCAGGGCGTACATGTGGCGATAGCCGGCGTCGGAAAGATCGCCCTCGCCCCCGTGCAGGATCTCGAACACGATCTGTTGCATCCAGGTCGTGCCGCATTTCATCTGGGTGGCGATGAAGATATCCGCCGCTTCGGGCTGGTAGTGTTTGGTGCGCGCATAGGATTGCTTGCTGCACATCATGAGCGGGCCGGTCACCTGTCCGTAGCGCATGACCGGCATTTTCTTCAGACGCATGACCTTGGCGATGGCTTCAAATACAGGGCGGATGTAGCGCGCATGCCATTGCAGTCGCTTCACAAGGCGGCGGCGCTCGGCCAATGGGCGGGCGAAGTAGCGATCGCCCCGCGTCTGCAGTTCGCTCCAAACCATCAGGCCCACCACATGGGCAAGCCCTGCCGACAATAGAATGACGGCTCCGTAGACCAAGCTTTTCATTGAACTTCATCCCTGAAGAACATCCGTTTCCCGAGGATCCATCCTGCGGGTCATCGATTGCGGAGCGGCGCGAATTCACGCGCCATCCGCAGTTTCGAATAATGGCGGGCTTGATAGGGCAAGGCAAGGCGTGGAACAGAGGCAGGGCAGGATCAAGGTCGCGGCTGTTGGCAGGTTCGTCAGCCGCGACGTCGAAACAGGGAAGTGCCGGATTTGGCGGGGAGGGGCCGATCTTCGCCTTGCGCGCCTCTCACCAACTGGAAGGCACTCCAGCCCAGCGCCGCCACGCGTAGCACCGGGTGACGACGGATCAGCCGCGGCAGAATCAGGCCCACCGCCCCGATGAGGAGTGGATGAAACCTGGGTCCGCTTACCGGCGCGCCAGCGCTGCTGCCCGCCCGTGACAAGAGCCCGCCGAACCAGCTGCGGGGGTCGAGAGTGCTGCTGACACGCTGGGTTTGGGTGATCAGCCGGCCTCGCTGGCGCTCGGCACGTCGGGCCAGCCGCGCTTTTTCAGCGTCCCGTACCATGCGGGAGGAAATGCGGGATTTAGTCATGCTTCAGGCTCTCCAGGTCCTCGCGCAGCACATCCATCGTGGCGGGCAGGAAACGCCGACTCCGTTTCAGCGCGAGGCTTAAACCAATCAGTGACATCAACAGGATGACGCCGAAAAAGGCGGGCAAGGACCAAGCCGCCACCTCACGGCAAGTATCCCAACACTCCACCAGCACGGCGATCACCAAGGTCAGCAAACTAAAAAAAGCGGTAACGAGCGCCAGCGCGGAAAAAAGCAGGACCCGACCCAATTGGCCGCGCCATTCGGCCATCTCCAGACGCGCCAGATCGAGTCGGGTGCCCGCGGTCGCCGCAAGGAGCGCCAAAAGCTGTCGGATTTGAGCGCCAAACGGGGCTTGTGCCATGTTGCGCAGTCCTTATCCCCACCCCGAAGGGAAGGGTTCAGTTCAAGAACGGGATTTCAGGCTGGACACGGCCAGCACCACCAGCGCGACCACACCGATCGCCTGCCAAGGATGACTATGAACATAGCTCGAAGTCTTGTCGCTGGCCACTGCCCATTCGTCCCGCGCGGAGCTGCTGAGTTCGCTCCAGCGAAAATGGCCGGCACTGGTTTTGAGCCGATCACGCAATGCTTGCAGGCGATTGATCGCCATTTCCTCGATATCGTCGAACAAGTCATCCAAGGCGTCGAAATTGACGTTGTCAGCGGCCTTGCGGGCTTTCATACGAGCCTGATCGGTCATCGATTTGCGGCGTCCAAACATGGGTTGATCCCCTTTTGAGTCAAGCGAAATGTGACAGGAAATGCACTTTTCATAGCGCGGCCTACGTTAAAAAGACTGGCTGTTGCGTGTAAAGTTCCCCGTTCAGCCATCGGGCAGAGGCCAGATGACCAAAAAAACAAATTCCTGAAAGTTTCAGGGCGCGGGATTGGGGTGCTGGCGATGAATTGCCTCGATGCCGTCGACGAGCTCCTCTGACAAGCAGAGTTCGGCTGCGGCGAGATTGCTAGCTAGCTGGGCGACCGTGGTGGCGCCGACCAGTGCCGCGCCCGTGAAAGGGCGGGAGAGCACATAGGCCAAAGCCATCTGTGCCGGATCGATGCCGTGCGTCTGGGCCAGTTTCACATAGGCCGCAGCGGCCGCCGCGGCCTGGGGATTGGTATAGCGCTTGAAGCGTTCGTAACGACTCAAGCGCGCTGCCGGGGGCTGGGCGCCATCCAGATACTTGCCGCTCAGGACGCCGAAGGCCAGCGGGGAGTAGGCCAATAGCGGCACGTCTTCGCGATGGGCGATCTCGGCCAGTCCAATCTCGAAGCTGCGGTTGAGCAAATTATAGGGATTCTGGATGCTGGCCACGCGGGCCAGCCCCAGGCGCTCGGAGAGTTCCAGAAAGCGCATCACGCCCCAGGGTGTCTCATTGGACAGGCCGATGTGGCGAATCTTGCCGGCCTGAACGAGGTCATCCAGGGTGGCGAGGGTTTCCAGCAGCGGCGTCGCCTCCGGGCTCTCAGCGTGCGCGTAGCCCAGCCGGCCGAAGAAATTGGTGTCCCGGTCGGGCCAATGCAGCTGGTAGAGGTCGATGTAATCGGTTTGCAGGCGTTCAAGGCTGGCATGCAGGGCGGCGGTGATCTGTGTCCGGGTCAGGCGGGGAGAACCACCACGGATCCAAGGCAGCCAATCAGCCCGTCCCGAGACCTTGGTGGCGATGATCAGTTGATCGCGCTGGCTGGAGTGACGCGCCAGCCAGTTGCCCAGGATAGCCTCGGTACGCCCCTGGGTCTCGGCGCGGGGCGGCACGGGATACATTTCGGCGGTGTCGATGAAATTGACCCCAGCCGCCAGCGCCTGGTCGATCTGGGCATGGGCCTCGGATTCGCTGTTTTGCTCGCCCCAGGTCATGGTGCCCAGCCCCAGGGCGCTGATGCGCAGCGGAGTGCGTCCGAGTGGCCGGTAATCCATGCCAGTCTCCGTAAGCGTCAGGGGGTTTGTGGCGGAACGGGCTTTCGGCGTTGTCGGCGGCGCTGGTTATCCCGGTTGCGCATCAGTTGTTCCAGGATGGGCATCAGGATGATTTCCATGGCCATGCCCATCTTCCCGCCGGGAACCACCACCGTATTGCGCCGGGACATGAAGGAGCCCTGCACCATCGCCAGCATTTCGGGGAAGTGAATGGGCCATTTGCGCGGATCCTTGAAGCGGATCACCACGAAACTTTCATCCTGGGTCGGGACGTCGCGAGCGATGAAGGGGTTGGAGGTGTCGACGGTGGGGACACGCTGGAAATTGATGTCGGTCTGGGAGAACTGGGGAACCATGTAATGCACATAATCGTGCATGCGCCGCAAAATGGTTTCCTTGACCCGCTCGGGGCTGTAGCCGCGCTCGTTGGTGTCGCGATGGATCTTCTGGATCCATTCCAGGTTGATGGTCGGCACCAGGCCGATCAGGAGATCCACATGCTGGGCCACATTGACCCTGTCGGTGATCAGTCCGCCGTGCAGTCCCTCGTACAGCAACAGGTCCGTCTCCGCCGGCAGGGGGGTCCAGGGAGTGAAGGTGCCGGCTTTCTGGCCGAAGGCGCTGGCCTCGGCGTCGGTATGCAGGTAGCGGCGCAGCTCGCCCTGGCCACTTGCACCATAGCTGAGGAACAGCGCTTCCAGTTTGTCGAACAGATTGGCCGCCGGCCCGAAATGACTGAATCGCTCGCCACGCACATTGGCCCGGTGCAACTGCTGGGCCATGGTGTCCCGGTCATAGGCATGGAAGCTGTCGCCCTCGACGATGGCCGCGCGCAGGTTCATGCGCGTGAACATGTGCTCGAAGGCCACCCGCGCGGTGCTGGTACCCGCGCCGGATGAGCCAGTGACCGCAATGATGGGATGGATTTTTGACATCAGCTAATCCCCCGCAAGTCTCGCCATGGGCGCAACGTCGGCATCCAGCCGGCGCCTGAAGCACAAATCCCATACGCCGTGACCCAGGCGCTGACCGCGCTGCTCGAAGCGGGTAAGCGGGCGCTCGGGGGGGCGGGGCGTGAATGGGCTGGCGTTATTCTCGCTGACCAGTTCCGATCGATCCGCCAGAACTTCTGCCATCTGCATTGCATACTCCTCCCAGTCGGTGGCCAAGTGCAAGACCCCATCAGGCTTGAGATGCATGCAGAGCAGACCGATAAAGGCAGGCTGGATCAGGCGGCGCTTGTGGTGGCGCTTCTTGGGCCAGGGATCGGGAAAGAACACATGGATCCGGTCCAGTTGCCCCGGCTGCAGACGCAGGGACAGAAACGGGACGGCATCATCGGCATGGACCCGGACGTGGCCCAGCGCCAGATTCTCGATGGCATTGAGCAGCCTGCCCACGCCCGGTTGATGCACCTCGATCCCAAGCACGTTCCAGTGCGGATGACGCTGGGCAAAATCGATGAGCGCCTCCCCCGTCCCGAAGCCGATTTCCAATAGTACGGGGGCGCGGCGACCGAACAAGGCGGACAGATCCACGGCCTCCGGCTCGGCGGGAACGCCATGGCGATCCATCAGGGTGGCGAAGGCTCGTTCTTGGGCCAAGGTCATGCGGCCCTGGCGGCGCACGAAGCTGCGCACCGGACGAATAGGGGGGTGCAAGGCGCGATCTCCGGGATTCAGGGTCGACTGAAAAGCTGGCCATCCAGGGGGGATGAGGCGCTGGCGTAGCGTTTGCGCGGGATGCGGCCGGCCAGAAAGGCTTCCCGGCCCGCCTCCACTGCCAGCGCCATGGCCCGGGCCATGCGCACGGGCTGACGCGCCCCTGCAATGGCCGTATTCATCAGCACCCCATCGCAACCCAGCTCCATGGCAAAGGCCGCATCTGATGCGGTGCCCACGCCTGCGTCCACCAGCACGGGAACCTTGGCCTGCTCCACAAGAGTGAGAATGTTCCAAGGGTTGACGATGCCCATCCCGGAGCCGATCAGCGAACCCAGCGGCATGATGGCGATGCAGCCCATGGCCTCCAGGTCGCGCGCCACGATGGGATCGTCGCTGGTATAGACCATCACCTCGAAGCCTTCCCGGATCAGGATTTCGGCGGCTTTCAGGGTTTCCCGGACATTGGGATAGAGGGTTTTCTCATCCCCCAGCACTTCCAGTTTCACCAGCCGGTGATCCCCCAACAGCTCGCGCGCCAGCCGGCAGGTCCGCACCGCGCTTTCGGCATCGAAGCAGCCCGCGGTATTGGGCAGCAGGGTATAGCGCTCGGGCGGGATGACCTCCAGCAGGCTCGGCGCCTTGGGGTCCTGGCCGATGTTGGTGCGACGGATCGCCACCGTCACGATTTCGGCGCCACTGGCCGCGACCGCTTCCGCCGTCTGCGTCAGGTCCTGGTATTTGCCGGTGCCCACCAGCAGGCGCGAATGGTAGGTGCGGCCCGCGAGGATAAGGGGACGGTCAATGGGGAGTGTGGCGTCGTTCTGGGTCATGGGCACGGGAGTCTTCCTCTGGGCATCACAGGGCGCCGCCGCCAATGGCGTGAACCACCTCCAGCCGATCGCCGGACGCAAGGCGAATGTCCCCATAAGCGCTGCGGGGGACGATTTCGCCGTTGTATTCCACCGCGATGCGGCGTTCGATCAAGCCCTCGCGGATCAGCAGATCGGCGAGGGTGCTACCCGCATCCACGGTGGTGGCGAGGCCGTTGAGCTCGATTGAGATCGGGGCGGTCATCAGGTGGATCAACACGGCCGGATGGGTGAATTAGGCTTATTCTAACCCCAAGGCCTGCTGCGAGGTCGGCGCAATGGGGCATTCCGGCTTTACAGGTCGCGTGAAACCCCGGAAAATCGATTTCAATGCGGGTGTAGTTCAATGGCAGAACCTCAGCTTCCCATGCTGATGGCGTGGGTTCGATTCCCATCACCCGCTCCACTGCTTCATTCTGGGGCTTCAGCAGGAATTCATTAGTAGAGTCTGCAAGCCGCTGCCACACAATCCTTCCCTGTGCGCGATGTTTCGCCGTGGTCCACTGTTATCCGCCTACAGTCCGGACTTTCAAGTCCTTTTGAGGTTTTTGTGACGGTCGGATTGACTGAATCGCCTGGGTTTTCAGGAGGCTCCAACACCTGTCTGGGATGCGTCAAGCGCCAGGAGATTGATGTGGGCGTTCGTGGCGGTGTGACGAAGGCTGAGGCACGGCGTGTCAAGGCTCTGTGAGGTCAAAGGACTGAGCCGTATTGAGGATCGCGGTATGGCTCGATCCCATCGAACGGAGACCTAAAACGACCCGCGACAATAATGGGACTTAAATTGGCGCACGGCTACTGATGGAACCACGCGTGGCTCTAATGGATCAAGCTGCCGAACCGATGCCCACGAAACCGTCCCAGTGATTAAACACCGTTGCTCATCTCCGCTTCAATCGCGGGTCTGTTGTGCGTAGTAGACTGTTCCACCCGCGTCTGAACCTGTCATTCGGCGCACATCGGATGGTCACCTTATGATTCCCTTCTCCGTCCTCGATCTGGCGCCCGTTCCCGTTGGCGGCGACGTCTCGCAGGCGCTGCGCAACACGCTGGATCTGGCCCGGCACGCCGAACGCTGGGGCTTCAGGCGCTACTGGCTGGCGGAGCACCACGGCATGGCCGGCATCGCCAGCGCCGCCACCGCGGTGGTGATCGGCCAGGTGGCGGCCGCAACCACGCGCATCCGGGTCGGCGCCGGCGGCATCATGCTGCCCAACCATGCGCCGCTGGTGATCGCCGAGCAGTTCGGCACTCTGGCCGCGCTGTTTCCGGACCGCATCGATCTGGGCCTGGGGCGCGCGCCGGGCACCGATCCGCTCACCGCCCGCGCCCTGCGCCGCAATCTTGCCGCCAGCGCTGAGGAATTCCCGCAGGATGTGATCGAGCTGATGACCTACCTGGGACCGCCCGATCCGGCTCGGCCGGTGCATGCCATTCCCGGCGAGGGCACGCAGGTGCCGATCTGGATTCTGGGTTCAAGCCTGTTCGGCGCCCAGTTGGCGGCGGCCCTGGGCCTGCCTTTTGCCTTTGCCTCGCACTTTGCACCCGCCCAGATGCAGCAGGCCATCGATCTGTATCGGGCGCAGTTTCGCCCGTCGCCGCAGCTGCAATCCGCGTATGTGATGGTCGGCTACAACGTGTTCGCGGCTGACAAGGACGAACAGGCACAGCTGCTGGCCAGCTCCATGCAGCAGGCCTTCGTGGCGCTGCGCAGCGGGCGGCCAGGCAAGCTGCCGCCGCCGGTTCCGGGCTACCTGGACAGCCTCTCGCCGATGGAGCGCGCCATGCTCGACCAAGTGCTGTCATGCAGCGCCATCGGCGCGCCGGACACGGTGCAGGCACGCATGGCGAGCTTCATCGAACTGGTGCGGCCGGACGAACTGATCATCGCCTCGCAGATGTTCGACCACACGGCGCGCCTGCATTCCTACGAGATCGTCGCCGCCGTCCACGCCGCCCTGACCTGAGCCCAATCCCAACCCGAGCGGGCAAGGTCCGGCTGGACGCGCGATGATTCCGTTTTCTGTGGTCTGTCCTTTCCACATGCAGCATCAGAAAATGAGGGATGCCGCGCGCAGCGGGATGTGGTGATCCGGCTGGGCGCCGGGCTTTTGCGAACGGGCTGGGATGTCACCACGACTTCGACGGAGAACCTCCATGGCGCGGCATATTGAACGACATCTGGTGGCGCGGATTGGCTGGTTGAGGGCCGCCGTGCTGGGTGCCAATGACGGCATCGTCTCGACCGCCAGCCTGATCGTCGGCGTGGCGGCGGCGGGCACCGAGCGTCAGGCGGTGCTGGTGGCGGGTCTGGCGGGACTGGTGGCCGGGGCCATGTCGATGGCGGCCGGCGAATATGTCTCGGTGAGTTCGCAGTCCGACACCGAGGCGGCCGATCTGGAGCGCGAACGCGGCGAACTGGCCGCCAATCCCAAGGCCGAGCGTGAAGAGCTGGCCCAGATCTATGTGAGCCGCGGCCTTGATCTCGCGCTCGCGCACCAGGTGGCCGACAAGCTGATGGCTGGCGACGCGCTGGCTGCCCATGCCCGCGACGAGCTGGGAATTTCCGAGCACACCATGGCGCATCCGGTGCAGGCCGCCCTGACCTCAGCAGCCACGTTCTCGGTTGGCGCCGCCTTGCCGCTGGCCGCCGCCGCCGTCGCGCCGGTGAACGGCCTGACCTGGGCGGTGAGCGCCGCTTCGCTCGTCTTCTTGGCCCTGTTGGGGGCGGTGGGCGCTCAGGCGGGTGGTGCGGGCGTGATCAAGCCGACCGTGCGGGTGACCGTCTGGGGGGCCTTTGCCATTGCACTGACCGCGGGCGTCGGCGCGCTGTTCGGCGTGGCGGCGGGATAGGATCAAGCACACAGCCCATGAAACCAGGCATCCTCGCCGCGCTCGCCGCCGCTGTGCTGTTTGGCGCGAGCACACCGCTGGCCAAGCGCATGCTGGAACAATCCAGCCCCGCCTTGCTTGCCGCCCTGTTGTACCTGGGCTCAGGGATTGGCCTCTGGCTGCTGCGCCGGGTTCGTCGGCAAGCGGCCGGCTCACTGGCGCCCGGGGAATGGCGCTGGCTGGGCGGCGCCATTCTTTGCGGTGGGATCATCGCGCCGGTACTGCTGATGGCGGGGCTGGCCGCGATGCCGGCCTCCGGTGCGGCGCTGCTGCTCAACGCCGAAGGCGTCTTGACGACGCTGCTCGCTTGGTTCGTCTTCAAGGAATCCTTCGATCGGCGCATTGCCTGGGGCATGCTCGCCATTACGGCCGGGGCGGTGATCCTGAGCTGGCCCGCCGGATGGGTGGAATTCGCCAGCCTCTGGCCGACGGCCGCCGTGTTGGGCGCCTGTCTCGGCTGGGCGCTCGACAACAACCTGACACGCAAGGTGGCGATCGGCGATGCGGCCTGGATCGCGATGGTCAAGGGCCTGACGGCGGGGGCGACCAACCTCGGCCTGGCATTTGCCCTCGGCGCCGCATGGCCAGGGACGGGCGTGGTGCTAGGGGCCATGACGCTGGGGTTTTTCAGTTATGGCGCCAGCCTCACCCTGTTCGTGGTGGCCTTGCGACATCTGGGCACCGCCCGCACCGGCGCCTATTTTTCGTTGGCGCCCTTCGTGGGCGCGATGCTGGCGCTGGGATTGCTCGATGAACCCCTCACCTCGACCTTGCTGCTGGGCGGCGCGCTGATGGCGGTGGGCGTCGCGCTGCATCTCACCGAGCGTCATGTCCACATGCATAGCCACGCGCCGCTCGAACACAGCCATGAGCACGTCCATGGGATCGGTGATCCGCATCATGACCATGCGCATGCGGTTCCCGTTCCACCCGGCACGCGCCACACCCAGTGGCATCGCCGTGCACCCTTGCAGCACGCCCACGCCCATTACCCGGACGCCCACCACCAGCATATTCACTCACACAGCGAAACCAGCGCCAAGGATGCGGGCCATGGGATCGATGCCTGAACAGGCTGATGCAGGCATGGCGAACTTGTGCCTCTGAACTTGCCCATGGATCGGTCAGAACCAGAGCCGCAGGCCGGCGACCAGCGCGGTATCGGCAACCGCCTCGTTCTCCGCCCGCGCCAGATCGGCCGTCTCGCCATATTTGCGGGTCCACTCCAGGCCCACATAGGGCGCCAGTTGGCGGCGGATCTCATAGCGCAGGCGCAGACCCAGCACCACTGAATTCAATCCTTCCCCGACGCCGAAGGCGGACACCCGTTCACCCGCCACCGCGGTCTCGAAGCGCGGTTGCAACACGAGGCGCTGGGTCAGCAACAAGTCGTATTCCGCTTCCAGGTTCGCCGACACCCCGCCCGCATCGCTCAGACGCACATTGGCGTCCACTTCAAACCAACCGGGCGCCAACCCCACGAGACTGGCCAGGACCGAGTAGCGCTCGGCGTCGGGCCCTGGTCCGTCGATCCGCTGGGTGCCGACCCCCATTTGCAGGTCCCAGTAGGGGGCGATGAGTCGGCCGAAGGACACATCCAGCCGTTCAATTTCTCTGCCGGCACCTTCCAGCCGCTGCCTCCCCTCGGTATTGAGCCACAGCCGATTCACGTCGCCACCGAGCCAGCCGAGCGCTTCCCAGCCCAGGGTGTTTGGTCCCTCGTTGTCGCTGTATTCGAGTCGATCGATGAGCAGAAACCCATAATGCGCATCATCGTCGATGGGATCGGGCCAAGTCGGCGGTACATCGCCAGCGCCGGGTTCGGCTGCTGCCAGCGGCGCCGACAGGAGCAACGCGCACCAGGCCAGGGGGAGACGCATAAGCTTCATGGCCGCCCCCCTTCAAGACACCCGCACGACGCGGAACATGCCCAGTTCCATGTGGTACAGGAAATGGCAGTGGAAGGCCCAGCGGCCGGGCGCGTCGGCATTGACCAGCGCGCTCAAGCGCTCCGCCGGCTTGACGCTGATGGTGTGCTTGCGGGGAATGTGGGGGCCCTGGCCATTTTCCAGCTCCATCCACATGCCGTGCAAATGGATGGGGTGTTCCATCATGGTGTCATTCACCAGGATCAATCGCAGCCGTTCGCCATGATTGAATTCCACCGGGCCACTGACTTCGGAAAATTTCTGGCCATCGAAGGACCACATGTAGCGCTCCATGTTGCCGGTGAGATGGAGCTCCAGTTCCCGTGTCGGTGGCCGTGGATCGAAGTCATGTGCCAGCCGGCGCAGATCGGTATAGACCAACACCCGGTGGCCTACATCGGCCAGGCCGGTGCCGGGCTCGCCCAGTCGGTTGCGTTGGACCTCGGCGATGCTGGCATTCCCCGGTCCGTGCCGATCCGATCCATGGCGAGCGACGACCGGCCCTGTTTCATGTCCCATCCCATGGGGTGGAGCCGGTCTGTCGCCGGGCATCGCATGGCCGGCATGGGGATCGACGTCGGTCTCCTCGCTGTCCTGCGCGGCGGCGTCCTGCATCGGCATGCCATGCATGGCCATGCCCATGTCCGTCATGGTGCGCAGCGGGCGCTTCCGTAACGCCGGCAGCGGCGCGCTCAGGCCCGGTCGGGGCGCCAAGGTGCCGCGCGCATAACCGCTGCGATCCATGCTCTCGGCGAACACGGTATAGGCCCGATTTTCGGCGGGCTGGACCACCACATCAAAGGTTTCGGCCACACCGATCTGCAGCTCATCCACTTCCACCGGCGCCACGTTCTGGCCATCGGCCTGCACCACGCTCATCGGCAGGCCCGGAATGCGGACATTGAAATAGGTCATGCTCGCGGCATTGATCAGCCGCAGCCGCACCCGCTCGCCCGGGCGGAACAATCCGGTCCAGTTGGCATCCGGGGCCTGGCCATTGAGCAGGTAGGTATAGCTGTGTCCCGTCACATCGGCGATGTCCGCCGGGCTCATACGCATGGCGGCCCAAGCCAGGCGGTCGCGCGCGGTGGCGGCCCAACCATCGGCCGCCACATCCCGGAAAAAATCGCCGGCGGTGCGCTGCTGGAAGTTGTCGAAGTCGCTTTGCTTTTTGAGTTTGGCCATCACGTGATGCGGATTGTCGAAGGTCCAGTCGGACAGGACGATCACATGTTCACGATCAAAGACGACTGGATCCTCGCCTGCCGGATCGATGATGATGGGACCGTAGAGGCCCAGTTGCTCCTGCATGCCGCTGTGGCTGTGATACCAATACGTCCCGCTTTGCCGCACTGGAAAACGGTAGCTAAAGGTTGTGCCCGGGGGGATGCCCGGGAAACTCACGCCGGGAACGCCGTCCATCTGGAAGGGCAGCAGCACGCCATGCCAATGGATCGAGGCGTCCTCCGTCAGCGCGTTGTGAACGCGGATGGTGAGGTCCTCGCCCTCTTTCAGCCGAAGCAAGGGTCCGGGCGCGCTGCCATTGAGCGCGATCATCCGCCCGATGCGCTGGCCGATGGCCACATCCTGACGATGGACGCGCAGGTCGATCGGCGCACCGGCCGCCCGCAAGGACAACGGGCCCGCCACGCCCCAGGTGGCGGCGCGCGCGTAAGCCGGCAGCAGGGCGCCGCAGGTGGCGAGCACACCGCTGGAGGCGAGTCCCGCGACAAAACGGCGGCGACTGAGGTTGACAGGTGGGGTTTTCATGGTTTTCTTGCCAAATGAATGGTGTTGGCCATGCCAAGTCCAAGTCTACGCAAAACGGTGGCGAAAAGGCGTTTTGATGCGCAGCCTTTGGCTGGGATGATGCGGATTGCGACGGATGGTCCGGAAGCAGATGAATGATGGGTGGGGGTGATCATGGGAATGCGCGAAACTTTGGAACAACGTCTTATTGCCGGCCAGGACGATGCGATGCTGCGGCTGTCGCTGGCCCAGATCTGCCTGCGCGAAGGCGAGTGGACCGCCGTGCGCGAGCATGCCGACGCCTGCCTGCGCCACAATCCCGAGCAGGTCGTCGCCTACAAACTCCTGGGCAAGGCCCTGGACGCGCTGGGGGATGCACCCGGCGCCCTGGCCGCCTATCGCGACGGCATCGCCCGAGCCCGGGACGGCGGCCAGATCCAGACGGCGCGGGAAATGGAAGTCTTTCTGCGGCGTCTTGAGGCGCGCATGGCCGCCGCCACGGACGACGATCACGGCGGAGCGCGCTGACGAGAAGGACGCCGCGGGATCGCGGTTTCAGGAATGAAGCGCAACATCCCGAACCGGGCAGGGCGTTCCGAGGGCAGCGCAGCGGACGGGCTGCGGCGTCGCCAGCGCCTTTTTAGGCGCAACTGCAAAACCGACAGCAGACTTACTCCGGCAGCGGCTCGCCCCAGCGCGGCAGCAACGTATGGGGAACATCGAGCAAATCCAGAATGCGCGCCACCACGAAATCCACCAGATCGGCCACGCAGGCCGGGCGGTGGTAGAAACCCGGGTTGGCCGGCACGATCAGCGCGCCCAGGCGCGCCAGCTTCAGCATGTTTTCCAGGTGGATGGCCGAGAAGGGCGTCTCCCGCGGCACCAGGATCAACCGGCGCTGTTCCTTGATCGTCACATCCGCGGCGCGCTCGATCAGGCTGCGGCTCGCCCCGCTGGCCAGTGCCGCCAGCGTCGCCATGCTGCAGGGACAGACCACCATCGCCCGGATCCGCGCCGAGCCGCTGGCCACCGGCGCGGTCCATTCGTC
>JBARUT010000078.1:0-9289 GCA_049645885.1 Candidatus Macondimonas sp.
GGATACAACCAGAGGTTGAGCCGGTTTGTAACGGAACTCTGGGAGCCAGAACGAGCCGCTACCTGCTCCGATAGCCTCGCCCGCGCTTTTGAACGATTGCGTAACTTGTAGGAGGGATCGCTCAATCGATCAGCAGTGGCTGCCACAGGCCGTCCTCGAACACCGCCTGTCCGTTTTCGACCAGATGGATCAGGTGGGCTTGCAGGGACAGCCGCGCGGCAAGGTGCAGGAAAGCCGGCACATCGGCGTAGACGTCGGCGACCAGGGTTTCCGGCGTGCCATGGCCGACGCGCCGCAGCGCCGCGAGTACCTTGGCTTCACGCTGGCGGCGATGGGTGACGATGGCGGCCAACAGGCGCTGCGGTTCGCACAAGACGCGGCCGTGTGCCGGGGCGATGGCGGCCAGATCGAGCGTTTGCAAGCGCTCCAGCGCGGCCAGGTATTGCCCCATGTGCCCATCGGGCGGGGCGATGACGACGGTCGCGCCTTCCATCACCTGATCGCCGGCGAACAACAGGCCTTCATTTTCGAGCAGGAAGCACACATGATCGGCGGCGTGGCCGGGCGTGTGGATGGCGCGCAGGCGAAACTCCGCCGTTTCGATCACATCGCCATCGGCAAGCGGGATCCCGACCGGGTGGCGCAGGCCGTGCGGCCCGCTGGGAAATACATGAACGGGCGCGCCGGTATGTTCGGCCAAGAGGGCGGCGCCGGGGGCGTGGTCGGGATGGCGGTGGGTGAGCAGGATCTGGCGGATCGGGCCGCGCGCGGCGTCCTCGATTCGTTGCACATGGTCCGGGTCCGCAGGGCCAGGGTCGATCACCACGACATCGCGCCGGCCGATGAGATAACTGTTGGTGCCCGGCCCGGTCATCATGCCGGCATTGCGCGCCGTGACGCGCCGCACCAAGGGACCCAGATCCTGCACCTCACGCGCCCGGAAGGCCAGCGCCAGGGCCGGCCAATCGGTCGGTGGCGCCGGTTCGCTCGTCATGGCGTCTTGCCTGTCCATGTGGTCTTCCATGCCGTTCCTCCGGTGAGCGGTAGGGAGCCATCATGGCCCGGCGGCGCGCTTCCATCAACGCCGGGGCGGACATGCGATCCATCCCCAGCGTTTGGAAAGGCGGCCAGATGGGTCCTTCAGGTCGAGGCGGATTCCTCAGCGGCGGGCGCAGTGCGGGGCATGGATTCGATGTGCAGTGTGCGGGTCGGGAAGGCAAACGTGACCCCAACTTCGGCAAACCGGTCGATCATGGCCAGGTTGATGGCCTGCTGGATGTCCATGTAATGGGTGTAGTCCGCATCGAGCACGTAATAGACGACTTCGAAGTCCAGCGAAGAATCGCCGAAACTGAAGAAATGGGCGCGGTCGAAACGCACGCCATCCTGGGATTCGATGATTTCGCGGACGATGCCGGGAAGACGTCCCAAGGCATCGCGCGAGGTATCGTAGAGCACGCCGAATTTGAACACGATGCGGCGCTCATACATGCGCTTGTAGTTGCGGATGCGGCTCTGCAGCAAATCAGCGTTCGAAAAGACCAATTGTTCGCCCGATAGGCTGCGCAGGCGCGTGGTCTTCAGGCCGACGTGCTCGACGGTACCCATCATGTCACCGACGATGATGAAATCGCCCACTACAAAAGGCTTGTCCAAGCCGATCGACAGCGAGGCAAACAGATCCGCCAGTACGTTCTGCACCGCCAAGGCGATGGCGATACCGCCGATGCCCAAGCTCGCCACCAGGGTGGTGATGTTGAAGCCCAGGTTGTCAAGAATCATTAACGCTGCAATCGCACAGATGGCGGTGCGTCCAACGAAACTGATCAAGCCCACGATCGTGGCATCCCCCGCATCTCGAGCCCGGGCGCGTTGCTCGTAGCGCGTCACCCAGACGTTGAACGCCTCAAGGGCCCACAACGTGGTTTGAATCAGCAGTGCGACCGCAGTCACTGTTGTCAGGGTGGCATCGATCTTGGCGGGCAGGTCGAGGGCTCGGGCGCCCACGAAAATTGCCACGAGGAACATGATGCTCCGACGGGTCCCACTAACGATTTCAACCGCATAGCGGCTGATCACCGCGTCCTGCTGCGCCGCACGCGCCTGCAGGCGGCGCTTGATTTGGGTCTTGATGGCGGGTAGTGCGAGCATGACGAGGAGCGTGAGCCCCAGCGCGATCAACCAGGCGCTCAGTTCATTGCCCAAGATCACCAGTTCCAGCCAGCCGAGCGGGCCCAGTTCAGCCCAGTTGATTTCGTTCCATGTCATGCAATTTCCTCCGGAGTGTGGTGGTAAATCGGCGCGCTCACCGGCTGTCATCAGGCGTTCGTCGGTTGAGCCAATGAGGCACACAATCCCGTGCGGTAGAGAGAGAGGACGCACCCGCGTCCACGGTGGGCATGCGTTCCGCTGGCCGTACCGTTATGTGCCAATGCGTGGATTGACTGTCCGTTCGGCGCTCTATCCAGGGCAGTGATCGGGATGGGAATAATGATTCTTCTCAAGGGAGACCGTGCCACGGATGATGGGTTCCCTTCAATACACCAATACCGGGCAGCAGGCGGATGCCAAGCAGGTCATGGGCGGCGGGCACGAGCAGGCTCAGGCAGGTCGGCAGCGCCGAGATCAGATCGACGATGCCGGAAAAACTTCGCGCATAGCGCATGGGCACCCCAGATGCACCCCCAGCCTTGCGATGAGAAAGCTCGGAATCGCCCTTCTCTTTAGTGATACGAAGACGTATGAGATCTTCGGAAACTCCAGCGATGTGCTTCAAGCAGATGGATCGGGTCAGCCGTTTTCGCGCCTGAATTGACCAGCGCGGGAATGGACGAACAGATTCCGCTTCCTTTGCATTGCTTTTACCGCAGCGCTTCGCCCTCGACCGCCTCCAGGAACACGCGGGTGCGACGGGGATGAGCATAGATGCGCATTCCAATCACCAATTCGCCGGATTCTGCCGCGCCGCGCGGCACTTCGACCTCCAGCAACTGGCCATCCGCTTCGCGGCGCAGTTCCAGGCGCAGCCAGGGGCCGGCGCCATAAATGCGGACGATCTGGGCGGCGATGGCCTCGGGTCCCTGGGGCTGCGGCGCCAGATGAAAATCGTGGGGACGCACATGGACGCTGCCGGTCCGCTCGGTGTCTCCCGCGTGTTCCGGGACGGGCAGCCGCCAGCCATCCAGATCCGCCCAACCGGCCGCGATGCGGGCGGGGAGGCGGTTGACCTGGCCGATGAAGGTGGAGACAAAGGCGCTGGCGGGATGGTCATAGAGCGCCTGCGGCGGGCCATCCTGCTCCACCCGGCCGCGATTCATCACGATCACCCGATCCGCCACTTCCATGGCTTCTTCCTGGTCGTGGGTAACGAACACGCTGGTGACGTGCAGTTCGTCGTGCAGGCGCCGCAGCCAACGGCGCAAGTCCTTGCGCACCTGGGCATCCAGTGCGCCGAAGGGTTCATCGAGCAACAACACGCGCGGCTGCACGGCCAGCGCCCGCGCCAACGCCACCCGCTGGCGCTGGCCACCAGAGAGCTGTGCCGGACGGCGATTGGCCATGGCGCCCAGTTGCACCAGCTCCAACAGCTCCTGCACGCGCTGGCGGATTTCGGCTTCCGGCGGACGGACTCGGCGCGGCCGCACCCGCAGCCCGAAGGCGATGTTCTCGAAAACGCTCAGGTGCGGGAACAGGGCGTAGTGCTGGAACACGAAGCCCACCCGGCGGTGGCGCACGTGCAGATGGGTGGCATCCTCGCCGTGGAAGTGGATGGCGCCGGTGTCGGGCTGCTCTAGGCCCGCAATCAGACGCAGCAGGGTGGTCTTGCCGCAGCCCGACGGCCCCAGCAGCGCCACCAGTTGGCCCGTCTCGATCTGCAGCGACAAGCGCTCCAGGACCGGGGTCATGCCATAGCGTTTGGAAATATCACGGATTTCGATGCTCATGGGCGCCTTCAGGAGATAGCAGGGGCTTCACGGTTGCCGTGCTGGCCGACCAGGATCTGGGCCACGAGGGTAACCAGCGCCAGGAAGGTGAGCAGGGAGGCCACGGCAAAGGCCGCGGCAAATTGGTATTCGTTGTAGAGAATTTCCACATGCAGCGGGATGGTATTGGTGTGGCCGCGGATATGGCCGGACACCACCGACACGGCGCCGAATTCCCCCATGGCGCGGGCGTTGCACAGGATGACTCCGTACAACAGGCCCCAGCGCACGCTGGGCAGCGTGATGCGACGGAAGGTCTGCCAGCCGGATGCGCCCAGGCTCAGGGCCGCTTCTTCCCGGTCCCGTCCCTGCTGCTCCATGAGCGGGATGAGCTCCCGTGCCACGAATGGAAAGGTGACAAACAGGGTTGCCAGGACGATGCCCGGCACGGCGAAGATGATTTGCAGGTCGGCCGCCTCGAGCGCGGGCGTGAGCCAGCCTTGAGCGCCATAGAGCAGGACATAGATCAGGCCCGCCACAATCGGGCTGACGGCAAAGGGCAGGTCGATCATCGTGATCAGCAATTGCTTGCCGCGAAAGCTGAACTTGGCGATGGCCCAACTGGCCGACAGACCGAAAACCACATTCAAGGGAACTGCAATGCCGGCGGCCAACAGGGTGAGGCGGATGGCCGCCCGGGCATCCGGTTCGGTGATGGCGGCCCAATACACGTCAAAGCCCCGCGCCAAGGCTTCCGCAAATACCGCCACCAGCGGCAGGACCAGGAACAATCCCAAGAACCCCAGCATTGCCCCGATCAGGATCAGGCGGGCCAGCGGCCCTTCGGTCGTGAGCCGGGCCTTTGTGGCCGAGGGGTCATGCTTCATATCAATGGCGGGCGCACCTGCGGCCATGTTCATGTCCCCTGTCGGGTTTGGTTCCAGTGCTGAAGCCCATTGATGCCCAGCAACAGAACAAAGGAAAACAACAGCATCACGCTTCCCAGGGCGGCTGCCCCGGCGTAATCGTATTGCTCCAGCTTGGTGACGATGAGCAAGGGCGTGATCTCCGTGCGCATCGGCAGATTGCCGCTGATGAAGACCACCGAGCCATATTCCCCGACGGCGCGCGCAAAGGACATGGCAAAGCCGGTGAGCAAGGCCGGCAGCAAAGTCGGCAGCAACACCCGGAGGAAGGTCTGGAGGCGGTCGGCGCCCAGGCTGGCGGCGGCCTCTTCCAGTTCCGATCCGAGGTTTTCCAGTACCGGCTGAACGGTGCGCACCACATAGGGCAGGCCGATGAAGATCAAGGCGACGACGATGCCGAGCGGCGCATAGGCCACCTTGATCCCCACCGCATCCAGCCAGCGCCCGAGCCAGCCATTGGGCGCGTAGAGGGTGGTCAGCGTGATGCCGGCCACCGCAGTGGGCAGGGCAAAGGGCAAGTCCACCAGCGCGTCCACCAGCTTCCTGCCCGGAAACGGATAGCGCACCAAGACCCAGGCCGTGATCAGGCCAAAGATGCCGTTGATCCCGGCTGCCAGCAGGGAGGTCCACAGGGTCAGACGGTAACTGGCCACCGCCCGTGGATCACTGATGGTCGCCCACAGCGTGGCCCATGACGGAGTCAGGGCCTTGGCCACCAGCGCGGCCAGCGGCAGCAACACCACCAATGTGGCATAGGTCACAGTAAAGCCCATGGTGGGTCCGAAGCCCGGTATCACCGGACGGGTCTTGCGGGACATCAAATCTCCTCCGGCGATGGGGTATGCATCGGCAGTACGATCACATCGGTGGCCCGGATCATCACCTGGAGCCGGCGACCGGGCTGCAGCGACTGGCGCCGGCTTGATGTCGCCGGAAGGCGCACCTGCAACACCTGATCCCCCAGCGCCACATCCAGCTCAAGCCATCCCGGTGTTTCGGTAATCAGCAGGATGCGGCCCGTCATCCGGTTGCCCGGGACGATCGCAACAGCCTGCGCGGTGGGCGGTGGAGATGACGCCATGATGAGGGTGACCTGATCGGGTTGTCGGGCGGGTCCGGAAAATGGGCGCTCAGGGGCGCCCACCCCCGACAGGGATCTGGTCGAAAAAGCCGCCATCGGCAAAATGCGTCTTCTGGGCTTTCTCCCAGCCGCCGAAGGCATCATCGACAGTGACCAGTCGCACCTTGGGAAAACGAGCCAGATCCTTGGGGTCGGCTGCCTTGGCGTCGCGCGGACGGAAGTAGTGCTTCGCCGCCAGGCGCTGGCCTTCGGGGCTGTAGAGATATTCCAGGTAGGCCTGGGCCAGCGGCAGATTGCCATGCTCGCGGGCATAATCATCCACCACCGTGACTGTGGGTTCGGCCAGGATGGACAGTGAGGGCACCACGATCTCGAAGCGATCCGCGCCCAGCTCGTTCAGGGCGAGAAAGGCTTCGTTTTCCCAGGTCAGCAACACATCCCCGATGCCGCGTTGTGCAAAGGTCGTGGTGCTGCCGCGCGCGCCGGAATCCAGGACAGGGACATTCTTGAACAGGGCCGTCACGAAGGTGCGGGCAGCCTCATCCGAGCCCTGCTTTTCGCGGGCATAGGCCCAGGCAGCCAGATAATTCCAGCGCGCGCCACCGGACGTCTTGGGATTGGGGGTGATCACCTGCAGACCGGGCTTGATCAGATCGTCCCAGTCGCGGATCCCCTTGGGATTGCCCTTGCGCACCAGAAACACGATGGTCGAGGTATAGGGGGCGCTGTTGCTGGGCAGGCGTTTTTGCCAATCGGTCGGAATGTGGCCGGAGCGGGCAATGGCGTCGACATCAGAGGCCAGGGCCAAAGTGACCACATCCGCCTTCAGACCATCGATCACGGCGCGCGCCTGTTTTCCGGAACCGCCGTGGGATTGCTTGAAGCTGACTGATTCGCCGTTTTTTTCCTTCCAATGGCGCGCGAAGGCGGCGTTGTAGTCCTGATAAAACTCCCGGGTGGGGTCATAGGATACATTGAGCAGGTTGCGCTCGGTCGCTTGGGCGGGGTGGTAGCCCAAGCCGGCAAGCAAGACCGCTAGACCGAAGGTCGAGCCCAGGCCAATGCGGCGCAAAGGGGATGCGGCCCATCGGACAGAGCGACGGGTGACAGCGAAAAATTCCATGAGATCTCCTTTGATCCAATTGGTTATCAAGAGGCTGATCGCTTGGAACTTCCGGAGGTCCGGTCAGCTCAGCGGGATTTTAATCAAAAACAAAGGGTTGGGTTAACCCGCAGCGCGCGGGGATTCGGGACTCGCGATGCGGATTTTCTCGCGCCGCTCGATCTGCACCACACGCCCGTCGTGCACCGTGATTTCGATCGCTCCGAAACGCAGCCCGGCCAGTAGGCGACTGATCTGGCTCATCACCTCGGGAGCCAAGGCGGGATCCACATTCCGGTTCAGATTCGCGCGGGGGTCTTGCACGGTTTACGCTTGGTTCGTGTTTGGTGCGCCCATTGTGGGGAGCCGGCTTTATTCTGTGAAATAATTAGTTATTCATTTGATATGAATTAAAAGAATTTAAAGGAGTGCGTTCATGGCTACGCGATCAATGCTCATCAGCGGCGCCAGTTCCGGTATCGGTGCGGCGGTGGCCCGCGAATTGGCACGGAAGGGCTGGCCACTGGCCCTGTCGGCGCGGCGCCGGGATGCCTTGGACGATCTGGCCAGTGAGCTGCGCCAGCGGCATCCCGGGTTGCAAGTCAGCGTGCACGTTCACGACGTGACGGACTACGCGAGCAGTGACGCCCTGGTCCGGGATGCGGCGCAGGCGCTCGGGGGATTGAGCGCGGTATTCGTCAATGCGGGGATCGGTCTCGGCGGGCGCATCGGCGGGAAGTCCTTCGACAAACAACAGCGCACCATCGAGACCAATCTGCTCGGCGCCATGGCCCTTACCGATGCGGCGGTACGCCATTTCCGTGCCCACGGCGGCGGGCAGGTGGTGGGAACCTGTTCGGTGGCAGCGTTTCGCGGCGTGCCCGGAAACGTCGCCTATTCGGCCTCCAAGGCGGCGCTGTCCACCTATCTGGAGGGCTTGCGGGCGGAGGGCTGGCGCGAGGGGATCCGGGTGACGGTGCTCTACCCCGGCTTTGTGCGCACCCCCATCGTCGAGGGCGTGGCCCACACGCCGTTCGCCATCGAGGCGGATCGGGCAGCACGCCTCATCGTGCGCGCCATCGAACGCCAGGCGCCCCGCGCCATCGTGCCGCGTTTTCCCTGGACGCTGGCGCGTTGGCTGATGCCCTTGATCCCCTCCCGACTGCTGGCGCGCGCCGGCTTTTGATGCCAAAGGATCTTGAGACCCGCACCGATCATTTTCAGATGAAGCATTTTGCCGAACGATGCGCGCGTCCGGTTCGCCCGGGGCGGGACAGTGCGATCAGCGCGCCACCCAACCGCCATCCACCGGCAGCGCCGCGCCCGTGATGAAGCTGGCCCGGTCGGAACATAGCCAGGCCACGGCTTCACCGATCTCCTCGGGCTGGCCCAGGCGGCCGATGGGTTCTGCGGCAGCAAAGCCGGCCGCCATGGCTGGATCATCCGCGACCAAGCGATCGATCATGGCGGTCTGAATCACACCAGGGCAGACGGCATTGACCCGGATGGCGTGGGCTGCAAATTCCAGGGCGGCCGTCTTGGTCAGACCGATCAAGGCATGCTTGGAGGCGACATAGGCCGGCAGCCCCTCGAAGCCCACCAGTCCGGCGATGGAGGCCATGTTGACGATGGCGCCTCCGCCCTGCTGGCGCATTTGGCGCAGTTCGGCGCGCAGGCAGTACCACGCGCCGGTCAGGTTGACGGCGAGCGTGCGGGACCAGTTTTCGTCGCTGCATTCAGCGGTATTGCCGCGTTCCCCTTCGATACCGGCGTTGTTGACCGCCCAGTCGAGGCGCCCGAAGCGTTCCACCGTGGCCGCCACCAGCCCGTTTACGGCGCCCGTATCGCTCACGTCGGTGCAAAGGAATTCGGCCTCCCCGCCCTGCGCGCGGATGAGTGCGACGGTTTCCTCGCCGCCCTCCACGTCCACGTCGGCCACCATCATCCGTGCGCCTTCCCGCGCCATCACCAAAGCCACGGCGCGACCGATGCCGCCGCCGGCTCCCGTGACCAATCCTGCTCGATTCAGCAGTTCACCACTCATGGCCGTTTCCTCCTCATCCTGTGAATGAATGGAGCGGGCTCAGGCTGCGATGGCCGCTCAATCGGCCCCCGGCATCCATGGCCCGGCATGTTCATGGGCAAGCTTAAGCCAGCCGATGCGTGCCGGTGGTGATGATCCTGTGACTCGCAATGCCTGTCGCGGATCGAGCGCGCCTTGCGACCGGGCGCCCGCAAGACAGGATGGCCTGGTTCA
>JBARUT010000079.1:0-15478 GCA_049645885.1 Candidatus Macondimonas sp.
CCTGGACAGCCTGCGAGCCAGCCTGCCCTCGCAACGGCAGGGAGGATAAAACCATGCACATCGTCGTCTGTATCAAGCAAGTGCCGGACAGCTCGCAGATCCGCGTGCACCCGGTGACCAACACCATTATGCGCCAGGGCGTACCGGCCATCGTCAATCCCTATGACCTGTTCGCCCTGGAAGAAGCGCTACGGCTGAAGGATGTCTATGGCGCCCATGTCACCGTGCTGTGCATGGGGCCACCCCAGGCCGAAGCCGCGCTGCGCAAGGCCATTTCCTTTGGTGCCGATGACGCCGTGCTGGTCACCGACCGGGCCTTTGCCGGCTCCGACACCCTGGCCACCAGTTTTGCCCTCGCCTCCACCATCGCGCAGATCAACAAGAACATGGCCATCGACTTGGTGTTCTGCGGCAAGCAGACCATCGACGGCGACACCGCTCAGGTCGGCCCCGGCATCGCCAAGCGGCTCGACCTGCAGTTGCTGACCTATGTCAGCCAGGTCGAAACCGTCGATACCGAGCGCCGGGACATCATTGTCCAGCGTCGGGCCGAGGGCGGGGTACAGGTGCTGAAAACCCGCCTGCCCTGCCTGATCACCATGCTGGAGGGCACCAATGAGATGCGGTTTGCCACCCAGGCGGGCATCTTCCGCGCTGCCCGGCATCCCGTGAAGATCTGGGACAAGACCGCTGCCGGCATCGAGGATCCCGCCAAGATCGGCCTCAAGGGCTCGCCCACCGTGGTGAGCAAGGTGTTCGCGCCCAAGCCCAAGACCATCAAGGCCGAGCTGATCACCTGCGAGAGCGACACGCCCAAGGATCTGGCCGTCACCCTCATCGCCAAGCTGCTCACCCAAAACCCGAACCTGGAAACCGCGATCGGCAAGGGCGCCCGCTAGGAGGACCTGACCATGAGTGAAGACAACGCACCCGCCAAGCGCGCCGGCGGCCGCAAGATCGAGCTGGACCCACGCCTCGCCGCCTATCAGGGCGTCTGGGTCTTCGTCGAGCACGAACGCGGCGAGGCCCATACCGTATCGTGGGAACTGATGGGCGAGGGCCGCAAGCTTGCCGACAAGCTGGGCGTGACCCTGTCCGGAGTGGTCATGGGGGCGCCGGGGCCGGAAACCCGCCAGTTCTGCCAGGAAGCCTTTCGCTACGGTGCCGACCGCTGTTACCTGATGGAAGATCCCGTGCTGGCCGATTACCGCAACCAGCCCTTCACCAAGGGGCTGACCGACCTGGTCAACGCCTATCAGCCGGAGATCCTGTTGCTGGGCGCCTCCACCCTGGGGCGCGATCTGGCGGGCTCGGTGGCCACCACCCTGCAGACCGGGCTCACCGCCGACTGCACCGAGCTCAACATCGATCCAGAAAACCGTAGCCTGGCGGCCTCCCGCCCCACCTTTGGCGGCAGTCTGCTGTGCACCATCCTCACGCTCAACTACCGCCCGCAGATGGCGACCGTGCGGCCGCGGGTGATGCCCATGGCAGGGTATGACGCCAGCCGCAGCGGGCCGATCATCGAGCACCCGCTGAACCTGGTGGAAACCGACATCGTCACCAAGGTGCTCAACTACATCCCCGACAACCGCCAGGACAAACCGCAACTGCCCTTCGCCGACATCATTGTCTCCGGCGGCCGCGGCCTCAAGACGCCGGAAAATTTCCAGCTCGTGTGGGACCTGGCCAAGGTGCTGGGCGCCGAGGTGGGCGCTTCCCGCCCGGTGGTACAGGCCGGCTGGGTGGAGCTGGAACGACAGGTGGGGCAATCGGGCAAGACGGTACGGCCCAAGCTTTATATCGCCGCCGGGATTTCCGGAGCGGTCCAGCACCGGGTTGGCATGGAGGGTTCGGACGTGATCATCGCCATCAACAACGATCCCAACGCGCCCATTTTTGATTTTGCCACCTACGGCATCGTTGGCAATGCCCTGCAGGTCCTGCCGGCATTGACCGAAGCCTTCCGCCAGCATCTGGCGGTGGCCCAGAAGGCGGGATAAAGGAGAAACGCCATGCGCGAAAAATTCGATGTCATCGTGGTGGGGGCAGGTCCTGCCGGCAATGCAGCCGCCTATACCATGGCCAGCGCCGGCATGTCCGTGCTGCAGATCGAGCGGGGCGAGACCCCCGGCTCGAAGAACGTCCAGGGCGCGATCCTGTACGCGGACGCTCTGGAACGCATCATTCCCGACTTTCGGGATGAGGCGCCGCTCGAACGCTATCTCATCGAGCAGCGCTTCTGGATGCTCAGCGACGATGCCTATGTGGGCAGCACCTACCGCTCCGAGGCCTTCAACCGCCCGCCCTACAACCGCTACACCATCGTCCGCGCCCAGTTCGACAAGTGGTTTTCCAAGAAAGTACAGGAAGCCGGCGGGCTGGTGATCTGCGAAACCACGGTGCGGGAACTGATGTTCGACGGCGACCGGGTGGCCGGTGTGCGCACCGACCGCGAAGGCGGCGCCATCTACGCCGATCTCGTGGTGTTGGCCGATGGCGTCAATTCCACCCTGGCGGTCAAGGCGGGGTTCCATCCCGAGTTGAAACCCAAGGACGTGGCGCTGGCGGTGAAGGAAACCCTGTTCCTGGCCCCCGAGGTGATCGAACAGCGCTTCAACCTCAAGGGCGAGGAAGGCGTCGCCATCGAAATGGGTGGCAACATCACCCAGGGCATGGTGGGCACGGGCTTCCTCTATACCAACCGGGAAACCCTGACCATCGGCGTGGGCTGCCTGCTGTCGGACTTCGCCCAGCAGAAGGTCCCGCCCTATGTGTTGCTGGAACAGATGAAGACTCACCCCGCCATCCGGCCCCTGCTGGAAGGCACGGAACTCAAGGAATATGTGGCCCACCTGATCCCTGAAGGCGGCTACAACGCCATCCCCAAGCTTTACGGCAACGGTTGGATGATCGTCGGCGACTCGGCCGGGCTGGTCAATTCCGTGCATCGGGAAGGCTCCAATCTGGCCATGACCTCGGGCCGGCTGGCCGGGGAAACCGTCATTGAACTGCGTGCAGCGGGGAAAGCGCTGAACACGGCCAATCTCGCGCTCTACAAACGCAAGATGGACGAAAGCTTTGTGATGAAGGATCTCAAGAAATACCGGCGGCTCCCGGATGTGCTGCACAAGAACCCACAGTTCTTCACCGCCTATCCGGAACTGCTCAATGGCGCCATGCACCAGATCGTGAGCGTGGATGGCACGGACAAGAAATCGAAAGAACGGGAGGTCCGGCGCAGCTTTGGGCAACGCCGTGGCCTGTTTGGTTTGATGGGCGACGCCTTCAAGCTGTGGAGGGCCTTCGAATGACACGCATCAATGTGGAAGAAAAGCTGTTCCAGAATCGCTACAAGGTGGACGCCGGCCGGCCACACATCCAGATCAAGGATGGCGATGTCTGTCGCAGCCAGTGCAAGACCCAACAGTGCACGGTCTGCTGTCCCGCCGGCTGCTATACCGCCGAGGGCAACGGCGCGGTGACCCTGATCACCGACGGCTGTCTGGAATGCGGCACCTGCCGCGTCATCTGTACCGAACACCGCAACGTGGAGTGGGAATACCCGCGCGGCGGCTTCGGCATCCTCTTCAAATTCGGGTGAACCATGGCCAGACCCCAAAAACATGTCTTCGTGTGCGTCCAGTCGCGTCCGCCGGGCCATCCCAAAGGCTCGTGCGGCGCGGGCCGCAACTCGGGCGCCCTGCTCCAGTCCTTCATCGGCGAGCTCGACCGGCGGTCGCTCTGGGGCCGCATTGCCATCACCTCGGCAGGCTGCCTGGGGCCCTGCGACTTGGGTCCCAATGTCCTGGTCTATCCGGACGGCATTCTCTACAGCGGGGTGACAGCGGAGGACATCCCTACCCTCATCGATGAACATCTGCTGGGCGACAAGCCGGTGGAACGCCTGCTGGCCCCCGCCGAGGCATGGTGAGGGCAAAGCCCATGAGCGCCACGAACGCACTGATGCACGATGAACGGCCTGCCTTCGGCGGCGCCGTGAGCGGCGCGGTACGCGAATCGCTGGAGAGCGCCGCGGACTGCTACCGTGAGGATGCGGACGCTGCGGGCCGCTGGCTGGAGCGGGCGGCTGCAGCAGACCCGGACGCCTTGGCGGTCTACTTTGCCCGCTACAAGTTCCACTTCTACCAGAACCGATTGGCAGAGGCGGAAACAGCGGCGCGGGAGGGCCTCGCAGCGGCTGCAGCCCAGGGCGGCTTCCCTGCCGACTGGCGCAGTCTGACGCGGGAAAGCGCGTCCTGGTCGCCGGCCAGCGGTCCACAACGCTTCTACCTGTTCAGCCTCAAGGCGCTGGCCTTCATCCGCTTGCGCCGGGGCGACGCCGAAGAAAGCCTCGCTCTGCTCGCCAAGCTGACAGAAATCGATCCCACCGACCAGGTAGGCGCCGAGGTCATCCGCGCCCTGCACCGTGGAGCCACTACCGATGCCGCCTGAAATTCACCCTACCCCGGCTGCCCCCGCGGTCTCAGCCAATCCCGGCGCGCTCGCTGCTGCCATCCTGGCGGCCGCCCCAGCCGGGGAGCGCCTGCTGGCCAGCGCCGGTGAGCGCCTGACGCAACTGGGCCTGGCAGGTCGATTGCGGGTTCCGCTTTGGACGCAAGGCCGCTTTTCCCAGCACACCGACCCCGCCAGCGGCCGTCCTACCCTGCGTGCCGACTTTTTCTCGGCCGGCGGGCAACGCAAGGGACACCTGTTGTTCCATGGAGACGGCAGCCATTACGGCGAAATCGAGGTCGGCTTGACGCACCCGAAGCTTCCCGGCTGGTGGATTGAAGTCATTGAGATCTGGGGCCGGGATGGGACCGTCAAAAACGATTTGCGGCTGTTGGCGCTGCCTGCCGAGGAAGCATGAGCGATCCCTGGGCGATCTACGAGCTGCTGCTGGACCGGGTGGCGGACCACGCTGATTCAGCGCTGGAGATCACGCTCGGTCTGGTGTGGACCCTGTGCCGTGGCGAGCGCGCCAGTGGGCTGGCCATGACGCTTGGCGGGGCGCCCCGCACCCTGCCATGGGCCGGCTCCCTGGCCGGGCGGTCGTTGCGGGAACTTGCGCCCTGGTTGCGCGACTGGAATCCGCACGCTGCAAGCATTGGTCTGGCCGCCGTCAACGCCGCCCTCAATACCGAGGGCAACCCCGTGCTGGCGCGCGCCGCGCCCCTTGTGGGCAGCGGCCCCGGCAATCTCGCCGTATTCGAGCATTTTGCCCCGCAGCTCGCGGGCCAGCGGGTGGTGGTGATCGGCCGCTATCCGGGTCTCGATGCCTATGCCCGACAGATGGACTTGACGGTGCTGGAACGCCAGCCGGGCGCCGGCGACCTGCCCGATCCGGCCTGCGAGTATGTGTTGGCACAGGCCGATTGGGTGTTCCTGACTGCCAGCAGCCTGGCCAACAAGACCTTTCCACGGCTTGCCGAACTGTCGCGCGCCGCCACCACCGTGCTGATGGGGCCGGGTACGCCCTGGGTTGGAGAGTTTGCCGCCTTCGGCATCGACTACCTGGCCGGTGTCGAGGTAAAGGATCACGATGCCCTGCGGCAGACCGTGGCCGAGGGCGGCGGCGTGCGCCTGTTCGAGGGACCGGCGCGCTATCGCCTGGCGGAGCTGCGCCGCGCCAATCACACGATGTTGCCCCATGCAAGCCACCAAAGCCTGTCTTCCCTTTCCCCCGTCCTTTAAAGGAGCAATTGACCATGGCCCTTGGATATGACGTGCTCAAAGCCGATTTCGCGCTCTGCACCGGTACCCGCACGGGCAACCAGCGCTGCAACGGAACGATTTACGTGTGTGGCCAGTGCGGTGCGCGCGGCTGCAAACAGACTCGCGTGGGCCAGTGCAGCGACCAGGCATTCAGCGTGCTCGATCAGTGTCTGAAGTGCGGCGCGCACGCCATGCAAGCGGCGAGCTGATCGCTGTGCGCCGTGGCTGGTCGTCTACAAGCCCGGCACCTGCTGAATTGCAACAGAGGGAAACATCATGGCTGAAATGATCGTGGTGGAAGATCGCAATCAGGACGACCTGTCACGCAAGGCCGGCTGTTACCTCTATGTCGATACCGCGCTCTGGCTCGAAGATGACCAGGTGCACCGGGGCGATGGCCCCGCCGTCATTGCCCCGGACGGCGCCGAGCGCTGGTACATCCATGGAAAAGAAGTCTCGCGCGATGTCAATGCATTCTTTTTCCAAAACAAATGGTCGATGCAACGTGGCCTCAACACGCCGCAGAAGATCACCGTTTTTCAGGCCCATTTTCTGAAGTGACCGCCGATTGACCGGAGCACAAGGGCTGGCTTGCCTGCGCAGATCGGCATTGGGAATCCGGATTCGCATCGTCACTTGCCGAGATAACGAGAGATCGCGCCCTCATACGCCCGGAAGGAGCCCCCATCATGTTTACCAAAGCCTGCGATTTGAGCGAATTGAAGGAAGGAAAAACCGATGTGGCGGCGGTCAACCGCACCTTGGTGCTGCTGGTCTGGCCGCTTGGTGGAAAACCCATTGCCTACCAGGGCATGTGCCCGCACTCGAATGAACCGCTGGCCGATGCCCGATTCGACGGCAAGATCATCTCCTGCCGCCATCATGACTGGGAATTCGACGGAACCACCGGTGCGTGCATCCGCGGCAAGCCCTGCACGCTCGCGGAATATCCGCTCGAGATCAAGGACGGCGAAATTCACGTCGATGTGAGCGGCGTGGTGCCCAATCGCGCCGCATAGGCGCCGGATTCCAACCACCGCCGGGCGCACGGCTTGCGATCTATTTGCCGCCGTCTGCCTTGGCAAGCCAGGCGCCACTCGCCCGGTCGGTGCGCTTTTTCAACCCATTACATTCCGTCAGACCGCTTTTCAGGAGCACTTCACATGTCCGTTGCAGCGGGATTCTTTGTCGATTGGGACGGCAATGCGCGCAGCACCCTCGCGCCCGGTGGCGGCTATCTCTGCGAAACGGATGTCAGCGCCCGTTATGTCGCGATCACCACACCCAACGGCGCCCTGGTGCATGAAGCCAGCTACTATAAAAACCTGGCTGACCTCGAAAAGGCGGGTATCAGGGCAGCGCTTGTTCCGGATTCACATCCTTGGGGAAATCGGAAAGACGGATTTTGAATAAGGGTCAGACCTGAGGAGATCGGGGGATGCTGCCGACCACCATTCTCGTCGACGGGTCGCCGCGGTGTGTGGTGCGACCGACGGACGCCAAGGCGCTCAGTCGCTTCATTCGCAATGGCAAGAATTACCTGCTTGGCGAGAACCCCAACGGCACCGTTTCCCATCGCCCGGCCGATACCGAAGAAGCGGCGAAATGGCATGAGGCCCTCGCGCTTCATCAGGCCTGGGGAGGCGCCGAGGAAGACTATTTCGGGATTCCGCTGTAAACGGACCGCAAGGCGCATGTCGCTTCAGGGACGCTGCATGCCGACATCGTGGGGGTTGCCCGCCTGATTGCGCATCCAGTCGGCAAGTTTGGCCATGAGGCCATAGATCTCCTGCCGCGCATCCGCATCCTCGATCGCCTCTTCCAGTGCGCCACGCATGCACAACAGCCAGGCGTCGCGCTCGGCATCGCCGATGGCAAATCCCATATGCCGCTGGCGCAGGCGAGGATGCCCGCGCTCGGCGGAATAGTGCTTCGGGCCGCCCATCCATTCACCCAAGTAACGTTTGAGCACATCCTTCGTCGGCCCGAGATCCGGTGCATGCATGGCCCGAATGACGTTGGCCTCCGGCAAGCTGTCCATCCGTGCGTAGAAGGATTCCACCAGGCGATCGATGGTTGGCGCGCCGCCCACCCGCTCGAACATGGACACGACCGCTTCGACTTCCGTCATTTTTCACCCCCGGTTCAGTTTGCGTTGCGCTCAGCGGGCAGGCGGCTATTCATCCGTGCTGGGCAGCAGGATCACCTCCGCCGGCGCTCCAGGCCCATCGGCATCGAAAAAATCCAGCGCAACGACGCGCGACAGTCCCCCGCCGCTCTCCATCAGCACCACGGCGTCCCGCGGCATTTTCATCAGCTCATCCAGCAACTGCGCAACCGTCATTATCGTCGCCTTTCCCGCACCCAGTCCCTGCGCGAAATCATGTTTTCAGAGGAGCGACCCCGCCTCATCGAAGCACAGGGTCACGGTGTCTTCATCACGCATCGCAATTTCGGCCTGCTTCAATATCCCGTTGGCGTGATAGACATAGCGGTGGGCCAGCTCGACCTCGCCATAGACCATCTTGTCAAAGCCCATCAACAAACCGGCATCATTGAAATAGGCGCGCATGAAGGTGTTGCGGTTCGAGAGCGCATCGGCCTCGATGGGATTCACCAGCTTGAGCGGAAGCTTGACGCCGGTGTAGGACACAAAAAACCGACATGCCTGATGCGCTTTCTCCACGCCATCTCCATCAACGATTACCACAGATTGCTTTGATTCGTTCACGTCAATCCGTGCCAGAGGTCAACCGAATTTGATCTTCATGGCATCGCGCGCGATCCGGTGAAAAAATATTCATTCGTCCCTTATCCACAACGACCAAATAAAACCCGAATCTTACGGCTGACATTGCCATGATATTTGCATGAAACATGCCGCACAAAGCGCAATACCTTCCAGCCCGGAATTTACCCGCCCCGCGCAAGGATCAAGCCATGGCCACTCTGAAACTCTATATGACCCCTGGATCCTGCTCGACCGGCATCCACATCATCCTTGAAGAACTCGACGAGATTTTCGAAGCCTATGTCGTAAACCTGCCAGCGGGCGATCATTTCAAGGCGGACTATGTCGCAATCAATCCAAAATCAACCATTCCAACCCTGGTGCGCGGGGATGGAACGGCATTGACTGAAGTGCCCGCGATTGCCTATTGGCTGGCCCGCACCCATCCCCGCGCCAGGCTGTGGCCGGAGGATGTGGAAAGCGAGACGCGGGCGCTCGAAGCCATGGCCTCTATCGTCGGCACCATCCATGGCCAGGGCTTTGCCCGCATCTTCGCCACGTCCACGTTTGCCCGCAATCCGGCCGACCACGACGCCGTACGTCAGCTCGGCCGCGACATTGTCGAAAAGGGCTTTACGATTCTGGATGCGGCACTGGCCAGGCAGGATTACATCGCCGGCCCGTTTTCGGTGGCCGATCCAATTTTGTTTTATGTTGCGTTCTGGGCAGACAAGACGAGCATTCCGCTGCCCGAACACGTCGCCGCGCACTATCGGCGCATGCTGGCGCGCCCCGCGGTCCAGCGGGTGCTGCGCGAGGAGGGCTACAATCCCGCGACCCTGGGTCTGCCCAGGGTCACCGCTGAATAAGCCCGCCTGAATGCCGCCTAGCCAATGGTGATGAGGAGCGGCTCCAGGGCCGCGACGGTGGCCTCGATCTGGTCCCCGGATACCACCGGACCGACGCCGGCCGGGGTGCCGGTGAAAATCAGATCGCCCGGATGCAGCTCGACCAGCCTCGACAAGGCACTGATGATCTGCGGAACGCGCCAGATCATGTCGCCGAGATCAGCGGACTGACGGACCTCGCCATTGATTTTCAGCTCGATCTTGCCCCGGTTGATGATCCCGGTATAGAACTCCGGCGTGATCGCCGAAATCGGTGCCGCGCCATCAAAGCTCTTGCTCATGTCCCAGGGGCGGCCGTGCTCCTTGGCGACGTTCTGCAGGTCGCGCCGCGTCATGTCCAGGCCCACGGCGTAGCCGAAGATCCGGTCATCGGCGCGATCTTCGGCAATATTCCGCCCGCCCGTTTGCAACGCCACCACCAGCTCCACCTCCGGCTGCAGGTCCGCCGTCGCCGGCGGATAGGGCATCACGGACTGATTGGGCAGGATGGCCTGGGCCGACTTCATGAAGAAAAATGGCGCCTCGCGCTCGGGATCGCTCCCCATTTCCCGGGCGTGGATCGCGTAGTTGCGCCCCACACAGTAGATGTGGCGCACCGGAAATGGATTGCTCGACATCGCCGGAATGGCGATGACGGGCGCAGGCGGAAAGGCATAGCTCATGATCTCGGACTCCTCGTTCGCAAATTCAAGGGTCGACAGGCAAGGGCTTGTTAGCCCGGTGTAGCATCAGCCAGCGCTCCAGCTCCGCCACATGCTGCGATTCTTCCTTGACGAACTCCTCGGCGAAAGCGCGGACTTCGGGATCCTGGGTTGCCACCAGAATCTCCTTGTAATAGGCCAGGCTGGCACGTTCAGCATTCAGCGCCACCTGCAGCGCCTCTTCCCGCCCGATGAAGGGGTCGATCGCCCAGATAGCCGCTGATTCCGGGCTTTCAATATCAGGCCATTCAAACTCGATCGGCGACAATTTCGGTATATCACGAGAACCCGAACGGGCGCGCGCTTCTTTTGCATGCAAGCGCGAATATTCCGCAAGCTGGCGAAACAATTTTGCCACTTCTGCGTTCCCGCCCGTTTGCATGGCGTCTGCGAGTTGATCGAAACGCAAAGCGGCATCTTCCTCGAGCCTGATGGAATAGGCCAAGAATGTCTCCACTGAGTCCATGGTAACGATCTCCAAGAATGAGGCTGCCCTTTGTCCGGGTTGGACAGAGCTCCAAATGTCTAGGGAGGCAATATCAATGCCATCGATGCCAAGAACCATGCGCGTACCCAATAGCGTCGCTGGATTTGTTCTTTCTGAGGCAAGCAGAAAAAAGAAGCGGCACAAGAACCCAACAAAGCACACTCGGATTACATGGAAGAGTATGGAAGCGGCCGCTGCAGGGGTTTAGCGGGGCGCGTGCGCAAAACACTGCGCGTTGAAGGCGTTGAGTCCCTCCAGGCAATAGCATACATTGCGCGCCCGCCTTAAGCGGCACACTTTTTGCATAATGGTGAAACTGCAGTCTTCAAAACAGGAGTATTCAATCATGGCAAACGTCACGTTTTCTTCCCCGGTGATGCCTCGGGACATCACGGTCTATGCAGTCGCAGGGCACCGCGGTACCCTGCTCGCACTGGCAAAAGCCCATCACATCCCGATTCCTTTTGACTGCCAGGATGGTGAGTGTGGTTCCTGCCTTGTCGAAATCACGCACTTCTCACCCCGTGAACGCTATGGCATAGCGCTGACCGAAAAAGAAAAAGAGTTGCTCAGGCAATTGGGAAAGATCACCAAGGCAGAAATCATGGATGCTGAGGTGAATGATATGCCACCCCGCCATCGCCTTGCATGCCAGTGCTTTGTTCGTAACGAAGACATCATGGTTTCTTTTGAAGGGGACATGACACTGCCTGTCAAGGGCCCGACATTGTCGATCGCGGCCGCAATCTACAAGGGGGGAGTCCAAATCAAAACGCTGGATGACTTCCTCAGCTACGCTGTGCAGATCGAAGAAGACGCAGCCATTCATTTCGAACGGCTCAGCAAAACCATGGCGGCCTGCGGCAACTCTGACGTCGCCGCGCTCTTTAGCGAACTTGGCCACTATTCGCGCCTCCATCTGGCGGAAGCCAAGGCAAAGTGTTCACGCAAAGACATCACCGTGAGCCTGCCTGCCAAATCGGCATGGCCGGACAATGAGACGCCCGAGAAAACCGCGCTTTGGGCGGCGGACCCGGAAATGGCAAGGTTGGGTGCGCTCAAGGCGGCGCTACAGGGAGAGCGCAGGGGCTTCGAATTTTATTACGCCATTGCCGGAACCACGAAGGATCCGGAAATCCGGGCTATTGCCAAGGAGTTTGTGCATGAAGAGACTGAACACGTAGACAAGCTCAAGCAGTGGATTGAGCAGGAAGAAGCGGCAGTACGCGCCAAGGGCGGGACGGCTGCTTCCTGAGTCAACGATCATTGTAAACGGGTGCGCGATTACACGGGGGGAAACCTCCCCGGGATTCGTGGAGGCTGTTTGGTTTAAGTCAGGCTGCCACTGTGGCGGCTTGACTGGCGAGTTGCCGGTAGTAGTTTGCCTCAGCTTCCGCAGGTGGGATGTAGCCGATTGGCTCGAGCAGGCTGTGGTTGTTGGGCTGGGCAACCCATTCCAGTGTCGCCAGCTCCACGGCCTCCTTGGTCTTCCAGGGCGCTCGACAATGGATCAGTTCGGCCTTGTAGCAGGAGTAAAGCAGGGACAGACCACGATTGTTCTCATGTGGTCTGTCCTCGGTTAATGATACTTTTATTCCGAGGATTTGAGCCGTTCAATCAATGTGCTGGATGTGCCCGCAGCGACGATTTGCTGTCGGTAGGTGGCGTGGCAACTGACGCATTGCGCAAGGGTTCGGTTGAGGCTGTCCAATACGCCCTGCTCGTCCTTCTTTCGCGCGTAAACCGCAATTTCATCGGCGGTTTTGTGAAATCTGATGGCGCGGTCTGAAAATCCCGGAGCGCCGGCCCCCATGCGCTGGCACATCCCCTCCATCTCCTTGGAGAAACCCATCCTTGCCGCTGCAGCTTCGATTGCCGGGAAGTCCTGCTTGGCAAGACCCGCCATGATCGCCTGAATGGCCTCAAGATGATCCCGCATGTTCTGTTTTTGATGGAGCGCCATGTGGGGGCTAAGCGGAACCGGCGTGCGTTGGTCCATTCGGTCCAGTTCCATTGCAGGGTCCGGGTGGCTCGCGAACTCCGTCGCCCAGGCCGGCAAAACAGCGCCAGACAAAACCACCAAGCAAGCAAACCATTGCTTGAATTTCACCAGGATCTCCAATGGATTTGGACTGACTATTCCGACGATACGCCAGACCCGGTCCATTCAGGAACGCTCCGCAGAGATCGTATTCCACGGGTCAAAGAAATCGCCGCGTTCAAGCCTGAGCCAATCAAAGCAGGCCGCCACGGGAATCATGCCGGCCTTGAGCGCCGCGCACCTGTTTGGGCGGGGCTTTGATTCCGTTGTGTCGAGCGGCCGCAAATGCCGTCACTAACCCACACGGCGCCGGGCAGGGGAGGAGTCTTCACTGCCACCGAAGCAGGCGGCATAGTCGCTGCACACGCCGCAACTGGGCGCCTTGCACAGGCTGATTTCTGCCCGCTGGCAAAGCTGGCGATAAAAGAACCGCTTCCAGCGCAGGTTGTGGGTGTTTTGCTCGACCAGGGTGGGAAAATGCGCGTTGAGCAGCGCGGACAGGCTGGCCCGACTCGCGAGGCCCAGATCTTCCCACAGATGATTGTCCCCCATGCAACCTGCCGCCACGGCCCGCGCGACCCATTCCCCATGAATGGTGCGGTCCTTGCGATGGGCCATCAGGAGTTCCAGCAGGTCGGCGAATTCATCCAGTCGCGGATCGGATGAAGCCGGCGTGCCCAGGGAATGCACCCGCGCCAGCAGTGGAATGGCGCCCGGAAAGCAGTGGTCGAATAGGACTCGGCTGGCATCCTCCGCCAAACCCAACACCCCGCCCACCGGCCCCAGTGGCCATTCCCAGGTCAGGCCAATGGCGCGCGCCAATGCACGGGTCTCGGCCTGATCGGGTTCCCGAGCGCAGCCCAGCAGGAGAAAATGCAGACCGCCCCGGGACATCAGCCCACCGCCCGCCAGGGGCGCGTTCATCAGGGCGCCTCCATGGGTGTGTGGGTGTAGCATTTCTTGGGGCAGATCTTGGCGCAGGCCTCGCAGCCCACGCAATTCATCTGGTTGGCGATGGTCATGACCTTGCGCTCGTATTCCTCGTCATCATCTTCATCGCCCACGGAACCCACGGCGATCTGCTCGCCATCCTCGGTGATCCCCACCATCTGCAGCACCTCGCGGCCGCAGACCTTGTAACAGCGGCCACAGCCGATGCAGGTTGCATCGTTGATGGCCGCCACGAACTTGGGCGTCCAACTGCGCCCATCGGGCAGGGTAACGGTGACCACGCCGCTCATGCTGCGATCCTCCCCTCAGCCCGCCTGCGCCAATTCAGACTTGGCAGCCGCGAGCTTTTCATAGGTTTCATGGGTTTTCCCGGCGACTTCGAGGATCCGCTCCCAACCCAGGGGCAGATCCTCGGCCAGATCATGCAGATCCATCTTCAGGGCCGTGGCCTGGGAGGAGAGCCGCTTGATTTCCGCTTTCAGTTCGTCTGCCGTTGCCATGATTGCCCTCCATCCGGTGTTTCATCTGTTCCACATGAGCGCGCTGTCCGGTAGCCGCCGCCCACACCCAACGGGCCTGCTCGGCGCTCAGGGCGCCGGGTTTGATTTTCAGGGTCATGACCCATACCTCGCCACTTCAGGGAAACTTTCGATCATGCTGACGCCCGCCTCCACCAGCTTTTGCCCCTCCTCCGCCAGCTTTTCCATGGTGGGGAAACCGAAGCGATGCACGTCGCGCAATTGTTTGTTCACGGCAATCAATCGGCCGGCGGTGAGCACCATGCGGCCGAAGCCCTCATGGGACATCTTCATCATGGGGGACACCATGACGCCGGTGCGGCGCTCGATGGACAGGCCGATGGCGTTGTAGAACAGCTCCAACCGCCACAGCATTTCTGGATCCGGATCCCCGATGATGGGAATCAGTGCCCGCTTTTCCTTGGTCAGGATGAAGGGATCGAGCAATTGCTCATCGCTCTTGGTATCCCAGGCCCCGAAGGAGTCGTGAGCGCGGAATTGCTTGATCAATTCCACGACAAAAGGGGTCTCGATCGCGGGTATGTCGGACGCCACGACGTCGGTTTGTGTCTCAGCCATGTTCCATCTCCTCATCTTCGAAATCGAATTCCTGTGCCTGCCCCTTGCGCATGACCTTACGCAGCCAGGGCGGAGGGGTTCCGGCCAGCACGTCTTTGAGCTTGTCGAGAATCTCGGCAATGGGTTCGGGCTGATTCACCTTGATCGGGTGGATGTTGTTGGCTACCACCCGCGCCGCGCCTGAACCGCCAATGGCGGCCACGTAGAGGATGGCGCAGTCCTTGATCGCCTCGATCTTGGGCGCCAGCTTGTCCTCGTTGCCATCCTCCTGCAGGTCGCCATCGAACTGGATCGCCTCGACGAACTGGTGGCTGGTGGGGCTGACCTCATAGATGGCAATGTTTTTTGCCCAACCAAAGTGGGCATCCACCTGTTTCAGGTCCTGGGTACAAAAGGCTATTTTCATCACGCCTCCTTCGGCGCTCGCCCGTTCATGATTCGGGGTCTTAAGCAATCGCAACCGCCGCACTGGCCTCTGGCGCATGCGTCTGTCTCCATTCATCGGGTTCCGGCTCGTGGCCATTGGCGATGAGCAGGTTGGCCACCTCGAAAATGAGATCCCGGCTGCCCCGATAGCCCACCGCGAGGCGGTGCGCCGCGCCCAGGCGATCGAAAATCGGCAGGCCCATGCGCAGGAAGGGCAAATGCAGCCGCGCCGCCATCTGCCGGCCGTGGGCATGTGTGATCAGCAGATCACAGTCCTTGGCCTGCGCTTCCAGATCCTCCAGATCGCCGATCAGCACCTCAGCGCACGGCAGATCGGCCAACAGCGGCGAATCGGTGGTGGTGACGGCGGCGGCGATCTCAAAACCGAGCTCGCTCAGAAAATGGGCCACGCTGTGCA
>JBARUT010000080.1:0-21273 GCA_049645885.1 Candidatus Macondimonas sp.
CCTGCGAAGTGCTGATGGGGGAGTGTTCCCTGGATCAGGCGCTGCAAAGCGCCGACAAGGCGGGTATCCAGGTGCTTCCGGCCACCGGGGATCTGACCGTGGCCGAGGTGAACTTGCTGCAACGGGAGGGCCGCGAGCGCGCGCTGGCCGAGGCACTGGCAGGCGCTACGGCCTCGTTCGACTATGTGCTGATCGATTGCCCGCCTGCGCTCAATGTGTTGACGCTGAATGCGCTGGTCGCCGCCCAGGGGGTGCTGATTCCCATGCAATGCGAGTATTACGCCCTGGAGGGGTTGAAAGCCCTGCTCGGAAGTGTGGAAGGGGTGCGCCGCGAGGCGAATCCCGGGCTGGAAATCGAAGGCCTGCTACGCACGATGTTTGATCCACGCAATCGGCTGGCGCGCGATGTATCCGAGCAATTGCTGCGGCATTTCGGTGACAAGGTCTATCGCTCCGTCGTGCCGCGCAACGTGCGGCTGGCCGAGGCGCCCAGCTACGGTCTGCCCTGTGTGCTGCTCGATCGCAGTGCACAGGGCAGCGCCGCCTATCTGGCGCTGGCCGGGGAAATGCTGCGCCGACATGGGCGCAGCGATTTGGCGGCGGCTCAAACGACTGCGGGGATTCTGTCGCGATGAACCGAAAGCGCGGTTTGGGGCGGGGCCTGGATGCCTTGCTGGGCGGGGTGGCGATGGCTGGTCCCCCCACGCCGGGGGAATCGCTGGCGCAACTGCCGGTCGAGCGGCTGCGGCGGGGGCGCTACCAGCCACGGTTGCGGATGGACCCGGAAGCCTTGGCGGAACTGGCCGAATCCATTCGCACCCAGGGCGTCGTGCAGCCCATCGTGGTGCGCCCCTGGGAAGGCGATTACGAGATCATCGCGGGAGAGCGCCGCTGGCGGGCGGCCCAGATGGCCGGACTGCGGGAAGTGCCCTGTCTGGTGCGGCAGGTCCCCGACCAGGCGGCCATGGCCATCGCACTGATCGAGAACATCCAGCGCGAAGACCTCAACACCATGGAGGAAGCCGGCGCCCTGGCGCGCTTGCAGCGCGAATTTGCCCTGACTCACGAACAGATTGCGGCTACCGTGGGCCGTTCCCGGGTGGCGGTCACCAATTTGTTGCGCCTCAATGAACTGGAGCCGCCGGTCAAAACACTCCTGGAACAGGGAAGCCTGGAGATGGGGCATGGGCGCGCCTTGCTGGGCCTGAAGGGGGGCGAGCAGTGCGAGGCGGCGGCTTTGGTGGTGCGGCGTGGCTTGACGGTGCGTCAGACCGAGGCCCTGGTGCGGCGCATGCAGCAACCGACAGGCCCCGACAAGACGCCAGATCCCGACTTGGTGCGGTTGGAGCAGGATCTTTCCGAACGTCTGGGTACGCCGGTGGCCATCCAGGATCGCGGCGGCAAAGGCGCGGTGCGCATCGAATATCATTCCCTGGATCAGCTCGATGGATTGCTGGCGCGTCTTGCCGGACGCGAAAAAGGGAATTTTTCGCATTGACCCATGCCAACGTGGTCATTATACTTGCGGCGCTTTTGGGGGCGGCGGTTTCGGCATACCCGATACGCGCTGGCCGGTGAGGTTCGCAGTCCGGTGAATCGCGCCATCATCGCCAAGCTTTTTCTATGGCAAACCGTTGTGACCACGACCGTGGCAGTGATCGCGGCCATGGTGTTGAGTTGGCAGGATGGAGCAGCGGCGCTGATGGGGGGTGGCATCAACCTCCTGGCAGTGGCGGCCTTCGCCATAAGAGTGGCCCTGTTGCCGCCCGATGCGACGGCGCAGGCGAGGCTGGCAGCGATGGCTCGGGCCGAAGCGGTGAAGTGGGGAGTCAGCATCGGGCTCTTCGCGATTGCAGCCATGATTTTTCCCGGGCACTTTCCAGTGCTCATCCTGGCCTTTATGGCGACAACGGGTGTTTATTGGTTCGCCCTCCTGTGGGACGTTCCAGACGACAGGCAGCAAAGGGGTTGATTGACTCATGTCCAGCGCTGAACACGCCGCTCACACTCCGCAGGAGTATGTAACCCACCATTTGACGGGGTGGACGATCGGTGAAGGTTTCTGGACCTTCAACCTGGATACCCTGTTGATGTCTAGCGTGCTCGGTTTGTTGCTGGTGCTGACTTTTGCGCTGGCCGCACGTCGGGCGACCTCGGGCGTTCCGGGGCATCTGCAGAACCTGGTCGAGTCCGTCATTGAATTTATCGATGGCGTGGTTCATGAGACCTTCCATGGTGACAGCCGTCTGATTGCGCCGCTGGCCATGACCATTTTCTGCCTGGTTTTGCTCTGGAACACGATGGACCTCATCCCGGTGGATTTGTTCCCCGCGGTAGCCGGCTTGTTCGGCGTTCAGTATTTCCGACCTGTCCCCTCGGCGGACATGAGCGCCACCTTTGGCCTGTCCATCACGGTGTTCCTGTTGATCATCATCTACAGCATCAAGGGCAAGGGTGTCGGCGGGTATATCCAGGAACTGTTGTTCCATCCTTTTGGCAAATACCTGATGCCATTCAACCTGATCCTGAACGCGGTCGAGTTGCTGGCCAAGCCTCTGTCACTGGGCCTGCGACTGTTCGGCAACCTGTATGCCGGCGAATTGATTTTTGTTTTGATCGCCCTGCTGCCCTGGTGGGCGCAGTGGGGGCCCGGTGGCGCCTGGGCTATCTTCCATATCCTGGTCGTTCCGTTACAGGCGTTCATTTTCATGACCCTGACCGTGGTCTACCTGGGTATGGCTCACGCCAAGCACTGATCTCTTTGGCTCACACTGATATTCCCGAACGAGGAGGAATGATGGAAGCTCTTATCGCCCAGATCCAGGCCAATACCGTGTTGACGGTTGGTATCATTTTTGGTCTTGCCGCCGTTGGCACCGCCATTGGCTTCGCCCTGCTGGGTGGAAAATTCCTGGAAGGTGTGGCCCGTCAGCCCGAACTGGCTGGCATGCTCCAAACCCGTATGTTCATCATCGCCGGTCTTCTGGACGCTGTGTCCATTATCGGTGTGGCCATGGGCCTGTTGATGATGTTCGCCAATCCCTTCCTGGCAGCGCTGGGCTAAAACGTCCCCTCGACCCGGACGTTTTTTGGGTAGGACACGGATCGCGGAGAGTTTATCGTGGGCATCAACGCCACTCTGATCGGCCAGATGATTACCTTCGGGTTGTTCGTCTGGGTCATGATGAAGTTCGTCTGGCCGCCGTTGACTCAGGCGATGCAGGAACGTCAGCAGCGCATCGCTGAAGGACTGGCTGCCGCCGAGCAGGGGAACACCCAGCTGGAGCGTTCGCGCCAGGAAGTCGAAAGCGCCTTGCAGGCGGCCCGCCAGCAGGCAGCCGAAATCCTGGCTCAGGCGAATCGCCGTGGTGCCGAGATGATCGAGCAGGCCAAGCAGGCGGCGCGTGAGGAAGGGGAGCGGCAGATTCGGTCCGCTGAAGCCCTGATCGCCCAGGAAGTGTCCCAGGCCCGGGAATCCCTGCGACGGGAGGTTGCGGATCTGGCCATGGCCGGGGCAGGACGGATACTCAAGCGTGAAATCGACCCGTCCGCCCACCGTGATCTGGTGGACGAACTGGTCGGCCAGATCTGACCGGGGATCCACAGATGTCCGATGTAACGACCCTGGCCCGACCCTATGCGAAAGCCGTGCTTGATCTGGCCCAGCAAAGTGGATCGACGCTGAGCGAGTGGCAACAGCGATTGGATCTGTTGGCGGCGTTGGTGTCCTATCCACCCATCCGCACGGCGCTTGACAATCCGCTGCAGACTGCCGAACAGAGCCGCCAATTGATCATCGATGCCCTGGGCCCCGAATTGGGGCCGGAAGGCATCAATCTGGTCAGTCTCCTGATCGAAAACGGACGTCTTTTGTTGACGCCGCAGATCGCCGAGCTTTATGGCGCAATGCGCACAGAGGCCGAGGGCTCGGTGGATGCCGAAGTGACAACGGCAACCCCGATGGATGCCGATCAGCAACAGCGGATCAGCGAGGCCTTGTCGCGGCGGCTCGGGCGACGGGTCAACCTGACCTCCCGGGTCGACGCAAGCTTGGTGGGCGGCGCGGTCATTCGCGCCGGTGATTTGGTTATCGACGGGTCGGTCCGCAGCCAGCTGGAACGTCTTTCCCGCGCACTGGTTCATTGACGAGGAAGCAACATGCAAGTCAATCCCGCCGAGATTAGCGAGCTGATCAAACAGCGCATTCAGAATTTCCAGGTCGTCGCGGAGGCGCGCGCCGAGGGGACGGTCATCAGTGTGGCTGACGGTATCTGCCGCATCCATGGCCTCACAGCTGCGATGCAAGGTGAAATGCTGGAATTCCCTGGCGGCATCTATGGCCTGGCGCTCAATTTGGAGCGTGATTCCGTCGGTGCCGTGGTACTGGGCGAATACGAGCAGATCACGGAAGGCGATCGGGTGCGCTGCACCGGGCGCATTCTGGAGGTGCCCGTGGGCGAGGCCGTGCTCGGCCGCGTGGTGAATTCGCTGGGTCAGCCCATCGATGGCAAAGGCCCGATCGATACCGCCCTGTCATCGCCCATCGAAAAAGTGGCGCCAGGCGTGATTGCCCGCCAGTCAGTGTCCCAGCCGGTTCAAACCGGGCTCAAGGCCATTGACGCCATGGTGCCGGTGGGACGCGGCCAGCGCGAATTGATCATCGGTGACCGCCAGACCGGCAAAACCGCCGTTGCGGTGGATGCGATCATCAACCAGAAAGGCACCGGCGTTAAGTGCATCTACGTCGCCATCGGCCAGAAATCGTCCAGCATTGCCGCCGTGGTGCGCAAGCTGGAAGAGCATGGCGCCCTGGCGCACACGATCGTGGTGGCGGCCAGCGCCTCTGATTCCGCTGCCTTGCAGTACATTGCACCCTACAGCGGATGCGCCATGGGCGAGTATTTCCGCGATCGTGGCCAGGACGCACTGATCGTTTATGACGATTTGACCAAGCAGGCGTGGGCCTACCGCCAGATTTCCCTGTTGCTGCGCCGCCCGCCGGGCCGCGAAGCCTATCCTGGGGATGTGTTCTATCTGCATTCGCGTCTGCTGGAGCGGGCGGCACGCGTCAATGCCGATTACGTCGAGAAGCTCACCCATGGTGAAGTTAAGGGTCAAACGGGCTCCCTGACGGCGCTGCCGATCATCGAAACACAAGCGGGCGACGTGTCGGCCTTCGTGCCCACCAACGTGATCTCGATCACTGACGGCCAGATCTACCTGGAATCGGACCTGTTCAACGCAGGCATCCGCCCGGCCATCAACGCCGGTCTGTCGGTCTCCCGTGTGGGTGGCGCCGCCCAGACCAAGATCATCAAGAAGCTCGGCGGTGGCGTGCGTCTGGCGCTGGCTCAATACCGTGAACTCGCGGCGTTTGCCCAGTTTGCTTCCGATCTGGATGAAACGACGCGCAAGCAGTTGGATCGCGGCCAGCGCGTCACTGAGCTGATGAAGCAGAAGCAGTACGCGCCGCTGTCCATCGCGCTGATGGCGCTGTCCCTGTATGCCGCCAATGAAGGCCATCTGGACAGCGTGGACGTGAAGAAAGTGGTGGCGTTTGAAGCCGCGCTGCACGATTTTGCCCGCTCCGCCCATGCCGGCGTGTTGGCCAGGATTGATGAAACGGGCGATTTCAATGCTGAAATCGAAAGCGGTCTGAAAAAGATCATCGAGGACTTCAAGGCTACCGGAACCTGGTAAGCCACGAACCCGATAGGTGAGATATGGCCGGCACCAAAGAAATACGCAACCAGATCCGCAGCGTCCGCAACACGCAGAAGATCACCAAGGCCATGGAAATGGTCGCGGCAAGCAAGATGCGCAAGGCGCAGGATCAAATGAACGCCACCCGGCCCTATGCCCAGCGCATGCGCCAGGTCATCGGTCACTTGGCGGCGGCCAGTCCGGACTACCGGCATCCCTTCCTGTTGCCGCGTGAGCCGGTCAACCGGGTGGGAATCCTCTTCGTCTCGACCGATCGCGGGCTGTGCGGCGGACTGAACATCAATTTGTTCAAGACGGTGCTGGCTGAGCTGCGACGCTGGGACGCTCAGGGCGTTGCCGTCGATCTGGCCATTATGGGTGGCAAGGGCGTCAGCTTTTTTCGGCGTCTGGGTGGCGCAATTGTGGCCCAGCAAACCGGTTTGGGGGATCGTCCCCATCTCGACCAGGTCATCGGGACCATCAAGGTGATGCTCGATGCCTACCGTGACGGCCAGATCGATCGGCTGCTTCTGGTGCGGAACGAGTTCGTCAATACCATGACGCAAAAGCCCGTGGTGCAGCAGGTGCTGCCGGTGGAGCCGATGCGCGAATCCGAGATGCTGCAGAACTGGGACTACATTTATGAACCCAGCCCTGAAGCCTTGCTGGATGACGTACTGGTGCGCTATGTGGAGTCACAGATTTACCAGGCAGTGATTGAAAACATTGCCTGCGAGATGGCGGCTCGCATGGTGGCCATGAAGTCGGCTTCTGACAATGCGGGTGAAGTCATCACAAGCCTGACGCTGGTCTACAACAAGGCCCGTCAAGCCGCCATTACCCAGGAACTGGCCGAGATCGTGGCCGGCGCGGCCGCTGTGACCTGAACCGCCGCCGGATGGCAGCACCCAATTACCTTGCGCGACCCGCGCAGATGCGGACCTAAGCCTTAGGGGAACCAGACAGATGAGCTCCGGAAAAATCGTTCAGATCATTGGCGCCGTGGTGGACGTGGAATTCCCCCGCGACGCGGTCCCTGCGATCTACCATGCCTTGGTGGTCGAGTCCGCTGGCCTGGTTCTGGAAGTCCAGCAGCAGTTGGGCGATGGGGTGGTGCGAACCATCGCCATGGGACCGTCCGATGGTCTGAGTCGCGGCTTGGATGTCCGCAACACGGGGGCGGCAATTTCGGTACCCGTCGGCAAGGGTACCTTGGGCCGCATCATGGACGTCTTGGGCAATCCCGTGGACGAGGGGGGCGAGGTGCTCTGCGAGGAGCGCTGGGAGATCCATCGCACGGCGCCCTCCTATGAGGAACAATCGGGTTCCACCGATTTGCTGGAAACCGGCATCAAGGTGATCGATTTGCTTTGCCCCTTCGCCAAGGGCGGCAAGGTCGGCCTGTTCGGGGGCGCCGGCGTCGGCAAGACCGTCAACATGCTGGAACTGATCAATAACATCGCCAAGGAGCACAGCGGATTGTCGGTGTTTGCCGGTGTCGGTGAACGTACTCGCGAAGGTAACGACTTCTACCACGAAATGGCCGAATCCGGCGTTATCGACCTGAAGAACCTGCCGGAGTCCAAGGTGGCCATGGTCTACGGCCAGATGAACGAGCCACCGGGCAACCGTCTGCGCGTGGCGCTGACCGGGCTGACCATGGCGGAATACTTCCGCGATGAGGGTCGCGATATCCTGTTCTTCGTCGACAACATCTATCGCTACACCCTGGCCGGTACCGAAGTATCTGCGCTGCTGGGCCGCATGCCGTCCGCTGTGGGTTATCAGCCGACGCTGGCCGAGGAAATGGGGCGCCTGCAGGAACGTATCACCTCGACCAAGACCGGTTCGATCACCTCCATCCAGGCGGTGTATGTACCGGCGGACGACCTGACCGATCCCTCTCCTGCGACCACGTTTGCCCATTTGGACGCGACCGTGGTGCTGTCGCGTCAGATCGCCGAGCTGGGCATCTATCCCGCTGTGGACCCGCTGGACTCCACCAGCCGTCAGTTGGATCCCCTGGTGGTGGGCGAGGAACACTACAACACCGCTCGCGGTGTGCAGAATGTGTTGCAGCGCTATAAGGAACTGCGCGACATTATCGCCATTCTGGGCATGGATGAGCTGTCTGAAGAAGACAAGCTGACTGTATCCCGTGCCCGCAAGATTCAGCGTTTCCTGTCGCAGCCCTTCCATGTGGCCGAAGTCTTCACCGGCTCGCCGGGCAAGTATGTGTCCCTCAAGGACACGATCCGCAGCTTCAAGGGCATCCTTGACGGCGAGTATGACAGCCTGCCCGAACAGGCTTTCTATATGGTCGGTAGCATCGAGGAAGCGGTGGAGAAGGCCAAGCGCCTGTGATCCATTGCGGGAGTGAGCTGAGATGAGCCAGATCGATGTCGATATCGTCAGCGCCGAAGGGGAGATTTTCTCCGGCAGCGCAAGCATGGTTTTCGCGCCAGCCATGGAAGGGGATGTGGGCATTGCGCCCCGCCATGCGCCTCTGCTTACCAAATTGCGTGCGGGCGAGGTGCGAGTGCGGGATGAGCAGGGACAGGATGCGCATTACTTTGTTTCCGGCGGCATTCTGGAAGTACAACCTTTCAAGGTGACGGTGCTGGCCGATGCCGCGTTGCGCGCCAAGGATCTGGACGAGGCCGCGGCGCTGGAAGCCAAACGTCGTGCCGAGGACGCCTTGAGCCAGCGTCGCTCCGACATCGATTACGCCCATGCCCAGGCCGAACTGGCGGAAGCAATGGCCAAGCTGCAGATGCTGGAGCGGTTGCGCAAGATCCGTAGCTGAATCGGGGGTCGAATCTTGATTGAAAAAAGCCCGCGGATGCGGGCTTTTTGCTATGGAAAAAAGATGGGTCGAGGGAAAGTGGATTGGCGATGGGTTCCTTCGCCAATCCACCTGCTCATTTACGGGATAACAGGGGTGGTCCAGCCAAGTGAGAAGCCTCGCGTGCGATTCCAGCCCAGGTTGTCGACGGTGATGCCGTAACCGAACAAGGTGCCGGCGGCATCTACATCCAGCAGACTACCCTTGCTGAAAGACATCGTCTGGGCCGTGGTGTCCAGCGCGAAACTGCGTCCCTTGTCGCGAACAATGCTCAGCGCCTGGCCATGTACGCCCGACAGTGCCGGTTCGCTCATGGGGTTCATTTCGGCCTGGGCCGCCAAAGGCAAGAGGGCCATGGCACAGGTCATCGACAGTACTTTGATCTTCATCAGTGTCTCCTCAAGTATCCACAACACACAACCGGCGAATCATTCGCGGCCTTTAAGGTATCGACACGAGAGGGGTACGCTTGAGCCAAGTTTTATCACACGGGTCTTGATTGTGGCGTCTGGTCAGCCTACCGCCAGATCAAGGGTGGCAGGCGGAGAGTCTTGCGCAGGGCGGATTCGAGGTCTGTGCGTACCTGGGCGAGCGACAGATCGGCCCGGAAAGCGCGCACCTGGGTGACAGCCAGATCGGCATAACCACAGGGATTGATGCCGGCGAAAGGGGTGAGGTCCATGTCGACGTTGAGCGCCAGCCCGTGGTAGCAGCAGCCGCGTCGCACCCGCAGCCCCAGTGCGGCGATCTTGGCGCCGTCCACGTAGACGCCGGGCGCCTCGCGGCGGGCATGGGCCTTGATGCCATAGCCGGCCAGCAGATCGATCGCCGTCTGCTCCAGGGCATTGACCAGGCTGCGGATGCCCAGCCCCAGACGGCGCAGATCGAGCAGGGGATAGACGACCCACTGGCCGGGCCCGTGATAGGTGACCTGTCCGCCACGGTCGCTGAGGATGACAGGAATATCCCCTGGCGCGAGGACATGTTCGGGCCGGGCGTGCATGCCCAGGGTGTAGACCGGTGGATGCTGCACGAACCACAGCGCATCAGGGGTGTGAGGGTCACGCAGGTCGGTGTAGTGGCGCATTGCCTCCCACACGGCCGGGTAGGGCGCCAGTCCCCAATCCCGCACCTCCGGTGGGGGCGCTAGATCACCCACAACAGCCGCTTGTCGGCGCTCAGATCACGGTAGAGGGCATCCAGCTGCGCCCGGCTGGTCGCCCGCAAGGTCACGGTTACGGAAAGGTAGGCGCCGGCCCGACTGGGGCGGGTTTCGATGCCGACAATATCGGCTTCGCCGACATGCGCCGCGATCAGGGTGGAGACCAGCGCCAAGGGCTCATCGGCAATCCGCGCCACCGCCTTGATGGGGTATACGCAAGGAAAGGAGAGGATTTCCTCTGGCGTCATGGTGCGGTCACAGCAGGGCAGCGCCGTTACGCCAGCGCGCCAGCGCACTTTCCCAGAGATCCGACATGCGTCGATAGAGCGGGCCGGGACGCCCCGCACCGACGGCTTGCCCATCCAGTCGGGTGATGGGGATCACGGCGCGGGTGGAACTGGTCATCCACAGCTCATCGGCGTCGCGCAGGGTGGCTTCCGGAATATCGGTCTCCCGCACGGTCAGTCCCGCGGATTGGGCAAGGTGAATCACCAGTTGGCGAGTGATGCCGTGCAGGATGCGCGTGTCCGCCACGGGGGTGAGGATCTCGTTCCTGTGGACCACGAACACGTTGCTGGCGGCGCCCTCGGTCAGCAGACCGTCACGCAGGTAGAGCATTTCGACGGCCCCGGCTTCCTTGGCCGCCTGGCGCGACAGGGCATTGGCCAGCAGGGTGATGGCCTTGATGTCGCAACGCCCCCAGCGTGGATCCGGCTGGCTCAGTGTTGCAATGCCGGTTTCCAGCCAGGCGGCGGGTGGCGGCTTGAGCGGGTTCGCCATGGCGAACACGGTCGGCTGCACGGTGGCCGGGAAGGCATGATCGCGGTGATCGTCGCTGCCGCGGGAGACCTGCACATAGACCGACCAATCGCCCGGTCCCTGATGGCTGATGAGTTCGCCGATGAGCGCCTCCCAGCGAGACCGCTCGAGCGGATTGTCCAGACGAATGGCCGTGAGGCTGCGTTCCAGCCGGTCCAGATGCTCCGCCAAAAGAAAAGGCCGCCCCTGGTAGACGGGAATGACTTCATAGACGCCATCACCAAACAGGAATCCCCGATCCAGCACGGAAACCCGCGCCTCGGCGAGCGGCAGGAAGGCGCCATCGAGATAAACGGTTGCGTGTGCGCTCATTTGAACCACAGCAGCAACCAGTGCCACAGCCGTTTCAGCCAGTTGCCACGTTCCACGGCCTGCTTGGGATACAGCGGCGCTTCCAGCAAGGGTTCGTCATTGAAGCGCACCACCAGCGTGCCGATGGCCGCATCGACGGGCAGCGGCGCGGTCAGCTTCTCCTGCACTTCCGCCAGGGTTTTCACCCCTTCGTATTGCCCCCGAGGCACGGTGATGTAGAGATCCTTCGGCAGGGTCAGCGCGACCTTGTTGACCTTGCCCATCCAGACAGGCGCTTCCGTGACGACTTCGCCAGCCGGGTAGAGGAGATGGGTGCTGTAGAAACGGAAGCCATAGTTGAGCAGTGCCTGACTGTTGTTCATGCGGTCATTGTCACTGGGGGTGCCCATCACCACGCTGATCAGCCGCATCTGGTCGCGTTTGGCCGAAGACACCAGGCAGTAGCCGGCCGAGCTGGTGTGCCCGGTCTTCAAGCCATCCACACTGGCGTCGCGCCACAGCAGGCGGTTGCGATTGTGCTGCTCGATGCCGTTGAAGAGGAGCTTGCGAATCGAATACCAAGTGTAGTACTGCGGGAAATCGCGGATCATGGCCTGCGCCATCAAGGCGATGTCATGGGCCGTGGTGTAGTGGTTGGGGTCGGGCAGGCCGGTCGCATTCATGAAGTGGGTATTGGTCATCCCCAGCTTCTGCGCATACTGATTCATCAGGCCGGCGAAGGATTCCTCGGCCCCGGCAATATGCTCCGCCAGCGCGATGCTCGCATCGTTGCCCGATTGCACGATCATGCCCTTGATGAGGGTTTCGACATCGATTTGCGAACCCACCTTGAGAAAGGTCCGGGAACCTTCCGCGCGCCAGGCCTTCTCGCTGATGGTCACTTGTTCGTCCAGCTTGAGATCGCCATCCGCGAGTTGCTGGAAAGCGACATACGCGGTCATGATCTTGGTGATACTGGCGGGTTCCACGCGGCTGTCGGCGTTGTGATTCACCAGCAGTCGGCCGCTGTCCTGGTCCATGAGGACATAGCTGGTGGCATTGATCTGCGGCGGGGCCGGCACCGGGATGGGTGCGGCGAGGGTGGCGTTGGTCCAGAGCAGGAACAGACAGAATAGGGTAAAGGTACGAGCAAGTCGGTTCGGCAACATGGGAGGTGGGGCCCTTCTCGGTGGCGTGCCAGAAGACGGGATGCAGCTTCCCGCGGAAGCGCTCATTCTAGCCCTTGGCGCGATGCGCACAACCCCGCGGCACTCACCCGGATGCTGCATCCATCAACCGTCGAGCCGCATTCCGCCGCCGAGCACGGAGACCCCGCCATCCAGTGCAATGATCTGTCCCGTCATATAGGCGGCCAGCGGGGAAACCAGGAACAAGGCCAGATCGGCCATTTCGTCCACCGTGACCATGCGCGGGATGGGCAAATGGGATACCAGTTTCCATGCCATAGCGCCATTGCCCGCCAGTCGCGCCACGCCTTCCGTGCCGGCCACGCATCCCGGTGAAATGCCATTCACCGTGACGCCGGTTCGGCCACCCCATTCCACGGCCAGGTTGCGTACCAGGGATTCGACCCCGGCCTTTGCCGCACAGGCATGGGATTGCAGCGGCATGGTCTGGGTGGCCTGAGGCGCGGAAATGGCCAGCAGGCGCGCGCCCGGCTTGTGCAGATGGGCGAAGCTGGCGCGAAAGGTATTGAACGTCCCCAGCAGGTCGATCCCCACCACTGCGGCAAAGGCGTTGGCGCTCATGGCCGCCGCCGGCGCCAGGAAATTCCCGGCCGCGCCGGCAATCACGATGTCCAGCGGCCCAAATTGCGCCACGGTGCGCTGGACCTGCTCCGCCAGCTCCGGGTAATCGCGCACATCCACCGAGCAGCCCAGTACCCGGCCGCCATTCAACGCCCCGATCTCCTCACAGGCGCGCGCGATCTTTTCCGGATTGCGCGCCACGATCGCGATATTCGCGCCGTGCTCGGCAAAGCGCCGGGCGATCCCAAGGTTGATCCCGCTGGAGCCGCCGGTGATCAGCGCCGTTTGACCGACCAGTAAATCCGATTTGAAAACCTTGCTCCCGGCTGACATGGCCGCTCCGTATGGGGTGTTGGGGGTGGGGCCTGCGCCGAAACCGCAGTGCTATCCACCGGACTGGAAGCGCGCGGCGTATTCATCCTTCATGTGGCGCTTGAGAAGCTTGCCGGACGGCAGGCGCGGGAGATGGTCGCTGAAGTCGATGTGGCGGGGCAACTTGTAACGGGCCAGGTGTTGTGCCGCGAACTGGCGAATCTCCTCCGCCAGTTCCGCGGATCCATCCACGCCCTTGATCGGTTCGATGACGGCCTGGACGGCTTCGCCCCAGTCCGCATCGGGCACCCCGAACACCGCGACATCCGCAACCTTGGGGTGGTTGACGAGCACGGCCTCGATCTCGGCAGGATAGATGTTGGCGCCCCCCGACAGGATGAGGTCGGTGCGCCGGTCGCTGATGAACAGCCAGCCTTCCTCGGTGAGGTGGCCCAGGTCGCCGGCGGTGATCATGCCGTCGCGCTTGACCGAGCGGGTCTTGTCCGGGTCCTTGTGGTACTGGAAGTCGCCGAGGCCAGCGGTCATGTAGATGGTGCCGACCTCGCCGGCGGGCAGTTCCCGGCCTGCGTCGTCCAGGATCCGGACCTGGATGCCGGGCCAGGCACGACCGACGGTGCCGGGGTGGGCCAGCCATTCCCTGGGCTTGACGAGTGTGCCGCCGCCTTCGGTTGCGCCGTAGTACTCGTAGATCACGGGACCCCACCAATCCAACATCTGCCGCTTGATCTCGACAGGGCAGGGGGCGGCGGCATGGATGACGTTGCGCAGGCTGGACAGATCGTAGCGATTGCGGATCGTTTCGGGCAGGCGCAGCAGCCGCACGAACATGGTGGGCACCATGTGGGTGGCGGTGACGCGGTAGCGCTCGATGCATTGCAGGGCGTTTTCAGCGTCCCATTTGTCCATCAGGACCAGCGTCTGTCCCATGTGCAGGGCGCCGGTGCTGAAACCGGCCGGTGCGGAGTGATACAGCGGCCCCTGGCAGAGGTGGACGCCTGCGCCGGGTTTGACGTCGAACAGGAAGAACAGCATTTGGCCCAGTTGAGCGGCCTGCTCGGGCTTGCCCTCGGGCAGGGGCCGGAGCACGCCCTTGGGTTTGCCGGTGGTGCCGCCGGTGTAGAGCATCAGCGTGCCGGCGCTGCGTTCATCCGGTGGTGTCTCGGGTTGTCCGGCCAGCAGGCTTTCGTAGGAGCTGAAACCGGGAATGTCACCCACGGCGTAGCACTGGTTTTCAAGGAGGCTGGCTTCCCGGGCTGCCTGCAGCGCCGTCGCGGCATAGTGCGCGTCGGCGATGAGCACATGGGCATCGCAGTTCTCGACAATGTAGGCGGCCTCCTCACCGGTGAGATGCCAATTGATGGGCGTGACATACAGGCCGATCTGGGTGGCGGCCAGGTAGCTCTCGATCCATTCCAGCCCATTGGGCAGGAGCAGCGCCACATGATCGCCACGATGCAGTCCCAGAGCCTGCAAGGCATGCGAGATCCGGTTCACCCGCGCGCCCAATTCGCCGAAGGTCAAGGCCCGCCCATCCGGCGTGACGAGTGCCGGCCGGGCAGGATCGCGCTCGGCCCACTGCCAAAAGGAATTCGCTTGCATGGTCTTCCCGCTCCCGGTGTGGATGGTTTTCCCTTCCAGGGAATTAGCTCACGCCGGGCGATACTTCAAGGCGCATTGTGTGTCGATGATCCGGGTCTGCGTCGCGTGGAAAAGCAGCGGGGAACGGTTGCAAAAGAACCCGCCCGGCGGAGCGCCGGGCGGGAAAGAGGGGGGAGAGATCGTTCAGGGTTGGCGGACGGGGCGGAAGCCGGTGATCATGAGGACATCATCGGTGCCATAGCCATCCACGTCCATGCCGCCATCCACGGGATCAGCGCTGTGCTGGATGGAGACGTAGGCCGTACGGCCGTCACCGCTGAAGAGGAAACCGGTGGGCTCGGCCGAACTGTCCACCACTGAGAGCATTTTCACGCAGCCGTCGGTTTTGATATCCCGATCCGCGCCGTCCGGCAGGCAGGCCCAGATGTCGCCGTGGGGATTGTCCTCGATGACATAGGTATTGCGTGTGCCGGGCTGGAAGGCGAGGTTGTCAGGCTGGTTGAAGTCGGCATCGCCTTCCACGAAGCGGTTGACCGTCACAGTGCGCGTATCGTCGGCTGTGAGCGGCGCACGATCGACACCGCACATCACCTCGCCATAGTTCTCGGCCGCGGCGTTACCGGTGTTGGTCCAGCAGAAGCGCACGCCTTCCCCGGTATAGGCGGGATCGTCGTGCAGGTCCTCGGGCCGGTAGTAGCCGGTGGCCCCGGCATTGTGGGCATCCACCCGGGCATTGGCGGCGGTCACGCCCACCCAGGCGCCCTGGCCGATCTCGCAGCCCTGGCCGAACTGCTGTTTATTGTCCACGCAGGAAACCTGCAGGGCATAGACGTTTCCGGCAAGCAAGGGGGACTGGTTCAGGTTGCTGATCGCCTGGCCGGTCGCGGGGGTGTTCGGAACGAACTTGAACAGCGCGCCGCCGTCGGTGTCGCGGATGCCGGTGCGGCTGTCGACGTAGGAGCCGGGGCGCAGTTCGTCTCCGGCGATCACGACCCCTTGCGAGGTGAGCGCCAGTCCTTCCCAGGCCATCTTGGGCAGGTCACTGCGCAACGCGACTTTTGCCGTGGTGTCGGTGACATTGGCGCCTGTCGGGTCGAACAGATCGGAGGTACCGCGTCCGGTGAGCGTCAGATCGGTCAGGTTGAGCGGATTGAGAATTTCATAGGCTTGACCATCGCTGGTTTCCTCAGTGGCGACGATCGTCCCCCAAGGCGTGCGCCGGATGCCGTCACAGCCCGCCATCCCGCGCAAGACGGTTTCCACTTTGCCGTCGGAGAGTCGTATGCGCTGGACGGAGGGATTGTATTTTTCTGTGCCATTCGGAAACGCTCCGATCACTTGGCGTTCGAACTCTTCCACGCAGGTGATCAGATGCGTCGGCTGAGCGTCACTGGGCCAAAACGCCATCTGGTCGGTTTTGTCGGCAGCGGTGCGGGTCAGGTAACTCACTTTGAGTCCCTGCGCCACCAGGACGTGGTCACTGGCGGGCTGGCCGGGCGCGCGGGCATAGCCGGATGGCGGGGTGGCCGAGGTTGCAATGGGCTTGGTGAAGCCGAACAGGCGGCTGCTGCCGGATTCCAGTTGTTTCTGCATCAATTCACCGAAATCGGCGGCCGAGACCGGTCCAGCGGCCAGAATGCCGAAACCGAGAGCGGTCAGGGAGAGCGAGCGACGGGGCATGGGGTTTCCTCCTGAAGTTGGGGTGCATGGTGGGGGGCAGGCCCAGCGTATGGCTTCTTCGCGGACAAAACGGTGAAGCTCCAGTGTCAGCTCCATGACACAGGCGTCAGGGGGAATGTGCTCGACTCCAGTCCAGCAACAGCTCGCCCTGCACCCGATGTTCGGGTGCAAGCGGCGGCACATCGGGGTCCACTTCCCGGTAGACGTTCGCGGCCGGGACGATGGTCGCGTCCCGGCCGCGCAGGAAGGATTGCTCTCGTACCAGGATGAGATAGGCCTTATTCAGCATCAGGGCCCGTTCGGGACTGGGTGCAATCAGGGTGTAGATGTCCTTTGCCTGCGCCAGGCGGGCGACATCGGGCTGACCGTCGGCGCCGAACCAGCGCGTCCGCATCTCGTCGTTTGCCCGGAATTCATCACCCCCGCCCACGCGGCGCAGGTACTGACGGATTTCCCCTTCGGTTTCTCCCCGCATGGGTGCATCGGGCATGCCGCGTAGATTCTGATAGCCCAAGCCACGTGCACCGGGAAGCTTGCGCGGGAAGGCAAAGCTCTGGTCGATGGTGGCGCCGATCGAGGTGTGGCAGCCCTTGCAGAAAAAGGTTTCCTCATGATTCTGGGGCCGCAGCTCTCCCTGCGCGTCCTCGATGAAACCCTGGAGGCGCCAGCCGAAGCCATTCACGGCGCCGCGTTCCCCCTGCCAGCCGATCTGAGGCAGAAAACCCTGCTGCTTTTCCCAGGCTTCCTCGTCGTAGAGTACCCCCAGGGTGGCTTTGTCGAGCCAGCGTTCCTTACGCAGATAACGCACTTCCTTCATGCGCGCCGGTGCATGAATGTCGCCCCGGTCGTCCACACCCAGATAGCGCACGGTATGCAAGAATTCCGTACCCAGCGGGTATAGGAAGGTCACCACGGGCACATCGCGGGCGCCACCGAGATAATGATCGGGGCGGCGCAAGTGAGTGGCGGAACTCAGTCGGCCGTCCCCGTCCAGATCGGCGCCCACGGCGCGCTCATCCAGCGGGGGCGTTTCGATTTGCGCCAAACCCTTGATGGCCGCTTCCAGGATACTGAGGTTGGCGAGATATACAGGCCAGGCGGGCTGACCTGACGCGTCCTGGCGGAAGGCCGGCGGCAGGCGGATCATCACGTCATCGATCGATCCGTTGGTGGGCCAGAACGTGCTGGGCAAGGGCTGGTACTGGAACGCCACCCAGCCGCTACCATCTCGCGCCCGTCCCTGCGTATCGAAGGCGCGGGCCGGATCGGCCAGATCGGCCAGGTCAGGGATCCAGCCACGGAATCCGCGCGTGTGCAAGGTCCGGATGAGTGGTGTGTAGTTGTCCTGGGCCACATAGGCGCGGATTTGCGCATCGGAAATGGTTGCGATTGCCGCCCGGCGGTCCACGAACAGATTGGTCCAGTGATTCTTCAGCCCCACCGCCGAGAAAGTGTAGGCGCCCTGCAAGTGGCCGTCGTCCATCAGGTTGGCCCGACCTTCGCCGGGGATCTCGGCCTGATGGCAGGTGTAGCAGGGATTGAAGCGCCCTTCGGTGCGGGTATAGCACTGGGGCGGGATGACCGCCTCGGGGTTGGTGAAATGGCGGCGGTAGGCCAGATCCCATCCCGAAGCGGCTTCCGGCGTCGGCTCGGCGGCCAGATGGGCGGTGAGGATGAGCAAGGCCGCACCACAAAGACGCGGCAGCCTCGAACGGGGGCGACGAGCAGGCAATGGGATGGTTATCATGGGAACTCATTGTCGCGGTATCGGATGTCAGCACGATGTCAGCGGGCTTGTTCCGCGATGAAGTTGTCCCGGTCACGCCCCTAGCCTGGTCATCACCCATGAAATATGCCGTCATTCCCGTGACCCCCTTTGCCCAGAACTGCACCATCATCATGTGCGAGCACACCCGCGAGGCGGCGGTGGTCGATCCCGGCGGGGAAGTGGCACGGATCCGCGCTATCCTGGCCAAGCACGAACTTACCCTGACCCGTATTCTGGTGACCCACGGCCATCTCGACCATGCCGGTGGCGTGGCGGAGTTGGCCGAAGCCACGGGTGTGCCGGTGGAAGGCCCCCACAAGGCGGATGGTTTCTGGATCAAGATGATCCCCCAGCAGAGCCAGATGATGGGTTTTGGCGGCCAGAGCTTCACCCCCGACCGCTGGCTGGAGGAAGGCGACACCGTGACCGTCGGGAGGCATACCCTGCAGGTGCTGCATTGTCCCGGTCACACGCCGGGGCACGTGGTGTTCTTCGAGCCCGAGGCCGGGTTCGCCCAGGTCGGCGATGTCTTGTTTGCCGGTTCCATCGGCCGCACCGATTTTCCCGGCGGCGACCACGAGACACTGATCCGCAGCATCCGCGAGAAGCTATTTCCCCTTGGCGACCATGTGCGCTTCGTGCCCGGACATGGCCCCACGTCGACATTTGGCCAGGAGCGGCGCACCAATCCCTTCGTCTCGGGCCAGTACGGCTGAATCATGGCGGGTGCGAACGTGCTCATGGCGCAGGAATCCCTCTCCTGGCGCACAGTGGGGCGGGGGTTATGGGACATCACGGCGGCGGTGCAGGCGGTGGTGGACCGCGCTGGCGTCACCACCGGCCTGTGCCATGGCTTTCTGCGCCATACCAGCGCTTCGCTGATTCTGTGCGAGAACGCCGATCCCACTGTGCGCACCGATCTGGAAGCCTTTGCCGCGCGTTTCGCCCCCGACGGCGATCCCCGCTACCGCCATCACCTGGAAGGACCGGACGACATGCCGGCCCATCTGCGTGCCGTATTCACCCAGGTCGAAGTCACGGTTCCCGTGCGGCATGCCCGTTGCGCACTGGGGACCTGGCAGGGCATTTTCCTGTGGGAGCACCGGCTGGAAGGCCAGGCGCGAGAAGTGCTGGTTACGGTGTGGGGGACGTGAAGGTGGACATTGGGGCGCCGTAACGGATGCTGTCCGGACTGATCGTGCCGCCTGAAATGATGAAGCGCATCGCCTCGTCCACCGTCCAGTCCGTGGCGGTCAGCCGGTCGGTCGGGACGATTTGCACATAGCCGGAAGTGGGATTGGGTGACGTGGGCACGTATACCGTCGCCAGTTCCTGGCTAGAGTCCGTATCCTTGAGGATCTTGGTGACAAACCCGACGGCGCGCATGTGGGGGCCGGGAAACTCGATCAGCACCACCCGCTGGGGCTGGTCCGGACGGCTCTCCAAGGAGCGCAGCAACTGCCGGACCCCGCCGTAGATGGTCTGGACCAAGGGGATGCGGTGCAGAACCCCATCCATCAGTGCGATCATGCGCCGGCCGACGACAAAGCTGGTCAAAAGACCCAGCAGATAGAGCGAGAGCAGCGTCAGAAGCGCGGCGACCAGAGACTGCATCCCAGGCAAAAGGAGCAATCCGATGAGCGGGTCGGTCGGCCCATTCAATCGGCCCGCGAGCGTGCGCACAGCCGGCATGCTGACGGCGGTCAATTGATCGAAAATGAAAGTCAGCACCCACCAGGTAATCCAGAGCGGGATGATGGTGATCATCCCGGTGACCAGATAGCGTTGGGGATGCCATTTGTTATTGCGCCAGTTCATTTTGAACTCCTGCATCTGAACGAGGGATCAAGTCCATGCCCACGCCGCCGCCCTGGTCTCCCCATGCCCGGCGCCGGCCTGTCACCAGACCACCGCGACGCCGGGCGGGGCGGCTGAGACGGGCGCTGTGGGTCAGCCTGTGCGCGCTGCTGGGGATCACCGTACTTCCCATCGGCGCGCTGCGCTGGTTCCCGCCACCCACCAGCGCCTTCATGATGCAGCAAGGGCTTGGCAATCTGGTGACGGGCGCATGGATTTGGCCTGACTACCAGTGGGTACCCAGGACGCGGATCGCAGCCTCTGTGGCCTTGGCTGTGGTTGCCGCCGAAGATCAGCGTTTTCCCACCCATTTTGGTCTTGATCTGGAGGCCATCCGCGACGCCGCGGATCACAATGCCCGTGGGGGAGCGGTGCGCGGGGCCAGCACCCTGACCCAGCAAACGGCCAAGAATCTGTTCCTGTGGCCCGGCCGCAGTTGGGCGCGCAAGGGGTTGGAGGCGTGGTTGGCGCTGTGGATGGAGCTGCTGTTGCCCAAGGGTCGCATTCTGGAACTGTATCTGAACCTGGCCCAGTTCGGAGACAACGTCTACGGCGTCGAGGCGGCGAGCCAGCGCTACTTCGGCATTCCCGCCGCGCGGCTCGATCCGGCCCAGGCGGCGCTGCTGGCAGCCGTGCTGCCCAATCCCGTCCGTTACCGGGTCGATGCGCCATCGAAGTATGTGCGCGGCCGTCAGGCCTGGATCCTGGGGCAGATGCGCCAGCTGGGGCCGGATTATCTCTCAACCCTCTGACGCTTCGCTTCCAATCCTGTGCTAGGTTAAATCAAGGATATATTGATCGGCAGGGTCAGGACGACCCGATGACGGAGCCAGGATGCGCGACGGACAGGCCAGTTACACCTCCCGCTTTGTGTTGTTTTTACGGGCGCTGATGACCAATAGCCCCGAAACCCATATTTTCCATGACCCTGTGGCCGAGCGGCTGTTGAGCCCGCTGGGGCGCCGACTGGCGCATCGGCGGTGGGTCTATCGCCTGATGGCGCGGGGTTTTCGCCGCCAGCCGCAACAGCTGGGCTTCATGGCCACAATATTGCTGCGGGCGCGGTTTGGCGAGGACGAGCTGGCGCGCGCCATGTCCACCCAGGGCGTGCGGCAATACGTGATTCTGGGAGCGGGGTGGGACACGTTTGCCTGGCGCCGTCCCGATCTCATGGATCGTTTGACTGTGTTTGAGCTTGATCACCCGGCGACCCAGCAGGCCAAGCGGGATCGGCTGGCCAGGGAAGGCTTCCCGGCGCCGGACAATCTGGTATTCGTCCCCATTGATTTCACTACCCAGTCCCTCGGCGCGCGTCTGCGAGAATGCGGTTTCGACCCCGCGCTGCCCACCTTCGTCAACTGGATGGGGGTGACTTATTACCTGCCCAACGCCGTGGTGGAAGGGGTGTTGCGGGAATTGCACACGCTGTGCACCGGCGGGGTCAGTG
>JBARUT010000081.1:0-7769 GCA_049645885.1 Candidatus Macondimonas sp.
AGTTTCTATGGTGTGGCGGATGTCCGCGTTGCAGTCAGCCTAGGCATGATCGTGCTGTTTCTTGCGCTTTGCCTGGCGGTCATCATCTGGATCTTCAAGACCGGCTACAAGATCAAACCCTGAACCATGCGCGTGGCCGGTCCAGGTTACGCGCATCGCCGGCGCCGGCTTGTCCAGTCAGATTGAAGTCCGCTCCCCGCTCTTTGGTATAGAATCGAGTGCGATTCCCCCCGAGGACAGGGCCAAGCCGGTGACCGACCGGCTGGGCAGGGCTGGCGTCAAAAGCCCGCGAGAGGCTTTCCCGGCCTTGGCCGTCTTAAAGATCGAGACCCCATCGCAAGCGCGGGTCTCATCTGGCAGCGGCCCGATTCCGCCCGAGGCGGGGGCACCCAACAGGCCGGCGAGATGGAGGACAATCACATGACACGCATGGTGCAGTGCATCAAGCTGGGACACGAAGCGGAAGGGCTGGATTTTCCGCCCTACCCTGGTGAACTGGGCAAGCGCATTTTCGAATCGGTATCCAAGCAGGCCTGGCAAAGCTGGCTCAGCCACCAGACCATGTTGATCAACGAATACCGCCTCACGCCCATAGACCCCAAGGCGCGCAAGTTCCTGGAGCAGGAGATGGCCAAGTTCTTCTTCGGGGGCGAGGTTGCCGCGCCGCCGGACTACGTCCCGCCAGCCGCCGGGGGCTGAAGGCAGCGCGCCCAGCTTGACTGAAAACCAGGCAGAGGGTAAATTTCGCCCTCTCTTGAATTTGGCCGCAATGGCCAATGCCATCTTCCATGCGGCCAGGTAGCTCAGTCGGTAGAGCAGGGGATTGAAAATCCCCGTGTCGGCGGTTCGATTCCGTCCCTGGCCACCAAAATTTCAGCGTCCAACTGTTCAGTTGGGTGTTTTCATTTCCGGGTTTGCGACACCACGATGCGTGATGCCGTGGTGACCACCGTCCGCAAAGTCCCTCCCAGTTCGACCCTTTCTGCCCTCAATCTTGCAAACTGCGCCACTCCTTCGCCGGTGCACATGCAGGCAGTCTTTCGTGGTCAAGAATTTATCCATGCGTCGCGATTGCGCATTGCGGATTTGTCGGTCCATGGGAGTTTTGACGACGACCGTGGTTAAATACGACGCATGAACACGACCCTTGTTTTCATTCACGCGCTCGACACCCGCGCTATCCTGCTGGGACAGGCAGAGGTAGATGCGCCCGTGCTGCGCCTGCCCATGGGCGCGGCAAGGGCAGTCTTGGGCTTTCCGAGCCCGGCAGAGGACTTCGAGGGCGATAGCGTCGATCTGAATGAACTGCTGGTGCGCAATCCGCCCGCGACCTTCCTTTACCGCGCCGAAGGTTGCTCGATGATTGGGGCGGGCATCTGCGACGGCGACGTGCTGATTGTGGATCGCAGCGTGCGCCCGCAAGGCGGCGACGTGGTCATTGCGGTGTGGGACGGCAACGCTCCCGTGTGTAAGGTGTTGTATATATTCAAGGACCACATCGAGTTGCAGAGCCGCAACCCGAGCATCGCCTCCATCGTCCTGCCGCCGGACATGGAGGTCGAAATCTTCGTCGTGGTCGGGGTCGCGCGCCGAATGCGCCGCGAACATGGCCGTCAATCATTGACTTGACGCTGCCCGTGTTCGCGTTGATCGACGGCAACAATTTTTTCGCGAGCTGCGAGCGGGTGTTCCAGCCGGAACTGCGCGGCCAGCCGCTGGTGGTGTTGTCGAATAATGATGGCTGCGCCATCGCGCGTTCCGACGAGGCCAAGGCGCTGGGCGTGCGCATGGCCCAGCCAATCCACGAGGTTCCGCCCGCCGTCCGCCGCCAACTGGCGATCCGCTCGGCCAACTTCACCCTCTATGGCGACATGAGCGCCCGCATACTGGCCATCCTGCGCGAGATGGTGCCGCGCGTAGAATCCTATAGCATCGACGAATCCTTTCTCGACCTCACCGGCATCCCAGAGCGTGCGGCGTTCTGCCGCGAACTGCGTGACCGCATATATCGCTGGACGGGCATCCCAAGCTGTGTCGGCATTGGTGCGACTAAGACCTTGGCTAAGCTCGGCAATCTTGTCGCCAAGACCACTGCCCGCAAACCGGGTAGCTATCCCGCCGCGCTGGGCGGAGTAGCTGATCTGTCTGCGCTGTCGCCGCCCGCCTTGGTGCAGGTATTGGCTGCCACGCCCGTAGGTGAACTATGGGGCGTGGGGCCGCGCTGGGCCGCCAAGCTGCATGGGATGGGTATCGAAACGGCGCTGCAACTGCGCGATGCGCGTCAAGACCTGATTCTGGAAACCTTCGGCGTAGTGCTGGCCCGCACACAGAGAGAACTGGCTGGCGAGCCGTGCCTCGCGTTGGAAGAAGTGGAACCCGCCCGCCAGCAGATCATGGTCAGCCGATCCTTCGGCGAGCGCGTCGAGGATCACAAGGCTATCAGCGAGGCCTTCGCCACCTTCGCGGTGCGCGCCTGCGAAAAATTGCGCGCGCGTGGGCTGGTGGCCGGCGCCGTGGGCATCTTCGCCAACACCGACCCCTTCCGCCCTGAACTGTGCCAACACCATCCGCAACGCACGACCGGTCTGCCGCGCCCCACCAGCGATTCCCGCGCGATACTCGAGACCATCCGGCAGATGCAGCGCGGCTTTCTCAAGGCGGGCTTCGCCTACAAGAAGGCCGGCGTGTGGTTGATGGATTTAAGCTGTCCAGACCTGTTGCAGCCTGATCTGTTCGCTCCGCTCACCATCGGCGACGATGGGCTGATGCAGACGATGGACGCGATCAACCGGCGTTTCGGGCGCGGCACCGTGGGCGTGGGCGCGACCGGCTGGCAGGCACGACCGCAGTGGGGAATGCGGCAGGCGAATCTGTCACCAAATTTCACCACGTCGTTGCGCGACCTGCCGCGCGCGATCTGTTAGTAAACCGGTTGTAACGGAAGCAGCGACTTGGCGCTGCTTAACCTTCATTTGGCTGGTTTTCCTTCTGTCCTGATGCGATGACACGTCGAGGTGTCCTCGGTACTGGATTCCCCATTAATGCCCCTTTATGACCAGCTCGGCGTTGACCTGGCGAGGCGCTCCGTGGGATTTATTGCGGGCCTTCACTGATGACGAGCCGGCGTTGCAGGAGAAAGCGGGAGAAACCACCACCCGCTTGGGGATGTCATGGGCCCGGAGTCAATGTGGTCTGCCCCGGGCCTTCGTCACTTACGCCTGATCAGAACGAGGCATTCAGCTCGGCTTGCTGGGCTTTTTGCGGACGGCGGCCGGGCGCGGCTTGCCGGGCGCGGCGGGTTTGCCATCCTTGGGCAGCGTGATGCGTGCGGGACGCACCGCGACACGGACGGGGAGGGTTTTCGTCCCGGCCCCCATCCGCGAGATGTCCAGTGGGCGTCCCGCCACCCAGACTTTTTTCAGTGTGTCGAGCAGCACCTTGGGCAGGCCGGCGGGCAGGTCGACGGTGCTGTAGTCATCCAGGATCTTGATGCGGCCGATGTATTGGCTGTCCAGCCCCGCTTCGTTGGCGATGGCGCCCACCAGGTTGGCCGGCTTGACGCCGTGGGCCAGCCCGACTTCGACGCGGAAGGTTTCCATCTCGCCGTCGGCCTGGACGGGAGCATCCGTGCGCCGGGTGGGGCGCGGGCGCTCCGTGTCGGCGCGTCCGCTGCGCTCGTGGGAACGCCATTCCGGGTCGCGGCTCACCGGCTGTTGGGTTGCCGGTCCGCGTGCCGATTCGGCGCGAGCCGTCAGCAGCAGTGGGGTGTCGCCCTGTAACAAGGCGGCCAGGGCAGCAGCGGCATCCAGCGCGGGAATGCCCTTTTCCGTGGTGTAGTCGGTGAGCAGCTGCTGGAAAAACGCGCGCTGGGGATGTTCCAGCGCGGCATCGACGGCTTGCTTGAAGCGCGCGATGCGGCGTGTGTTGATGGCCTCGACGCCGGGCAGTTCCATGGGTTCGATGCGCTGGCGGGTGGCGCGCTCGATGGCCTGCAGCATGCGCGCTTCCCGTGGCGCCACGAACAGGATGGCCTCGCCGCTGCGCCCGGCCCGACCCGTGCGGCCGATGCGGTGCACGTAGGCTTCGGTGTCGTAGGGAATATCGTAGTTGATGACGTGGCTGATGCGTTCCACGTCCAGTCCACGGGCGGCGACGTCAGTCGCAACCAGGATATCGATGCGGCCCGATTTGAGCTTGGCGACCGTCTGCTCGCGCAGGTTTTGCGGGATGTCCCCGCTCAAGGGTGCTGCGGCATAGCCTTGCGCCGTCAGCGAATCGGCGAGTTGCTGGGTTTCGACCTTGGTGCGGACGAAAATGATGATGCCGTCGGTGTCCTCGGTTTCCAGAATGCGCGCCAGCGCTTCGCCCTTGGGCATGCCGCTGATGCGCCAGTAGCGCTGGCGAATGGTGGGCGCGGTGGAGGTGCGCACCTCGATGGCGATTTCCGCGGCATTCTTCATATGGCGCTGGGCGATGCGCTTGACCGCAGTGGGCATGGTGGCCGAGAACAACGCGATCTGTCGCGTCGGCGGCGTCTGCTCCAACACCCACTGCACATCGTCAATGAAACCCATGCGCAGCATCTCATCGGCTTCGTCCAGGACCAGGCACTGCAGATTGGCGAGATCCAGCGTTCCCTTGCGCATATGGTCCATCACCCGACCGGGCGTGCCGACCACCACTTGAACGCCCTGCCGGAGCGCGCGCAACTGCTCGCCGTAGCCCTGTCCCCCATAGATGGCCAGCGAACGGAAGCCAACCAGGTGGGCCGCATAGCGCTGGAAGGCCGCAGCGACCTGGAGCGCCAGTTCCCGAGTGGGTACCAGCACCAGGGCCTGTACCCGCGGCGACTGCAGATCGAGCCGCGACAACAGGGGCAGGGCGAAGGCCGCCGTCTTGCCCGTGCCGGTCTGCGCCTGACCCAGCACATCCTGGCCGGCCAGTACATGGGGAATGATGCGGGCCTGAATGGGGGATGGGGTTTCGTAACCCAGTTCATCCACTGCTTTGAGGACGGACTCGGCCAGGCCGAGTTCATTGAACAGTGGCTGGGTATCGGAGGTATCGGGGGCATTGGATGTCATCAGAAAATCACCGGAAATTATGGAGCGGGAATCAGGCGCGGGATCAATTGCCGACTGCGTCAACAGAATGCGGGGGGTGGTCGGATCAGGGGTGGCGCCATGACAGAAAACACGTCACGCCGGGCCGATAAGCCCGGTGTGCATGGAAAATATCGCGCGCTAAAAGACGGTCGGGGCTCAGGAAGCCCGCGAATCGGGGCGGGCGTAGAGCAGGTCCACCAGGTGGCGGCCATTGTCGGCGGTCAAGGTGGTGAGGCGGCTCAGGGCGCGAACCGAGAGATTATAACCGATCAGGGCGGGAATGGCGGCAAACAAACCGACAGCCGTGGCGATCAGCGCCTCCCCCACGGGACCTGCGACGGCATCCAGGGTCAGCGCCTGCCCGGTGAGGGTCTGCAGGGCATGCATGATGCCCCACACCGTGCCCAGCAATCCCACGAACGGCGCGGTGCTGCCCACGGTGGCCAGCACGATCAGGTGCTGTTCCTGATCGCTGCGGATGGGCGCCTGGGCATCGGCCAGACGGCTTTCCAGATCCGCCGCGTCCGCGTTGCGCCGGGCCAGCAGCCGCGCCGCCGCCTGACGCAGCCGGCCGGTGGGACAGTCGGCGGGCAGGCGTTCCAGGGCGGAGAGGTCGCCGCGTTCGATCAAGCCGGCCGCCTCCCTCTCCAGCCGATACCAGCGGCGCAACTGCCAGAATTTTTCCAGCATGACGGTCCAGCTCAGGATCGACATCAGCACCAGGGTGATGAATACCCCCCGGATGACCGGGTCGGCGTGTTCCCACCAGCCGAACCACAAGGCAGAAGAGGGTTCCATGAAAACGGGCTCCTTCGAGGCAATGAATGGGGCGTTGATAAAGCTTCGATTTGATGAGGTGTCGGGTCAGCGCTTGAGCTTGAAGACAATGGGCACTTCCACGGTCGCCACCACCGCTTCGCCGAGGCGGGTGGCAGGGCGGAACCGCCAGCGCCGCACCGCTGCCAACGCGGATTCATCCAGCATCGGGTGGCCTGAACTGGCAGCCAGGTCGACGCGGCTGGGATGGCCCTGGACATCCAGTGTGACCCGCAGGCGCACCGTGCCTTCCCAGCCCCGCCGCAAGGCAATGGGGGGGTAGTCGGGGGCGGGATTGAGCCGATAGGCGGCATTCAAATCAACGGACACCGTCGCTGATGCGTTGGCAGACGCCTTTTCCGTTTGCCGCGCATCGACGGCATCCCGTTCGGGCGCGGGCGAGTGATCCGAGGCCGATGTGGATTCGTTGACCGGTGCGGTGGTGGTCGTTTCTTGCAATGCAGGCGCTGCGGCGAGCCGCGGTGGGGGTGCCGGCGCGGGTTTGGCGACAGGCTTTGCAATGGGCCGAGGCGCCGGTTTGGGTTGCGGCTTGGGCGGCGTGGGTTGCGGCGGGGGCGGAGAGACTTCTGGTTTGGCCGTCACCGGGGCCGGCGCCATGGGTGGCAGGCTGACGAGGGTCAGCGGCTCGGGCTGGGGTGGTGTGTGTTGGATACTGGGTTGCCAGGCCCACGCACCCAGCAAGGCCAAGCCATGCAAACCCAGCGAGAGGGCCACGACCAGCGGCAAGCCGCTGCGCTGGGGAGGCGCGTTTGGGATGACGGGTGGGACATGGACCGGCGGGGCTGCGATTGCCATTTCCCGTTCACGGCGTGACCGCTCCAGGGATGGAGCAAGAGACAGCAGGGAGGCGCTCATCCGGCGTTCCTCCGCCAGCGGCTGAAGTGCCGGGCGACCCCCAGGCCCGCCGTCAGCACCAGCGCGAGGGCGGCCAGGGACTGCAGGGTTTCCCGTCCCGTTTTCCCCAGCGTCCCGTCGAGGAAACTCCATTTGTGGACCATGCCGAACACCCAGCCCTCCAGCCGACCTAGGGGCGTGACATGAGCCGCGAGGGCGCCGGTGCGTGTTTCCACATACCAGGTTTCATCAGGTCGTTCAGGAAGCGTGACGGCCATCACCGGCAGGCGCTTGAAGGCAAAGCCATAGGCTTCATCGAAGTGATGCACTGGATGAACCTCCATGGCCGTACCGGGCGGCAGATCGGCATGCTGGCGGGCCAGTGCCGTGGCATGGCGGGCGAGCCCGTCGGGGATCACCTCCCCGCTGACCGCATCCAGATAACGGTCCACGGGCGGCTCCGATGGCGCGTTGCCGTGTGGGCCATGCGCGTGGCCTGTCGGCGCTGCAGGAGCGGCTTCCGGGACAGCGATCCACGCAGGCCGTCCATCCAGGCGTGTGAGCACCAATGCCACGATTGGGCCGCCCGACGCCAAGGTCCGAATCAGGGTGGGCAGCGGCGCGCTGAGTTCGGAGGTCGCGAAGGATGGCGTCGCAGCGGGCGCGGTGGGATCGCCCTGCCAGGATTTGACGGCCAGATGCAAGGCGCCCGAAAGGGATAGGGCCACGGCAACGACGGCGGCGGGAACGCCCAGCCGCCGATGCCAGCGCACCCCGGCAGGACGCCATCCAGTCAGAGTGCCCCGGCGCCACAGGCGTGCGTACACCGTCAGTCCGGCCAGGGCAACGGCGGCGATGGTGAGCAAAAGACCCAGCATCAAGCCGCGCACCCAGGGCGAGGGCTGGATCGGGCTCCAGGAATGCATCCAGCGAAACAATTTTCCAGTCCAGTCCTTGCGGCGATCGGTCAAGGTGGCGAGCCGGCCAGACGCC
>JBARUT010000082.1:0-6143 GCA_049645885.1 Candidatus Macondimonas sp.
TCGGCTGTGGTCACAAACCAGTTTCACCCTGCAGGCGCTGCGCGATGACCCTGACTGCGCCCAGGAGGCCTATGACGCCATTTTGGACCTTGGCGATCCGGGGCTTGACGCGCTGCACCTGCCGGAGATACCGCCTCTGGCCGCCCCCCGGATCGGCGGCAACCGCCCGCGGGTGGCCATCCTGCGCGAGCAGGGGGTGAACGGTCAGGTGGAGATGGCGGCGGCCTTCGATCGTGCCGGCTTCGCGGCCGTCGATGTGCACATGAACGATTTGTTGAGCGGCCGGGCCACACTCGCGGACTTCCACGGGCTTGCGGCTTGTGGCGGTTTCTCGTTCGGCGACGTGCTGGGGGCAGGCGGCGGCTGGGCCAAACGCATCCTGTTCAATGCCCAATTGCGGGATATGTTCCAAGCCTTCTTCGAGCGATCCGACCGCTTTTCCTTGGGGGTCTGCAACGGCTGCCAGATGCTCTCCCAACTCAAGACGCTGATTCCCGGCGCTGCGCACTGGCCGCGCTTCCTGCGCAATCGCTCGGAACAATTCGAGGCGCGTTTGAGCCTGGTGGAAGTGACGGCTTCGCCTTCCCTGTTCCTGCGCGACCTGGCCGGCGCCCGTCTGCCCATTGCGGTGGCCCATGGGGAGGGGCGCGTCAGCTTCGATCATCCTGCGGATGCCGCCAGCGCCCATGTTGCCCTGCGTTATATCGACGCCGCGGGGCAACCTGCGCAGCGCTACCCCGCCAATCCCAATGGGTCTCCAGAGGGCATCACAGGACTGACCACCGACGATGGTCGGGTCACGATCCTGATGCCGCATCCCGAACGGGTGATCCGCAGCGTCAACCTGTCGTGGCATCCCCGTGATTGGCCGGAAGACAGCCCGTGGCTGCGGATGTTCCAGAATGCCCGCGCCTGGGTGGATTGACCGGGGTGTCCCGGCATCAGGAATGCCAAAAAACGTCGTGCACTTGAAAAAAGAGGCAATTTTTCAGTTGCTGTCATGATGGAGCTTGTAGCCCCAGAGGCCCAAAAACAGGAATGTGCCGCCCAGGATGAAAGCCAATTGCAGCTGAGGGTCCGCCTGGCGGGTGAGCAAATAGGCGATCATGCGCCCCCCCGGGGGCAGAATCGCCGAATAATAAATGGCGATCAGGCAAAGACCCAGACCCAAAACCAGAAACCGGCGACGGTGCTCGATCAGAACCCGGTTCTTTGCAGCCCACCAGCGCCACACACGCTTTTCCTCCGCCATTTCGACATCCTTGCCTCATTCATCGCGCCCAGACGAGAGCGGCCGATTTTCTTCACGTGATCTATTTATCACATTTCAGATCGGCCTCGGATCCACTGCTATACTTCATCGTCATTTTACGGATGATCTGAAAACGGTATGGATACCCAACAGCAAGCCATCCTGGATTATTACCGGGAAAGTCACATCGATTACCAGATGATATGGGGCACGTTCCGCCACCTGGGGCTGCACTATGGCTATCACGACGCTGAACACCCTGGGCACAATGCCGCCGTCCTGAACATGAATCGACAGGTGGCCCGGCACTTGGCCGTGCAACCTGGCCATCGGCTGGTGGATGCAGGCTGCGGCATCGGCGGAACCAGCATCTGGATGGCCCAGCAATGTGGCGCCGATGTCACGGGTGTCAACATCTCCCCCGAGCAATTGGCCCATGCCGAGCGCCTGACGCGCAAACGCGGTCTGGCGCAACAGGTGCGCTTTGTCCAGCGCAGTTATACCGATACCGGTCTGCCGGAGGGCCAGTTCGACGGAATCTACGGCATGGAAAGCGTTAGCTATACCCTCGACAAGCGCGATTTCATCCGTGAGGCCTACCGATTGCTCAAGCCCGGCGGGCGCCTGGTCATCACCGACGGATTCATGAACGACACGGCCTTTCCCGAGCATCTGCGCGAGGATTACCGGCGCTGGCTGGATGGCTGGGCGGTAGACAATCTTGCAGGCGTCAAGCAGTTTCAGCAGGATCTGGCGGCTACCGGTTTCAGTGAGATTCAATTCGAAGACGCTTTTGCACGGGTTCTTCCCTCTTCACGACGCATGCACATCGCTGCCAAGTACACTTATCTAGGCGGCAAGCTACTGGAAAAGTTGCGCATTCGCACCCCGATCCAGACACAAAACATCGTCGCCGCCAAGCTGCAATACCCCTGCCTCATTGGCCGCGCCTGGGTCTACGGTATCGTCAGCGCCATCAAACGATAGAGCCCATTTGCGCTTTGGCGAGCGCGTCTTTCCCTGCGGAAGCGCTTGACCGACCGTTCAGTTCATGAGAGCCTTCAAGCATAAATCGCAAAAGCCAATCCTCATCCTTGCAGGAATCAGGGCATGGCTCGCCCGGGCTGACGTGCCCATTTGAATCTTTATAAAACCATGGAGGAGACGCCATGATTCGCGCATTCTGGAAATACAATCGATTTTTCATCGGCACTTGGGTGGTCCTGGCTGGCATTCCCATGACCCTGCTGGGTGGCGTATGGCCCATCACTTTTCTCGTCGCAACGGTGCTCGCCCTATTCATCAGTGAACTCTACTCCGGGCGGTACGAGGAAGAGCCGACCTACCAGCAGGCCTGGATCTTCTATCCGATGCAGTACGTCAGCCAGTTCGCCAGCATCGCCATGATCGCGCTGGTGGCCTGGTACATGGGCCTACCGAATGATTTGTTCGGCATCGGCGCCGCCGTCACCAGTCTGACCGGCATCGACATCCTGGCCCGCCATGCGGAACTGAGTTCCATTTGGACCAGCTTGGGCGTAGTGGGCTTGGGTGGCCTGGCCGGGGCTCTTGCGTCCATTGCCGTGGGCCATGAACTGACCCATCGCACGGAAAACCCCCTGGCCGTCTTCATCGGACGCCTGGGCCAGGCCTTCAGCCTGTTCACCCATTTCTCGATCCGCCACCCCTAAGGCCATCACAACCTGGTCTGCACCCCCGCCGATCCGGCGACGGCACGGCGTGGCGAGAACTTCTACCACTTCACCGTGCGTTCCATCATCGGCCAGAAGAAAATGACCTGGGATCTGGAAGCCGAGCGGCTGCGGCGCATGGGCCACTCTCCCTGGGACTGGCGCAACAAGGCCCTGCGCGGTTGGGGCATGGAACTGCTGGTGGTGATCTTCTTCGTCTGGGCGGCCGGGCTCCATGGCCTGCTGGGCATCCTGGGCGTCACGGCGATCACCCATGTGATACTGGAACTGGCCAACTACATCGAGCATTACGGCCTGGTCCGAGTGCCGACCGAGCCCATGCAGGTACGTCATGCCTGGAACAGCAACGTCACCGCGAGCTACTACGTTACCGTGGCCATCTCGCGGCATTCGCATCATCATGCCGATGCGAGCACCGAGTTCTGGGAGCTCAAGGCCTTCCGCGACGAAGCGCCCACCACCATCTACGGCTATGGCGTCAGCTTCGTAATTGCCCTCATTCCCCCACTGTGGAATGAGCTGATGGCCCAGAAGCTGTTGTACTGGGACAACAACATGGCCACCCCGGCGGAGCGCCGGCTGGCCATGGCCGAAAACCTGGAAAGCGGCATCCCCGATCTGGTCGAGGCCGCCAAGCGCTACTACGCGACCGAAGGCAAGGCCCTGCCGGAAAGCCAATCCAGCATGGATGCCTCGGGTAGCGGGAAAATGGCCCTGGCGTAAATCGATGGGGTGAACGCACCCGTACTTGGGATAAACAAGGCCCGCTCCGAATAATCAGGAGCGGGCTTTTTTTTTGCGCAAGCACCAGCAAACTGGCAGGCAACATGAGGGCCAACGCCAACCTAACTGTGACGCCCATTCTTCAGCCTTCATCCCCCTCGGATCAATCCGCATCGGATGCATCAATGTACACGGGGCGGAATCACGGAATCAGCATTCAGGGTAACGTATCGTTGGAGTGCTATTTGTTGCTGATGGATTGACCGTCTGGCGCATGGTGCACCGCGAACGCATGGCGCCTGCCATCTCGACTTCAGTCTGCTTACTCAATCAGATCATCTTCCGTTTGGGTCAACATCCCATCACCGGGCGCCTGTTCTGCAAGTAGGGCGGGAGCCTGCAGCAACTCCTTGAGCACGCTGGTGGCAAAAGCGCCCGGCGGCAGGACAAATGTCAGCTCCAGATCGTCTCCCTGCCAAAGGAGTTGCCCGTCCCGTGGCATTACCCTTAAAGCGCGGCGGTCTTGGCGCAGACCGAAACGGATCAGGCCTGCCGTCAGTTCCGGATAAGCGATTGCCAGGCTGCGCTCCAGCACGCCGATCCGCTCGCCGGTGGCGGGTTCGCCGGCACCCCACAAGGGGCCAGTGGGATGCAGGTCGCCCGCATCGACACGATGGGCGATGTCCTCAGGCGCATCATTGATCCCGAACACGAACCAACTGCCGCGCCCATCCAGTTGCAGGACATCGCCGCGCTCGGCCTGGTTCCAGGAGCCCGCACCCACCCGCTCCGCGAGCAGCTGGTTGAACAAGGCGCTGCGCGCCGCCGAGAGCAAGAGATCCCGCAGCGATCGGCGCGACAAACGCTCACCCGCAAACCAGGCAAGGGCCTGGCGCACATTGCCGCCGCGCTCGCCGAAGCGCTGGGGGCCAAAATAGTTCGGGGTCCCACCCGTCAGGATCTGCGCCCAGCGCGCCTCAGCTGCCGCTCGGTCGCCGGAGATACCCCGCACCCGGATGCGAAAGCGATTACCGGTGAGTGTGCCGATCCGCAGCTTGCGGCGATGGGGGGCGACCGCCAGCAGGCGCACCCGGTCCCCGAATACCTTGGCGAGTCCCTGCGTCCAGTCGGGCTCCTCACGCCCCGCCAGATCCACGGAAAACCACTGACTGGTCAGCGCCCGACGATCCTTGCGGCCGCCATAACCGACGGCGTTGCGCGCCACGTCGGCCAGTCGTGCCAGGGCGTCGGCCACCTCCGCCGTATTGAGTTCGCGTTTTTCCAGATGGATCAGGCGATGCTGGCCGCTGCCGTCCGGCTCAAAACCCAACATCTCCTCCACGGCAAAATCCGACGGCGCCAGCCGCAGCGCGCCCCGCAGCGGTGGCGGACCAAACGCGCCGGGCATGCTACCCACCTCTCCCAGACGCGCCGGATCGATGGGTATCATGGTGGCGTGTTTGGCGGCGGATTCCGATGCAACGGGCGCGGCCTCAGTCATCGTCCGCTTCCCGCAGCAATGCCACCGCGTGGACCGCAATGCCCTCGCGCCGCCCCACAAAGCCCAGTCCCTCGGTAGTGGTGGCCTTGACGTTGACGCGCTCCTCCGGCAGGTTCAGATCGGCGGCGATATGGGCACGCATGGCGGCGACATGGGGCGCGATACGTGGGGCCTGGGCCAGCACGGTAACGTCCACGTTGCCGGGGTCAAATCCGCGCTCGGTGAGCAGCGCCCGCACCCGGCGCAACAGATCGCGGCTATCCGCGCCGCGCCAACGGGGATCGGTGTCGGGAAAATGATGGCCAATGTCGCCCAATCCGGCAGCGCCCAGCAAGGCATCACACAGCGCATGCAGCGCCACATCGCCATCGGAATGGGCAATCAGACCCTGGTCGTGGGCAATACGTACCCCGCCCAGGGTGACGAAACTCCCCGGACCGAAAGCATGGACGTCGTAACCGTGGCCAATGCGCATGCGCCCTCCGGGCGGTATCAACGAGGGTCCGTCGCGCCGCGGCCGGCCAACACCGCCTGCGCCAGAACGAGGTCTTCGGGATGGGTAATCTTCAAGTTATCGGAGCGAGCAGGCACCAGTTCCACGGGATGGCCCAGCCGCTCCATGGCCTGAGCCTCGTCGGTGACCCGTATCCCGTCCCGCTCGGCCGCCGCCAAGGCCGCCAGCAGCTGCCCCCAGCGGAACATCTGCGGCGTCAGCGCCCGCCACAGGCCGTCGCGGCAAATCGTCTGCGCCACGCGCCCGTCGCCTCCGGTCCGCTTCAAGGTGTCGGCCACTGGCGCCGCCAGCAAGCCGCCGGGAAAGGCCGCATCCCCAGTGCGGGCCAGCAGCCGTTCAAGGTCATGCGGATGCAGGCAGGGACGGGCCGCATCATGCACCAGCACCCAATCGTGCTCGGCCGCTTGCCCAGCCAATGCGGCCAGGCCTGCCCGCACCGAA
>JBARUT010000083.1:0-7068 GCA_049645885.1 Candidatus Macondimonas sp.
TGATCCCCGATGGGGAAGAATTTCAGCGTGGGTCGTTGTTCCGGCGCCTGTTCTAAATAGGCCTGCAGGAATCCATCCTGAATGGCTCGACCGATGCGCTCTAAGCGACCCTCGGTGGGCAGCAACAGGGCGATGATCGTCCCCGCGCTGGGGCCGGGTCTGAAGGATGTGGCAGGATTTGCGGTCGGCGGTGCATCCTGTGGTGCTTGCGTTTGGGATAGGCGCGCCAACGCCTGCAGGCGACGTGACTCCAGCGGTGGGGGAAGTGACCCGGCGACCCGCTCTAGCCAGCGACGGGCCTCCTCGGGGCGTTGCTGGGCCAGTCGGATTTCTCCCATCAGTAGGGCGTAGCGAGCCTGCTGATCTGCCGTTCCGGGGGTTTCGGCCAATGCTTCCAGCACTTGGGCGGCGCGCTGGATTTCTTGTTGCTGCAGCCAGCCCTGCGTTGCCGCCAGTCCCGCTTCGATGCGTGCATCGCCCGTGGCGGTGTCGAAAGCGGCTTGCTGAATCCGGGGGTCTGCGTCGGCACCCGCAGCAGTTTGTGCGGTTTGCGGTTGCAGGGCGGAGGGTGGCGTGCATGCGGCCAGCACCACCATCATGGCCAGAGACACAGCCAGGCGGATCATGCGGTTGCGCAGTGCGAGCAACGGGGGAGGACAAGGGGTTAGGGGTTCGCAATGCGGTTTTTCCATGGGCGAGGAGTATCCGGTGAGGGAAGAAGAAGTGTCAACGCAGACTGGGGAGGTGGCGCCCGGCGTGCTCTATGTGGTGGCCACCCCGATTGGCCACCTGGGGGATCTTTCCTCACGCGCCCTGGCAGTATTGGGCGCGGTGGACCTGATCGCCGCCGAGGACACCCGTCATACCCGCGCCCTGTTGACCCATTTTGGCGTTCATAAGCCGCTGGTATCCCTGCATGAGCATAACGAAAGCCGGCAGTTGGAGATGCTGTTGTCGCGCTTGCGCGAAGGGGCGGCTGTTGCCCTGGTGAGCGATGCCGGCACGCCGCTGATCAGTGATCCGGGTTACGGACTGGTCAACGCGGCACTCGCGGCGGGCATCCGTCTCAGTCCGATTCCTGGGCCTTGTGCGGGCATTGCAGCGCTTTCGGTGAGCGGCCTGCCGACGGATCGTTTTGTGTTCGAAGGTTTTTTGCCGCCCCGCGCCGCCGCGCGCCAGAGCCGGCTCAGGCAGCTCGCTAACGAGGCGCGCACCCTGGTGTTTTATGAATCGCCCCGGCGGCTTGTGGATTCCGTCGCGGATATGGCTCTGGTGTTGGGCGCGGCGCGTTCGGCCTGTATCGGACGCGAACTGACCAAGCGCTTTGAAACCTTCTATCGCGGCACACTGGAGCAGCTACAGGCGGAATTCGCCTCTCAGCCGGAAGCCTTGCGTGGTGAGTGCGTGCTGCTGGTGGCCGGTGCCGCGCCGTCGACGCTGGATCTCCCCGCCGGCGGTCCCGAAGCCGAGGGCGTGCTGGCGGATCTGGTTAGCCAATTACCCGCCTCACAGGCCGCCCGCCTCATGGATCGCTGGTTTGGGGGTGGCCGCGCCCACTGGTATGCGCGCGCAATCGCCCAGCGCGGTGGAGAATGAAATATAATGGCAACGGAGTCGGCCAGGCAGTCGCTCTTTCGGCCGTCATGGCGGAAAGGGAGGAAAGTCCGGGCTCCATAGGGCGGGATGCCAGGTAATGCCTGGGCGGCGCGAGCCGACGGAAAGTGCCACAGAAAATAAACCGCCGACGGCTTTCGGGCCGGGCAAGGGTGAAACGGTGCGGTAAGAGCGCACCGCGCTGGTGGCAACACGCAGCGGCACGGTAAACCCCATCCGGAGCAAGATCGAATAGGGGAACACAGGGCCTTCGGGTCCGGCGCGCGGCCCGTGCGCTGTTCCCGGGTGGATCGCTCGAGGTGCGCGGTGACGTGCATCCCAGATGAATGACTGTCCACGACAGAACCCGGCTTATCGGCCGGCTCCTTCTTATACCCCCAGGGTCCCGCGAAACTCCAAGTCTTGATGTTCTTCTTTACCCTTTTTCGCTAATGGACTGATTCAAAAAAGGTTGCCGCTACCCGTCTCAAGGGCGGCGCGGCAGCGCTTTTTCCCTTCGCGTAAGCATTTGTAATCAAAGCCAAAATCATTTCCCTGAAACCTCCTTTTTTGCTTGACAGTGCGAGCCTGGAATTCCATAGTGTGGTCGTGGTGGAGAATTGTGGCGGAAAGTGGCGAATTGGGGGCGATAGACGACGTGTTCAGGGGGGCCAGCCAGGTAGCGATCGACGGCAAGGGCCGAATGGCGATTCCAGCGCGCTATCGGGATCCCCTGACGGTGGCCTGTGAAGGCCAGATGGTGGTTACGGTTGATCGTGATCAATGCCTGCTGGTGTATCCACTACCGGCCTGGGAGGCGGTGGAAACGGATCTGATCCGAATGGCGAATCTGGATCCTCGGGCCCGTCAACTCCAGCGTTTCCTGATGGGCTATGCCACCGAGATCGTGATGGATGGCCAGGGTCGACTCCAGCTGACCCCCCCGCTACGCAAGTTCGCGCATTTGGAGTCCCGCGCCATGCTTATCGGTCAAGGACATAAGTTTGAACTGTGGGCCGAGGAGCGCTGGGAGCAGAGCCAGACCGACTGGCTCGCCGGCCCGAACGCGGGGCTTGGTGAAATGCCCGCCGCGCTTCAGAACCTGACGCTCTGAGGCGGCGCGATAATGGAGACCTTGCATCGGCCTGTTCTGCTGACCGAGACGCTGGAGGCGTTGGCGACCCGCCCCGCCGGTCGCTATATCGACGGGACTTATGGCCGCGGAGGGCATGCGGAGCGCCTTTTGGAGGCCTTGGGACCGGAGGGACAGCTCATGGTCGTGGATCGCGATCTACAGGCGGTGGCCCATGCCCAGGCGCGTTGGGCGCAGGATTCCCGGGTGACGATTGTGCATGGCAATGTCGCGGAGCTTGCGGGCTTGGTCATCGCGTCCGGCTGGGCTGAGGGTCTGGATGGCATTCTGTTCGACCTGGGCGTGTCTTCTCCCCAGCTCGACAATCCCGAGCGCGGTTTCAGCTTCATGAACGACGGGCCGCTGGACATGCGGATGGATGTTTCCCGCGGCCCGAGCGCTGCCGAATGGCTGAATACGGCAGAGGAAGCCGAGTTGGCGCAGGTGCTGTGGGTCTTCGGAGAGGAACGTCATTCCCGCCGCATCGCCCGCCGCATCGTGGAAGCACGCGTCCAGCAGCCCCTGACCCGCACCCGCCAATTGGCCGATCTGGTTGCCCAGACCCTGCCGCGTGGCGAGCGCCACAAGCATCCGGCCACGCGCACCTTTCAGGCTGTGCGCATTTTCATCAATCGGGAACTGGAATCCCTGGAACGCGCCTTGGCCGCCGCTGTGAAACTTTTGGCGCTGGGTGGGCGGCTGGCAGTGATCAGTTTCCATTCCCTGGAAGATCGCATCGTCAAGCGCTTCATGCGGGCCGGCGTGCAACCAACATCCGATCCCTTGGGATTCTTCACGCCCGAACCCACACTGCGTTGGGTGGTGCGGCAGGTGCGGCCCAGCGCGGCCGAATGCGCCGAGAATCCTCGCGCGCGCAGCGCCACGCTGCGGGCCGTGGAGAGGTGCGCATGAGGGGCGCCAGCATGACGCTCACCGCCCTGCTGGCGCTGGCCGTTTTCGTGAGCAGCCTGGGGCTGGTTTATGTGAAGTTCCAGAACCGGGAGCGGTGGTCCGAGGTGCAGCGCTTGCAAGAAGAGCGGGACGAACTGGAAGGAGAATGGAGTCGCCTGCAACTCGAACTCGCCGCCTGGGCGACGGCGCCACGCATCGAGCGGCTGGCGCGCGAGCGACTGGGAATGGTGACCCCTGCGCCCAAGGATATCGGGATCGTGCGCGATGAATAAGCGCCTGGGCAATCCGGCGTGGGCTTGGCGCAGCCGGCTGATGGCGGTTTTCCTGGCTGCGCTTGGCTTGGCGCTGGTCGCTCGCGCCGTGCACTTGCAGGTTTTCGACAAGGGCTTCCTCCACGGTCAGGCGCAGGAACGCCATTTGCGGGTCATGGAAACGTCCGCGCATCGCGGCATGATCATCGACCGCCATGGCGAACCCTTGGCCGCGAGCACCCCGGTGGATTCGATCTGGGTGAATCCGGCTCCTTTCTTGGCACATGCGGGCGCCGTGGAACAACTGGCGGCCACGCTGGGCATCCCGCCCCGCCCGTTGCGCGAGAAGCTGCAGGCGCGCCAGAGCCGGGAATTTGTCTACATCAAGCGCCATTTGCCCCCGCAGGAAGCCAGGCGCGTATTGGCACTGGATCTGCCCGGCCTGAATGCGCAGCGTGAGTATCGGCGTTATTACCCCACTGGCGAAATCAGCGGACAATTGCTGGGCTTTACCAACATCGATGACCGCGGACTGGAAGGGTTGGAGCTATCTTTCGACAGCTGGTTGCGCGGGCAACCGGGACAGCGCCGGGTTCTCATTGATGGCAGCCGCAAGGTCATCGACGATTTGGGCGAGATCCGCGAGGCCCGCCCGGGCCGGGATCTTCAGCTCAGCCTCGATCGCCGGATCCAGTACTTGGCCTATCGCGAGCTGAAGGCCGCAGTCATCGCCCACCAGGCCAAGGCAGGCTCGGTCGTGGTGCTGGATCCCCGCACCGGGGAAGTACTGGCGATGGCCAGCCAGCCGCCCTTCAACCCCAATAATCGGGAATCAATCTCGCCATCCATTGCGCGCAATCGGGCGGTCATGGATCTGTTCGAGCCCGGCTCCACGCTCAAGCCCTTCATCGTGGCCACAGCGCTGGAGCAGGGCTTATTCAAGCCAACCAGCGTGATCAATACCAGTCCAGGCTGGTTTACCGTGCAAGGCAACACCATCCGCGACATGCACAACTATGGCGCCCTGGATCTGGGTGGCATCCTCGCCAAGTCCAGCAATGTGGGCGCCAGTCGCATCGCCCTGGCCACCTCCACCGAAACGCTCTGGAATGCCTTGCGCAATTATGGCTTTGGGGAGCTGAGCGCCAGTGGTTTTCCGGGGGAGCGGGGGGGCACCCTGCGCCATTTTCAGGATTGGCGACCTATCGACCACGCCACGGTGGCCTATGGCTATGGGCTCTCCACCACAACTCTGCAATTGGCCAGCGCCTATGCGGTGATTGCTGCCGGCGGCGAGCGGCGTCCCGTGAGCTTCTTCGTGCCCAAGCAGTTGCCCCCGGCCCATCGCGTGATCAGTCCCGCAACGGCAGCAAGTGTCAGCCTGATGCTGGAGCAAGTGGTTCGTGAAGGCACCGCGACCGCTGCCGCGGTACCCGGCTATCGGGTGGCTGGCAAGACGGGAACCGCCCGCAAATCCGGTGTCGGCGGTTATTCCGAGCGCCGCTACCAGGCCGTGTTTGCCGGTTATGTTCCGGCCAGCCATCCCCGCCTGGTGGCGGTGGTGGTGATCGATGAACCCACGGGCGGGGCCTATTACGGTGGCGCAGTGGCCGCCCCTGTGTTCTCACGCATCATGGCCGGCGCGCTGCGATTGATGGAAATTCCGCCCGACAATCTGCCCGCAGGTGCGGGCCTGGTGCATTCCGCTGAAACCGCGGAGGAACTGGGATGAGCGCAGAGCCGATGCACGCACCATCATGGACACTTGCAGCCCTGCTTGCGCCTTGGTCCCGAGGCGTCACGCCATTGATGGATCGGGCGCTGAACGGGCTCACGATGGATTCGCGCCAAGTGCGGCCGGGCGACCTGTTTCTTGCCTGCGCCGGCCGATCAGGCCACGGCCTGAACCATGCCCCGGACGCGGCCGCCCGCGGTGCCCGGGCCGTGGTCTTCGATCCTGCGGGATGGGCCGAGTCCTTGCCGAAACTGGCCATCCCGATGGTGGCGGTGTCGGACTTGGGGGCACATGCCAGCGCGCTGGCCGGGCGTTTCTTCGGGGAGCCTGCGGCTGACCTGCGGGTGATCGGTATCACCGGCACCAACGGCAAGACGAGTTGCGCCCACCTGCTGGCCCAGACCCTGGGGCATCCACCGGGCGTTGCCGCCTTGCTGGGCACCCTGGGCAACGGCTATCCGGATGCGCTCGTCCCGTCCACCCATACCACCTTGGACGCGGTGGCCGTGCAGGCTTGGTTGGCCCGGCTGCGGGACGAGGGCGCGCGTGCCGTGGCCATGGAGGTGTCCTCCCACGCCCTGGATCAGGCGCGCGTGGCGGCAGTGCATTTTGATACGGCGATCTTTACCAATCTCACGCGCGACCATCTGGATTATCACGGCAGCGAAGCGGCCTACGCCGCCGCAAAGCGGCGCTTGTTCGAACAAGCGGCCTTGCGCCTCGCCGTGCTGTGGAGCGAGGACCCGGCATCCGCCGCGATGCGTGCGGCTCTTTCGGCGCGCTGCGAGGTGGTATGGGCGGGATTTTCGCCTTATCAGGGTCGGCTCGGATCCGGCGCATCGCGGCTGTGGGTCCGGGCGATGACGCCGACCGCGAAGGGCCTGGATCTGGTGCTGACGGGGGATTGGGGAACGGGTGCGCTCCATCTACCCCTGTTGGGGCGATTCAACGTGGCCAATGCCTTGTTGGTGCTGGGCGCATTGCTGGGGGGCGGAATCCCATGGGATGAGGCCTTGCGGCGCCTGTCCGTGGTTCGGCCGGTGCCGGGGCGCATGCAGCGGCTGGGTGGCGGCACGCGCCCGCAGGCAGTGGTGGACTATGCCCATACCCCCGATGCGCTGGTGCAGGCGCTGGCGGCCTGTCGTGAACACGGCGCCCGGCGCGTCGTGTGCGTGTTCGGTTGCGGTGGGGATCGGGATCGGGGCAAGCGCTCGCTCATGGGCGCCGTGGCCGGCCGCCTGGCCGATGCGGTGGTGCTCACCGACGACAATCCGCGCAGTGAGGATCCGGACACCATCATCGCTGCCATCCGTACAGCCATCCCCGCAGGCACGCCGGTGCGCGTCGAACGGGACCGCCGCGCCGCCATCGTGGGTGCGCTCGAAGCCGCAGCCCCGGGAGACTGGGTGCTGGTGGCGGGCAAGGGTCATGAAACGGGACAGATC
>JBARUT010000084.1:0-7172 GCA_049645885.1 Candidatus Macondimonas sp.
GAAAAAACCGCTAAACACAGCCTGCTTCATCAGCTTGTTCTACCTGGTCATCGGCAATACACCACTGCACGCGGCCGCACCGCCTGATGACAGCGCGCATACCCGCTACCCGATTGTCCTGGTGCACGGATTTGCCGGCTTCGACAAACTGTTTGGCTTTGTGAACTATTGGTTCGGTATTCCCAAGGCACTGCGTGCAGCGGGCGCGGAGGTCCATGTCGCGCAGGTATCGGCAGCGAATTCCACCGAGATGCGCGGCGATCAACTCATCGCCCAGATCGAAGCCATACGACGCAGCAGCGGCGCTGACAAGGTCAACCTGATTGGGCACAGTCACGGCGGCCCCACGGTCCGCTACGCGACCGCCCTGCATCCGGAGTGGGTTGCATCGGTCACCTCCATCGGCGGCACGAACAAGGGCTCGGAAATGGCCGATTTCGTCCAGAAATTAACGGGGGAAGACACCTTGCGCCAACGTGCTGTCTTCGGACTCGTAACGGGACTAGGCCACGTGATCGACTTCGCCTCGGGCGGCGGACTTCCCCAAAGCGGCCGAGGCGCCATGAATTCCCTATCGAGCCAAGGGGCTGCCGCATTCAGCCAGCGTTTTCCGCAAGGCATACCCGATGGTTGTGGCGAGGGTGATCACGAAGTGGATGGCGTCCGCTACTATTCTTGGGGTGGCGTGCACCACTGGACGACCGGCGTAGATCCTTCCGATTTTCTCATGTGGCTGACGGGGTTGCCTTTCTCCGAACCAAATGATGGTCTCGTGGGCCGTTGCAGCAGTCATCTGGGACAAGTCATCCGCGATGACTACCCCATCAATCATCTGGATGAAATCAACCAGGTTCTCGGGCTGCACGGCTTTGGGGGTGTCGACCCCGTCCAGCTGATGATCGAACACGCCCAGCGCTTGAAGGCCGCAGGCCTATAGTCCTCGCGCGCCGGCCCCACGGCTTGGGAATGTCCTGAATCCAGGCGTTGTGCACGTCAACGTTTGCCAGCCATGGGGCTGACCGCCATTGAGCGCAACCAGCCTTGGCTCACGTCCTGCTCCTTCTCCACGATGTTCAGCGCCTCACCACGCCAATACCGCCGGTGTGGCATCAGTGGCAGTGGCTGCCACATCGCGTCATCCAGCAGAGACTCGGACATGGACTCCTGCTTATAATATTTATGACATATATCAATAACGATCTGTCGCGCCTCCCTCACACTATCCCCAAGCCGTTTACAAAGGCGGCGGGATGATGGTCCGGCAATGCCGAGGCTCTTTCGTGCACTTGGAGCGTAACAACCATGACCAAATACTTGCGATTCACTCTCATGCATTTCACCCTGCTGGCGGTGATCGTCAGCATCTTCGCGGGCGGCCCGTGGATCCTGATCACCGGAGGCATTGCGGGCGCCTTCCTGTTCCTGGGTGATCATTTCATGGGCGACTACCTGGATGAGCCCGAATATGCCCATCCGGGCATCCTCAATTTCCTGCTCTATCTGATCCTACCCTTGCTCGCCATGGCCAGCCTGGCGCAGGCCTGGATGCTCGGTACGGGGGATTTCCTCGGTATCGGGACGGCGATCCAGACCGTCACCGGCTACGATGTGTTCGCCGCCCGCGAAAACACCGGCATCCTGAGCATTGCGGGCACCGTGCTCGTGGTGGGCGTGCTCATCGCCGCAGCCGGGACCAACGTGGGCCATGAACTGACCCATCGCACCTGGAATCGGCTCGACATGATCCTCGGCCGCTGGATGCTGGCCTTCAGTGCCAATCCGGACTTCGCCGTCGAGCATGTCTATAACCACCACGCCCATGTGGCCACCATTGGCGACCCGGCCACGGCCCGCCGCAAGGATACCAACATCTGGCTGTGGTTCCCCGGCGCCATCTGGCACGAGCATACCGCCGCCTGGCGGTTCGAGCTGAGCCGGCTGCGCAAGATCGGCAAGCCAGTGCTGTCGATCGAAAACGCGATGTTGCGGGGCTACGCCATGGTGCTGGTCCTGGCCGGCATCTTCTTCGCCGCCGCAGGCTGGCTCGGAGTCGGGGTGTTTCTGGTCACCGCCCTGATCGGCAAGCTCACCCTGGAAGTAGCCAACTACATGGAGCATTTCGGTCTGGTGCGAGTGCCCGGCGAGCCGGTCCAGCCGCGCCACTCCTGGAACACCAACAAGCGCATGTCGAGCTTCGTGCTCTACTCCCTGACCCGGCATTCGGCCCACCATGAACAGGGCGACCTGCCGTTCTGGGTGCTCAAGCCCTACCCCGAGGCCCCCGAGATGCCCCATGGCTACGCCGGCACTTTCCTGGCAGCGCTCTGCCCCCCGCTGTGGCGCCGTGTCATCACGCCGCTGCTGCTGGAGTGGGACGCCAAGCAAGCCTCGCCGGCGGAACTGGAAATCGTGCGCAAGGAAAACGCCCTGAGCGATATCCCCGAACTGCGCCACGCTAACCCAGCGGCGGCCTGAGGGTCTGCTCACAAGAATGGAATCCCGTGCGGGCCAGGGATGGCCTGCCTCATCAAGGCACCCAACATCATCATCGGCGTTGACTGAGATACACGCACGGAATGGACAAGAGCCGGCCGGGAAATCCGTGTCGGCTTTTTCTGTTCTGTGTGCCCGCAGGCGTTAAACTGCCTGAGCAAATTGATGGCAATTGACCAGGAGCTGGCGATGTCTGAAGTGAAATCGTATCAAGTGTGGGACGCGCCGACGCGATGGTTCCACTGGATCAATGCGCTGTGCGTCATGACGCTTGCCGCCGTTGGACTGGTGATTCTGAACGACGGCGCGCTCGGAATCTCGAATGAAGGCAAGATCACCCTGAAAACGCTACACGTCTGGGTCGGCTACGTCTTCGTCCTCAATTTCGGTTGGCGCATCGTATGGGCGTTCGTCGGCAATCGCTACGCGCGCTGGAGCCGGATAATTCCGGGCGGCCCTGGCTATCTGCGGGCGCTGCGCAGCTATGTGGCCTCGTTCGTGGCGGGCAGTCCCGAGCAGTATCTGGGTCACAATCCATTGGGACGGATCAGCGTGGCCGCACTGTTCGTCCTGATGACGACCCAGGCGGTCACCGGTCTGGTGCTGGCGGGTACGGACATCTACTATCCGCCCCTCGGACCCTGGGTGGCGCGATTGATCGCAGCGCCTGGGGTCGATCCCTCGACGCTGGTGCCCTATGCACCGCAGCTTTATGACAAGGTTGCATATGACAGCATGCGCGCCATGCGCGCGCCGTTCGCCACTGTGCATGTATACGGCTTTTACCTGCTGATCCTGACGGCGATCCTGCACATCGCGGCGGTCGTGGTGACCGAGCTGCGCGAAGGCGGGAGCCTTATTTCGGCCATGTTCACGGGACGCAAACTGATTGCCGGAACGCCGGTCGATCTGCCGGATCAGCGCCCCAAAACATAGGCCTCTCGCAGAATACCCGATGCGCTGCTCTGCCCGCTCATTCGGTATCGCCTACCGCAATAAAGCCTCGCGTGGGCCGACGCAAGCCAAGCTAGCCGAGCGGTTTGCTCACTTTCAGACCCACAACGCCCTGGAGGCCGCGCTGGCCTGATGGCACCCAAGCGGAATTCAGTGCACTTCACGGCGCAAATGCGGTTCGGCCTGGAGTCGGCGGCAGCTGGAGCATTTCCTGGCGGGGAAAGGTTCCGGTCAGGGCGCCGAGGAAGGCGGTGAGATCGCGCACTTGCCCATCGTCCAGCTCCTTGTTCAGCTGGACCTTCGCCATGACGCGCACCGCCTCCTCCAGCGTCGACACTGAGCCATTGTGGAAATAGGGCGCGGTCAAGGCGACATTGCGCAGCGTCGGCACCCGAAACATGTGGCGATCGGCTTCCTGATGGGTCACCTGAAAGCGGCCCGTATCTTCCGTCAGACGATATTTGGCGTCATAGGCACTGCCGGGAAAGGTCGGGAGTTTCTGGTAAAACCCCTGTCCTTCGGGCAAGGTCGGACCGGCGAAAGCCGCCCCGCTGTGGCAGGCCACGCAACCGACATCCTGGAACGCCTGCATGCCGCGCAGTTGGCTCTCGTTCAGCGCTTTCTTGTCCCCCTTCAGATAACGATCCAGGGAGCTGTCTGGGGTGATCAAGGTCCGCTCGTAGGCGGCAATGGCCTGCGCGACCCGGTCGATGGTGATCTCCGGCGCGTTGAAGGCTTGCTTGAACAAGGGCTTGTATCCTTCGATTCCTTGCAGGCGCTTGACCACCGCTGCATCATCGGGGTTACCCATCTCAACGGGGTTGATCATCGGTCCCTTGGCCTGCTCCTCCAGGCTGGACGCGCGTCCATCCCAGAACTGCACCGACAGGAAAGCGGCATTCCAAACCGTGGGCGATGAGCGGCCGCCCAATTGTCCACGCACCCCCATGGAGAATGGTCGGCCATCTTCGCCGCCCCCCATCACGTTGTGGCAGGAGTTGCAGGATACCGAACCGTCCACGCTCAGGCGCGGATCGAAATACAGCGCCTTGCCCAGGGCCACCTTGGCCGGTGTGGTTGGGTTCGTGGCCGGTGCAATGGGTTTTTCCGGCAACGGCTCGAATGCCTGCGCCCCCGCGGTGATGCCCAACAGCAACAAGCCAAGTCGTCGGATTACGGATTCCATCCTGCGCTCTTTCATATCAAGATCCTCTCGGTGATTCCCAAACCTGAATCAATCAAGGCCAGCCTTCTGCTTTCAATGGACATTGACGCTCCATATCCTTAAAAAATCCTTAACCATAAAAAGCAAGCTCCCGTCCTGTGGCTGAACAGGGATAAACATGCTGCATTTCAAACATCAAATCCGGCACCCGAATCTAAATTAACTGCATGTTCTACAATAGAAAGTTAACGCCACGACCATTTTCCTGATTCCAGTCATTACATGACGAATGAGACCTCCCGCACCACTTGCACGAAGATACACAGGTCAGCCGCGTGGCCATCCTCCACGGCGCCGGAATATTGACGCAGATTCAGTTGCACTTGGCGGGGGCTCAGCAGCACCCATAAAGCGTCATGACGGTCGGGCTAGACTTTAGGAAGCGCTAAGAAGCGCTGAATAAATCCATCCTGGATTTTCAGCACCCGCCATCGGAAAAGCGTGATTTTAAAATGGCCAACAAAATCAGTTGCTTGCAGCCGCTAATTTTGTGAGCGCATCCTTGCGCCGCGGGAAACGCTGAATACTTCAAAGTTTCTTTTACTTCTCAACCATGAATCTCCTGGCGTCGGGCAAGGTGCATACGCATGGCGAGCAAGGCCCTCATCGACGGCGGGGGAAAAGGCCTTTGATTGCCTTTCAGGGCTGCATTGGGGAGAATCGTGGGTTTAATTCTCCGCTTCCCGTTCCTGGCAAGCCTTTCATGATCAAAGAGGATCGACCCATGACCCAAGCCGGCGCCAAACCAGCGCTTCTGTTCGACCTGACCCTGAACGACGAACAGCGCATCACCCGCGAAACCATGCAGCGTTTCGCCGAGACCGTGATCAAGCCCCAGACCCGCCAGATCGACGAATCCAGCAGTATGCCGGCCGACCTGCTCCAGCAGGCGCACGATCTGGGCATTACACTGCTACCGGTTCCCGAAGAGCACGGCGGCGCTGGGTCTCCCCGTTCGCCGGTATCCAATGTCCTGATCGCCGAAGACTTGGGCAAGGGCGACATGGGCGTGGCGTTGCACATCCTGGCCCCGCTGGGCTTCGTTAACCTGCTGATCGACCAGGCTTCAGAGGCGCAGAAGGCCAAGTATCTGCCCATCTTTGCCGGTGAATCCTTCGCACCGGCCACGGTCGCCATCAGTGAGCCGCGCGCCACCTCCGACGTGCATGCCCTGCAGACCAAGGCCGTCAAAGACGGCGCGGCTTTTGTCCTGAGCGGCGTCAAGGGCATGGTTCCCCTGGCCACCACCGCCGAGCATTTCGCGATCATCGCTGAAGTGGAAGGCGAAGGTCCGCAGGCTTTCCTGGTGGAAAAGGGCGCCCAAGGCTTGACCACCGAAGCGCAGGATTATTTGGGCCTGCACGCCCTCGGCTTGGGGTTGGTGAAGCTGGAAAACGTGCGTGTCGACGCCTCCGCCCGCCTGGGTGAAGGCGAAAAGACCTTCGACTACCAGCGCCTGATCGACCTCTCGCGTCTCGGCGCCTGCGCCGCAGCAGTGGGCACTGCCCAGGCCCTGCTCGAGCATGTGACTCAGTACGCCAATGAACGCATCGCCTTCGGCGAGCCCATTTCCCATCGCCAGGCGGTGGCCTTCATGGTGGCCAACATCGCCATCGAGCTGGACGGCATGCGCCTGATGGTCTGGCGCGCCGCGGCCCAGGCCGAAAACGGCCTGGATTTCCACCGCCAGGCCCACCTGACCTACATCAACTGCGCCGAGCGGATGATGCAGGTCGGTACCGATGGCGTCCAGATCCTGGGCGGCGCCGGCTTCCTGCGCGAGTATTTCGAGGAAATGTGGTATCGCAACCTGCGCGGCCTGGCCGTGCTCGAAGGCTGCTTCAACATCTGATCCCCGATCCCCGATCCTGATTTTGAGGATACTGCAATGATTTATCTGGAACTTCCGCCGCAAGTCACGAACATGCAGAAGATGGCCAACGGCCTGGCCAAATCCATGTTCCGCAAGATCTCCCGCAAGTACGACAAGGCCGAGCACGAACCACCCAAGGAACTGGACGCCATGAAGTCCATGCTGGGCGGGGGCGGCATGGGCGGCCTCGGGGGTAGCGGCAAGGACAAGGAAGCCAAGCCGGGCGTCAAGAATGGCGGCAACATGATCGCCATCGCCGCCATGACGGAAATGTGCTGGGGCGACGCCGGGCTGGCGCTCGCCATCCCCGGCCAGGGCCTGGGCAATGCCGCCATCATGGCTGCCGGCACGCCGGAGCAGAAGGAAAAGTTCGGCAAGTGCTGGGCCGCCATGGCCATCACCGAACCCGGCACCGGTTCGGACGCCGGCAACATCAAGACCACCGCCAAGAAAGACGGTGATGATTACATCATCAACGGCGAGAAGATCTACATCACCGCCGGCGGCCGCGCAAGTCATGTGGTGGTATGGGCCAATATCGACCCGACCCAGGGCAAGGCCGGCATCAAATCTTTCGTCGTGCCCAAGGACCTGCCCGGCGTGCAACTGGTGCGCCTGGAAAAGAAG
>JBARUT010000085.1:0-9050 GCA_049645885.1 Candidatus Macondimonas sp.
TGTCTATACTCCCAACAAAGTCACCACCGTGGTCAAAACTCTTGCGCTGAAGCCTCATTGAAACCCGATTCACGTCAAGGCGGGGTCCTGACCGATCCATCGGATCGCTTCGATCCGTTGGGCGGTCGGGGTGCCTTGATCGTGCGCCGTCTGCATACGCTGCGGGCAGGATGCTGGGTTTCCCGAACCCAGCATCCCTGCCTAGCGGCGAGCGCCCCTCTTCGTCTTGCACGGTGGAAGCATCGGGGCGGTTCCCAGCTTTGCGCGTCACGGGCGCTGAAGCCTTCGACTCATGCACGGTGGAAGCATCGGGGCGTCCGGCAGCGCCCTGGCGCCGGTAGGCGTCCAGCGCGCCCTGGAGGAACGGCAGGGCGCGGATCTGTCCGGTGGTGAACCCGTCGGCCAAGTCGGGAGCATGCAGCTTGCCCAGGTGGATGCGCCAGCCCTTCCAGCGGGCGCTGATGGCTTCAAATTCGCCAGCCAAGGCCAGCAAGGTCCGCCAGACCTGCGGCGGTGCCTGATCTGCGGCGCCCCATGATGCGATGGTGTCGGCATCGACACCAAACAGCGAAGCCGCGCGGTCCGTGTCCAGCCCGGCGCCGAAGTAGCAAAGGGAACGAAAGGACGGGTAACGGCAGCGATCCTGCGGCGATCCGATCCAATCGTCGCTAAAATGCCAACTATCGATTATGCGACTGACCAAGGTATGCTGCCCGATTGCCTTTGGCGGTGAGTCGGCCTCGCTTCCCTTTTGATTCTTTCTATTTGCCAATATTTCATCGACATGCGTCATTTGAAATCAACTCAATGAGCTGGAGTAACAAACTAAATATCCGTGTCAATAAACCCTAGCTTTCCGGTCCTACGTCGTTTTCCTCAATCTGGTCCTGGGGCATCCCGCGTCGCGTCAGCGTCATGGGGTCAAGCAAACGATCCAACTGCGCTTCGCTGAGTTCGGTCATCTCTCGGGCGACTTCGCGCACGGGCACGCCTCGCTCAAGCGCCGCCTTGGCGATACGGGCGCCAGCTTCATAACCTATCAAGGAATTCAGGGCCGTGACCAAAATCGGATTACGTGCCACGCGGTCACCCATGTGGCCGGCATGCACGACGAATCTATCGATCGCCCGCTCGCCCAAAGCCTGGCAGGCCCGGCTCAGCAGGCTCAGCGCGGTGAGCAGGTTATTGGCAATCAGCGGCAACATCACATTGAGCTGAAAATTGCCGGATTGGGCCGCGACGGTGATGGCGGCATCGTAGCCAATCACTTGGGCAGCTACTTGAGCAACTGCTTCGGGGATCACTGGATTGACTTTGCCCGGCATGATGCTGCTACCCGGTTGCAGGGCCGGCAGGGTGATTTCCCCCAATCCCGCAAGCGGACCGCTGTTCATCCAGCGCAGATCATTGGCGATCTTCATCAGCACCGCGGCCAACACCTTGAGATTGCCTGACAATTCAAGAGCCGTTTCCTGGCCCGCCAGGGCAGCGAATGGATTATCCGTAGCGCGAAAGGCGACGCCAGTGCGTCGTTGCAGGCTCGCCAGGAAAGCGGGAACAAAATCAGGCGGCGCATTGAGCCCAGTGCCGACCGCCGTGCCACCTTGCGCCAAGGCCAGCAATCGTCCACGGGTGTCCTGCAGGCGGTGGCGGCTCAGGGCGAGCTGACTGACCCATGCGCCCAGTTCCTGGGACATCCGGATCGGTGTGGCATCCATGAGATGAGTGCGTCCCGTCTTCACCACTTCGTCAAGCGTCGCCGCCTTTTGGGCAATTGCCTGCTCCAAGCCCTCGATGGCGGGCAGAAGCGTCCGATCCAGCATCAGCACTGCACTCACGTGGATCGCGGTGGGAATGACGTCATTGCTGCTCTGGGCCAGGTTGACGTCGTCGTTGGGATGGATGGGGCGACCCAGTGCCGCGCCGGCGAGATGGGCGATCACCTCGTTCACATTCATGTTCGTGCTGGTACCGGAGCCAGTCTGGTAAACATCCACCGGGAACTGGTCGGCATGCGCTCCCTGTGCAATGGCATCGCTGGCCTGGACGATGGCCAGCGCCATGTCCGAGGACAACAGGCCCAACTGGCCATTGGCTTCCGCCGCAGCGGCCTTGATCAAGGCAACCGCCTCAATGAAAGCGGGGGGCATCTTCCCGCCGCCCATCGTGAAGTTCTCAACCGCTCGCTGGGTTTGCGCGCCCCAGCAGGCCCCTGCCGGCACCTCAACCGATCCCAGGCTGTCGTGCTCGAACCGGGTCCGGGTCCCGGATTGTTGTGGATCCATGGCCATTCCTCCATACAGACTGCCATCATCCGGCAAAAAGCGGCGTTTGGAACGCAATAAACAACGATTGCAGTATGATGAGCGCCCTGATCGAGTTTATCACCGGATGCGTCATTCCCCGCGTGTCCGGTGTTTGCCAGAGCCTGGACCGGAGATTCTATGGAACTGACCGCACTGACTGCCCTTTCCCCCATTGACGGCCGCTACGCCGATAAAACCTTCGAGCTGAGATCGATCCTCAGCGAGTTCGGTTTGATTCGTTACCGTGTGATGGTGGAGGTGCGTTGGCTACAGACATTGTCTTACGAGTCCACGATTCCCGAAGTGCCGCCACTCAGCGATTGGGCGCAACAGCGATTGCACGACATCAGCTTCCGCTTTGGCCTGGAGCAGGCCCAACGGGTAAAATCGATCGAGGAAATCACCAACCACGACGTCAAGGCGGTGGAATATTTCCTGAAGGAGCAGATCGCAGGCAATACCGAACTGGAATCCGTCAGCGAATTCATCCATTTCGCCTGCACGTCTGAAGACATCAACAACCTCTGCCATGGCTTGATGCTGAAAGATGCCCGGGAACAGATTCTGTTGCCAATGCTGGATCAGTTGATCGAAGCCCTGCGCACCTTGGCGCATCGCTACGCTGATTTACCCATGTTGGCCCGCACCCATGGTCAACCCGCCTCCCCCACCACCCTGGGCAAGGAAATGGCGAACTTTGTCCACCGACTGGATCGCCAGCGGCGCCAGTTCGCCGATGTCCTCCTGTGGGGCAAGCTCAATGGCGCGGTGGGTAATTTTAACGCCCACTACATCGCCTACCCCGAAACCGATTGGCCGACCCTCAGCAGCCGCTTCGTCAACGATTTGGGCCTGGCATCGAATTTGTTCACCACCCAGATCGAGCCGCATGACTACATGGCGGAATATTTCGCCGCCCTGATGCGCATGAACACCATCCTGCTGGACATGTGCCGGGATCTATGGGGTTACATCAGCGTCGGCTATTTTCGCCAGCGGCCTGTGGAAAATGAGGTGGGCTCATCTACCATGCCCCACAAGATCAACCCCATCGACTTCGAGAATGCGGAAGGCAATCTCGGCATCGCCAATGCCTTGCTCGGGCATCTCGCCGAAAAGCTGCCGGTTTCGCGCTGGCAGCGGGATCTGAGTGATTCCACCGTGCTGCGCAACCTCGGTGTGGGCGTCGCCCACAGTCTGATCGCCTACCAATCCATCCTGCGCGGTCTTGGCAAGCTGGAGGCTGATCCCATCGCGCTGCAGCGCGATCTGGATGCCAACTGGGAGGTGGTTGGCGAGGCCATCCAGACCGTCATGCGCCGTTACGGCATTCCCCAGCCTTATGAACAATTGAAAAAATTGACGCGCGGGCAACGCATCACGCCAGAGCAACTCCAAGCCTTCATTGCGGAACTGCCCTTGCCGGACAATGTTCGGGACCGGTTACTGGCACTGACGCCATCGACCTATTTGGGCAATGCGCCCTTTCAGGCGCGCCAAGTTTAGCCGCATCGTTCCTGATCCCTTGCGGCGGGTATCGGCGCCACCGCAAGGGGGAGGCAAATCAGTCGGTATCGAGCAATCCCGAGTCTACCGCCTGGCGCAGATAGGCCCTGAACTCCTGGCCCACATCGGGGTGGCGCAGCGCGTATTCCACATTGGCCTGCAGGTAGCCCAGCTTGCTACCGCAGTCATAGCGCTTGCCATCAAATTGATAGGCAAACACTTTCTCGTAGGGCAACAAAGCCGCAATGGCATCGGTCAACTGATATTCACCCCCGGCGCCACGAGGCACTTTCGGGATCAGTTCAAAAATTCGCGGGGTGAGAATGTATCGTCCCACCACACCCAGATTGGAAGGCGCCTCTTCCGGCTTGGGCTTTTCCACCATGCCTTCGATTTCGCACACCTTGCCGGGCTTTTTACCGATCTGAACGATCCCATACTTATCGGTGTCACTGGGCGGCACTTCTTCAACCGCCAGGATGCTCGCCCCATACTCCTCGTAGGTGTCGCACATCTGGGACAAGACCGGCCTGTCCCGCCCATCCAACAGGTCATCGGCCAGTAAAACCGCAAACGGCTCGTTGCCAATCACGGGTTGTGCGCACAACACCGCATGCCCCAGACCCAGCGCTTCGGACTGACGAATATAGACGCAAGTCACCTTCTCAGGGACGATGCGGCGGACGATCTCGAGGAGTTTCTGTTTGCCGCGGGCCTCCAGTTCCCGTTCGAGCTCATAAGCCTTATCGAAGTGATCGGGAATCGCCCGTTTGTTGCGACCATTGACGAACACCATGACTTCGGCACCAGCCGCCACCGCCTCCTCCACCGCATATTGGATCAGCGGCTTATCCACCACTGGCAGCATTTCCTTGGGGCTGGCTTTGGTGGCAGGAAGAAACCGAGTGCCCAGACCCGCAACCGGAAAGACGGCTTTACGGATCCGGCGGACACTGTCGGAAGCGATGACGCTCATTGAAACGCTCCTTGAAAACTCCCAGATGGAGTCATGATCCGTTTGCTTACAAACGGCAAATGGGAAATATGAATAAACGGCAGGATTATTTTAGCAAAGTTGGGGTCCCCGGATCTCGGGGACCCCTTGCTACACAGAGCTTACTTTTTCGCGGCGGGAGCAGACTTGGTCCCGCTTTCCTGCAACAGCACATCCCCTTTGATTTTCTCAAGGGTGGCTGCACCGATACCGGGAACATTGGTCAGGTCTTCCTTGGCCTTGAACGGCCCGTGCTGGGTTCGGTAATCAACGATCGCCTGGGCTTTCGCGGGTCCAATACCCGGCAGCGCATCCGAGATTGCCTGCATATCCGCCGTGTTGACGTTGACAGGCGTGGCTTGCACACCAAAGGTAAGAAGCAGGCCAGCGACAGCTGATGCCCATTTCAGATGGAACAATGTATTCATGAAGCAGTCTCCTCATTGTCTCTATTGTGTGGATCAGATCAACACCTGACCGGTTTCAGTGCCGGAAGTCATCCGCTTCCTCCCCGAAACAAGGGCAGCGAAGAGGATAAGCCCGGCGGGCATGCCAAAGGGGTGATCGTGTTCCATTGCTGACAACCGGGACATTGCCAGTGCATGACCTGCCCGGAAAATCCACAATGGCCACAACGATAACGGTGATAACTCGCCACAATGGCATGCAACAGTTCACCGAATCGCACCAGTTCCCCCGCATCCAGCGGCCCGCCCTGCCCCAGGCGCGCCTGGAGCCATTCCTGCAATCCTTGGAGTGTGGGTTGACCTTCGGCATACTGTCGTAAGGCATCGGCAGGATCGCTGTCCATCTTGAGCCGCAGCCGGATGATGCCCAGAATTCTGGACTCATCGGCTGATCCGGATTGTTGCAGCAATCGGTTCAGGAAAGCCTCACGGCCCGAAAAATCCCCTAGGCGCCCATACAGTTCAAGAATCGAATCGATCACGACGGGCAAAAAATGCAGGTCTTGATCAATGATTCGTAAAAAACTTCGCAGCGCCGCTCGATGATCCTGCTCCAGCAATGCCAAGCTCGCTTCCAGCAGGCTGGCACGCACGCATCGGCCATCGGCCCGGAACGCATTCTGGAGCAGTGGACGCACCTCGCTGACGCTACCCGCGTCCAGCAGTTGTTGGGCCAACTCACAGTAATACTGTGACACGCGCGTTGAAATCGATGCCATGGGGTTGCGGCGGGCCATCATGAGATGGGCTGTTGCCAAGGCGCCGCGCCAATCGCGCTCCCGCTCATAGATATGCAGCAATGATTCCAAAACACCCTCTGGAGGGCGGGCATCGTTCTTGAGTTCGGAAAGGATCGCTTCAGCTCGATCCAGGACACCCAGCTTGAGGTAATCCTGGGCCAATTCGAACAGCGCCTGAGCTTTTTGGGATTGCGCGAGATTTGGCCGCGCAATGAGATTCTGGTGAATGCGAATCGCCCGATCCACCTCTCCGCGGCGCCGGAACAATGCGCCCAAAGCCAAGTGTGTTTCAAAGGTGTCGTTATCAACTGCTGCCAGACGAATAAAGACCTCGATGGCCTTGTCGGGTTGCTCGCTCAGCAGGTAGTTCATTCCGCGCAGGTAATCGCGATTGAGGGAGCCTGGATCGGATTCGGTGGGCGACGGAGGACGGCGGCGGCCAATCAACCAACCGGAAAAGGCGGCGATCGGCAAAAGAAAGAACAAAAGCCCCTGTTCAAGGGCCATTTTTCAGTGGAATTTCCCGGAGATTGGTGATTTCCTGCTCAGCCAAACGGTAACGCCGTTCAATTCTTCGGGCGCGCAAGCGCTGTCTCAACCAGGGGACCAGCATGCTGGTAACTCCGAGCAGCCAACCAAGCACCAGCACGGCCGTACAGATCACCGCCAGGGGCAATGTCAATGTGCCGCCAGGATAGGTCACCTGTACGGGCGCGGCATTTTGCCATGCCAGTGCAGCAAATGCTGCCAATACCATGAGCGATAATAGCAAGCCTAACAAACGCATGGAGGCTGCCCTTGTCATTGGATTGTGGGTGAATTTTTCAATTCGGCCCAAGACGTTTGGAAATTCAGGAAAGATCAATGTGGCGATTGAATTCGCACCGGAATGTATCGTTGAATCTCAGTGTTCGTCGCCGTTTACCGCGTTTACGCGCTCTCGCAATTCCTTGCCCGGCTTGAAATGAGGAACAAACTTTTCCTGCAAGGTGACGGAAGCGCCCGTCTTGGGATTACGCCCTGTGCGCGGTGGCCGATGGTGGAGGGAAAAACTTCCAAAACCCCGGATTTCAATCCGGTCACCCTCCGCCAGCGCCGCGCCCATCATATCGAGTATCCCTTTGACAACCAATTCGACATCGCCTCGTGGCAAAGCCGAATTTTTAGCCATTTGTTCGATCAGATCCGACTTGGTCATGACAGTTCAAATCCAGAAATCAAGAGCATATAGATATTGGGGTCTGTAGCGGTCAAGGGCGCCTGCGGGGCATTGTTTGTCCCGCGGGCGCCATGACGCCCCAAGATGCGTGCGCAGACTTAATTGTCGTCTTTCTGAGCTGAAATCTGCTCGCGCAACAAATCTCCCAGTGTGGCGGATCCAGCCTGCGGGGTCCGTCCGTAATCTTCCACCGCTTCTTTTTCTTCGTGGGATTCCTTGGCCTTGACAGACAAAGTCAGGGTTCGGTTCTTGCGATCAACAGTGACGATCTTGGCCTCCACCGAATCATCGACGCGCAGTACAGTACGGGCATCTTCGACGCGTTCGCGGGCCAATTCCGAAGCCCACAGCTGGCCCTCGACACCTTCGGCTAGTTCAACTAGCGCTGACTTCTGGTCAACTGCGGTGACTCGACCGGTTACAATGGCGCCCTTGGGATGATTGGCGAGATAGGCCGCAAAAGGATCTTGCTCAAGCTGCTTGATACCGAGTGAAATCCGTTCCCGCTCGGGATCGACCTGCAACACCACAGCCTCGATTTCATCGCCCTTCTTGTAACGCTGGACGATATCGTCACTGGTTTCCGCCCAGGTGATATCCGACAGATGGACCAGTCCATCAATACCGCCATCCAGTCCGACGAAAACACCAAAGTCGGTGATGGACTTGATGGTGCCGGAAATGCGGTCGCCCTTGTTATGGGTTTCGGCAAAGTCTTTCCAGGGATTGGTCTGGCACTGCTTCATGCCCAGGGAAATGCGACGCCGCTGCTCGTCGATTTCGAGCACCATGACCTCGACTTCATCCCCGATGGAAACCATCTTGTTGGGGTTGACGTTCTTGTTGGTCCAGTCCATTTCGGAAACATGGACGAGACCTTCCACGCCTTCCTCGATTTCGACGAAGCAACCGTAATCGGTGATATTGGTGACCTTGCCAAACAAGCGGGTGCTGGCCGGGTAACGACGGGCAATCATTTCCCAGGGATCCGCACCGAGCTGCTTGAGGCCCAGGGAAACACGGCGCCGTTCGCGGTCGAACTTGAGCACCTTGACGTCCAGTTCATCACCCACATTTACGACTTCGGACGGATGCTTGACGCGCTTCCAGGCCATGTCGGTGATGTGCAGCAGGCCATCGATCCCGCCCAGGTCGATGAATGCGCCGTAATCGGTGAGGTTCTTGACCACGCCATGCGCCACGCTGCCTTCCTGCAGGTTGTCCAGCAAGGCTTCCCGTTCGGCGCTGTACTCCTGCTCCACAACGGCGCGGCGGGAGACAACGACGTTGTTGCGGCGGCGATCCAGCTTGATCACCTTGAATTCGAGTTCCTTGCCCTCAAGGTAGGCGGTATCCCGGACCGGGCGCACATCCACCAGCGAACCGGGCAGGAAAGCGCGTACTTCGTCGATGTCGACGGTATAACCGCCCTTGACCTTACCGGTGAGGATACCCTTGATGATTTGGTCACCTTCGAAGGCTTTCTCCAGAACTGTCCAGGATTTGGCACGCTTGGCTTTTTCTCGGGACAACTGGGTTGCACCAAAGCCGTCTTCCACCGCATCCAAGGCAACTTCGACCTCATCGCCGACAGCAACCTCCAGTTCTCCTTTCTCATTGTAGAACTGGCGGATATCGATCACGCCTTCGGATTTGAACCCGGCGTTGACGATGACGCTATCGCCGCGAATCCCGACCACGCGGCCCATGATGATGGACCCGGGCTGCATGGTTTGGCCACGCAGGCTTTCCTCGAACAGTTCGGCAAAACTCTCAGACATGCACACTCGCCACATTGACGGCCTTGCGGCCGGTAAG
>JBARUT010000086.1:0-3301 GCA_049645885.1 Candidatus Macondimonas sp.
ACCAATTGGGCTCCAGCAGCGCGTCGAGCACCGGATCGCGCAGCAGTGCAAGCGCCAGATCCAGCCGCCGATCCGCTGTCCAGCGGGCACGACGGGTGCCAGCTACCGTGCCCACCTGGGAGGCGCAAATCCGCAATCGGCGGGCATGGAACGCCCCGCCCAGGGGCAGGTTCACCAGGTCGTCGCCATACCAGCTCAGCTCCACCACCCGCGCCTCGAACCCCGCCAGCTCCAGCGCCTGAACCAGCCCCGCAGGCTGACCGCTGGCATGGAAAACGACATCGGCCTCGCCGATCGCCGCCGCCGGGCTGGCCCAGTGCAGGCCCAACGCCCGCGCCACCGCTTCACGCCCCGGATCAGGATCCACCAGGATCACCTCCGTGCCGGCGATGCGCGCGCACAGATAGGCCACCAACAGTCCCACGACCCCGCCGCCCACCACGCACACCCGGTCGCCCACCCGCACGCCACCGTCCCACAGCGCATTGACAGCGGTTTCCATGTTGGCGGCCAGCACGGCGCGGCGGGGCGGCAGATCCGGAGGCAGGAGATGCAGGGCGTCCGGCGGCACTCGGCAACGATCCTGGTGCGGATGCAGGACAAAGGCCCAGCGGCCCCGGTCCGGTCCGTCCTCCACCTGTCCCACCAGAGCGTAGCCGTACTTGACCGGCGCGGGGAATTCCCCCTCCTGGAAAGGGCAGCGCATGCGCTGCCATTCGCTCTCCGGGACCCGGCCCTGGAACACCAGGCTTTCCGTGCCCCGGCTGATGCCGCTGAAGCGGGTGCGCAGCGCGAGATATCCCGGCGCATCGGAAACCGCAACCGGGCGCAATTCCGCCTTCCCGGGCGCCGTGATCCACAACGCCGTCGCCGGCTTCATGCCCGCTGCCCCGAAACGTCCAGATCGAACAGCACATCGCAGCCCTGTAGATAGCGCTTTCCCGCCGGGCGGCGGCACGTCTGCGACAAACCTTCAGGCAAATCGATGCCCAAATGCCCGGCCCCCAGCAGCACCGGAGCAACCGTGATCTGCAAGCGATCCAGGCAACCCTGGTCCAGGAAACGTGACACGGTGACGCCACCGCCTTCCACCAGGACGCGCGACCAGCCGCGCGCGGCCAATACATCCAACAAATTCGCCAAGTCGAGCCCGCCCGTACCCCGGCGCACGGTGATTTGCACCACATGACCTGGCAAATGCGGGTTGGGCGCGGTGTCATCGGCCCGGCAATAAACCACCGGGGCCGCGCCATCCGCCAGCATGCGAAAGCGCCCGTCCAGCCGGGCGTCGGTATCAATCACCACGCGCGCCGGATGGCGCCCTGGGACCCGCCGCACCGTCAACTGGGGATCATCGGCGCGCACGGTAGCGGCGCCCACCACCACCGCGTCGACCAGCGCCCGCAACCGATGCATGTGATCGTAATTCTCAGGACCCGTCAGTCCGGCGGAACAACCCTCGGCTGGCGCAATGCGCCCATCCAGGCTCTGGCCAAGATGCGCAATGACCAGTCGCCGTCCCGGCAGGCAACACGCCAGCGGCAGATACAGGTCGAACATCTGGGCGACCGGCTCGGACAGGGGGGTTGTGCTGCGCCAGCGGCCGTCGGGAAGAATCCGGACCTGATCGGGCCGCAGCGGCGCACCCGGCAAAACGCGCCGCAGCCCATCCGGCGCCAGATCAAACACGCATGCAGCCGACGGATGCGCGCGCACATCCGCATCCACGGCGCGAATGGCCGCCCACGCGCGATCCACATCCCAAACCGCAGGCAGGCCGGAGGCCGGTAAATACATCTCACAACCCTCCCTGGCGGCGATTAATGGCTTTAGCAGGAAAAGTGGCTGTCAGCGCCAGCGCTGTCAAGAGCTGCGTTCAAGAGACGATGCCGTTCCCGGCCCGAACCACAACGCGGCGCTTCGCGCGTCGTTAGACCGCGCTTTGACCACCCCCGGCATAGTGGTCGTACACATGCGCGTAGGCGCGCGCCATCTTCTCGGCACGCACATCCTTGGTGTACTGCGCCGGCAGGCGACGCATCTCGACCTTCATGGTCAGCATCACCGCCGCTTTCGCCTGCTGCTTCTCGCGCCAGTCGAGCACCAGTTTTTCCCGCTTCAGGGTCGCCAGCAATTCGCGGCAGACCTTCTTGACCTCGGCCTCCTCGGCCTTGGTCAGCACCGGCTCTGGCTTGGTCAGGATGTCGAAAAGCGCCAGCTCTTCCTCGCTCAGGCCCTCGGCGATGCCGCGCTGTTCCTCGGCGGTCAGCGCCGCGACAAAGTCCTTGAGCTCGTCGAAGAATTCTTCGACGTTGCGGCTGCCGGCGTTGTACTCGTCGATCAGCTGCTGGAACTTGTCGGCCAGATCGATGCGCGAGCCATTCACCGCCAGCATCTGCGCCAGCCGGCCCTCGATCAGCCGCTTCAGTTTCTCGGCCTCGGTGCGCTTGTGGCCTTGAGCGAACCGGGCTTGCAATGCGGCGAAGTCGATTTCCGACAGGTTGACCAGCGCCTCGGGCCGGCTGGCCGGGCCGATGTGGTAGCCCTCGGTGGCGATGGAATCGTTCAGCAACGCTTCGACATCGCTCATCACCGCCGAGATGTCGGGCGGCTCGCCCAGCGCCTGGATCTTCGCTGCCAAATAAGCCACCAGCACCGCCAGCGGCGCCAGCGCATTGGCCGCGGCGTCGGGCAGGATGGCCTTGAACAGCCGCGCCACACGGCTGGCCAGTTGCAGGTAGTGCTTTTTCTCGGCCTCGCTGGCCAGCAAGGCCTCCACCGCGTCGTCGATCAGGCCGATGCGCACGAAGCCCTGCGCCGCTGCGATGGTCTCCAGCGTCACGCCGCGCACCTGGGCGAAGGCGGCCGCCTCGTTCAGCGCCTCTTGCAACGCCGCCACCAGCTCGGCCTTGTCCAGAATCGGCCCACTTTCGTGTCCGCCCTCGCGCACACCGTCGGCGGACGGCCGGGCATAGGTAGCCAGCGCGTTCTGCAGAGCACGGAAGATGCCGACGTAGTCCACAATCAGGCCGCTCTCCTTGCCCGGCGCCACGCGGTTGGCGCGCGCGATGGTCTGCATCAGCGTGTGCGCCCGCATCGGCTTGTCGAGGTACATGGTCGAGCAGGTCGGCACGTCGAAGCCGGTGATCCACATGGCGCAGACGAACACCAGCCGCAGCGGGTCGGCCTCGTCCTTGAATTTCTCGTCGAGCGCTTCCTTCAGTAGCCGCTGGCGGTGCGGCACGATGTCGAGCCCTTTGGCCTTGAGGTCTTCCACCTCGTTCTGGCCCTGGCTCACCAC
>JBARUT010000087.1:0-2967 GCA_049645885.1 Candidatus Macondimonas sp.
CATGCAGCGGCTGGGTGGCGGCACGCGCCCGCAGGCAGTGGTGGACTATGCCCATACCCCCGATGCGCTGGCGCAGGCGCTGGCGGCCTGTCGTGAACACGGCGCCCGGCGCGTCGTGTGCGTGTTCGGATGCGGTGGGGATCGGGATCGGGGCAAGCGGCCGCTGATGGGCGCCGTGGCCGGCCGTCTGGCCGATGCAGTGGTGCTCACCGACGACAATCCGCGCAGTGAGGATCCAGACATCATCATCGCTGCCATCCGTGCAGCCATCCCCGCTGGCACGCCGGTGCGCGTCGAGCGCGACCGCCGCGCCGCCATCGTGAGTGCGCTCGAAGCCGCAGCCCCGGGAGACTGGGTGCTGGTGGCGGGCAAGGGCCATGAAACGGGACAGATCTTTGCCGATCGGCAGGAGCCGTTCTCGGATGAAGCGGTGGTGGCCGAGTGGCTAGGGGAGACGCCATGATCCGCGGCGATCTGGACCACGTTGCCCGCCTGCTCGGGGGCAAGTTGCACGGACCTGCGGCGCCCTTCACAGGCGTCGCCATCGACACCCGGCGGTTGCAGTCCGACGCCTTGTTCGTGGCGCTGCCAGGCGACCGGACCGATGGGCACGCTTTCCTGGGCCAAGCCCGGGCGGCTGATGCCGCCGGGGCATTGGTGAGCCGTTTCGATGCGGCAGTGGACCTGCCGCAGGTGGTGGTGCCGGATCCGCGGGCGGCGCTAATTGCGCTGGCGCTGCATTGGCGCGCGCAGTTCACCGGCCCGGTGGTGGCGTTGACCGGTAGCAACGGCAAGACCACGGTCAAGGAAATGATCGCTGCCATCCTGGGTAGCCAGGGACCGGTATGGGCGACACCCGGCAATTACAACAATGAGCTGGGTTTGCCGCTGAGTCTCCTGGGCTTGGATCCGGGACTGCATTGGGCTGCGGTATTCGAGTTGGGCGCCAACCATGCCGGTGAGATCGCCGAGCTCGCGGCTTGGGCGCGCCCGCGAATTGGCCTGATTACCCAGGCCGGTCGCGCCCATTTGGAAGGTTTCGGCTCCATCGAGGGCGTGGCGCGGGCCAAAGGCGAGCTGCTAGCGGCGCTCCCGCCGGAGGGCGTTGCCGTGATCAATGCCGATGATCCCTTTGCCGCCTATTGGGCCGGTCTGACCCATGCACGCGTGATCCGCTTTGGTTTTTCCCCCGATGCGGATGTGCGAACCGATCCGGCCCAGCGCCGGCTGCTGATCGACGGCGCAGGGGCGCGACAGGTGTTCCGCCTTGCCACGCCCGCCGGTGAAGCCGATGTGGCGCTCGGATTTCTGGGGCTGCACAACCTGCGCAATGCGCTGGCTGCCGCGGCTGTGGGGGAGGCGCTGGGGCTGTCCACGGCGACCATTGCCGCCGGACTCGCGCATGCCCGTCCAGCGCCGGGGCGCTTGAACTGGCTCGTCGGCCGGGATGGGACACACTTGATCGATGACAGCTACAACGCCAACCCCACTTCCCTCCAGGCGGCGGTCGCGGTGCTGGCCGAACTGGCCGGGGAGCGCTGGCTGGTGCTGGGGGATATGGCCGAGTTGGGTGAGAACGGCGCGGCGCTGCATGGCGAGATCGGGACATATGCCCGTGACCGCGGGATCAGTCGGCTCTATGCGGTGGGCCCGCTGAGCGCATCGGCGGTTGAGACATTCGGAACCGGTGCCCGGCATTACGGGGATCAGGCACAACTGGTGGCGGGACTCTCGGCGGATCTGAAGCGCTGCACCGCACCGCTCACGATCCTCATCAAGGGTTCGCGGCGCATGGCCATGGAAAGGGTGATCACGGCCCTGCGGCAGGTGGATTGAGATGTTGTATTGGCTGACCCAGCAACTGGTGAGTTACCACAGCGGATTCCACGCCTTCAGCTACATCACGCTGCGCGCCATCATGGGCATGCTGACCGCACTGGCCTTGGGGCTGTTGCTCGGTCCTGTGCTGATCGAACGCCTGACCCGCCGTCAGCTCGGCCAGCAGATCCGCAGCGACGGCCCGCAGTCCCATTTGTCCAAGGCGGGGACGCCCACCATGGGCGGCGCACTGATTCTGTTGTGCATCTGCCTGAGCACGTTGTTCTGGGCGGATCTCAGCAACCGTTACATCTGGATCGTTCTGGTCACGACCCTGTTGTTCGGGCTGGTCGGCTGGATGGATGATTACCTGAAAATCTACCGGCGTTCCAGCAATGGCTTGAGCGCGCGCCAGAAATACCTGGGCCAGTCCATCGTCGGCGTGGCGGCGGCTCTGGCACTCTACCTGACCGCGCAGACGCCTGCGGAAACCACGCTGATTGTCCCATTCCTGAAGAATGCGGTCTGGCCAATGGGCTGGCTGTTCATCCCCTTTGTCTATTTCGTCATCGTTGGAACCAGCAATGCGGTGAATCTGACGGATGGCCTGGATGGCCTGGCCATCATGCCGACGGTGCTGGTTGCGGCCGGGCTGGGGGTGTTCGCCTATGTGGGTGGGCATGCCCAGTTCGCGACTTACCTGGGGATTCCGCATATTCCCGGGGCGGGTGAGATGTTGATCCTGTGCGCGGCCATTGGCGGCGCCGGGCTCGCTTTCCTCTGGTTCAACACCTACCCCGCGATGGTGTTCATGGGCGATGTCGGCGCGCTGGCCTTGGGCGCCGCTCTGGGGACGGTAGCCGTGGTGGTGCGGCAGGAAATCGTGCTGGGGATCATGGGGGCGGTGTTCGTCATGGAAACCGTCTCGGTGATGCTGCAGGTGGCCTCGTTCAAGCTCACCGGCCGGCGCATCTTCCGCATGGCGCCGATTCACCACCACTTCGAACTGATGGGCTGGCCCGAGCCGCGGGTGATCGTACGTTTCTGGATCATTACGGTGATTCTGGTGCTGATCGGCCTGTCATCCCTGAAGTTGCGGTGAGGGCGGATCCGATGAAGCCATCCATCCATCCTGCTGCCCTTCCCGAG
>JBARUT010000088.1:0-8747 GCA_049645885.1 Candidatus Macondimonas sp.
CATCGGCATCGATCAACATCAGCGACCCGGCGACGAAGGCGGCGACACCGCCGATGCCGAAGGCGCCGAAGCTCGGCACGAAGGCTTCCGTCACCATTAGCGCCACGCCGAGCAGGATCAGCAGCGCCCCGGTGAGATTGATTGGCAGCATGGCCAGCGCATAGAGCGCCAGCAGCAGGCTGATGGCGCCGATGATGCCGGCCACGCCGAACCCCGGCGAGTAGAACTCGAAGAGTAGACCGTAGATGCCGAGCATCATGAGGATCAGCGCGATGTTGGGGTTGGCGATGGCGGCCAGCAGCTTTTCCTGCCAGTTGCGCTCGACCGTGATCACGGCGGCGTCGGTCACGGTGAGCGTCGCATCGCCTGCGGCGAGCTTGACCTTACGGCCTTCGGCCTGGCGCAGCAGCTCGGACAGGTCGGCGGCGACAAGATCGATCACCTTCTGCTTCAGCGCCTCCTCGGCGGAGAGGCTTTCCGCCTCGCGCACTGCGCGCTCGGCCCACTCGGCGTTGCGCCCGCGTAGTTGTGCCAAGCTGCGGATGTAGGCGGCGGCGTCATGCACGGCCTTCTTTTCCCTGGCGCTGCCCGGGCCGCCGTCGCCCTTCCCGTCCTCCGGTTTTTTCCCGGCGGGCTTGCCGGCATCGCCGCCGATGCCGATCGCCACCGGCGTGGCGGCGCCCAGGTTGGTACCCGGCGCCATGGCGGCGATGTGGCTGGCGTAAAGCAGATAGGTGCCGGCGCTGGCGGCGCGCGCGCCGGCGGGGGCGACCCAGACCGCCACCGGCACCGGCGAGGCGAGGATGCCCTGAATCATTTCGCGCATCGCCGAGTCGAGCCCGCCGGGCGTGTCGAGCTTGAGCACCAACAGGTCGGCTTTTGCGTGTTGTGCGTCTTCCAGCGCGCGCAGGAAATAGGCGGCGCTCGCCGGGCTGATTGCGTCATAGATCTCGGCAACTTTCACTGTCGCGGTGAAGGCCGACAGCGGGAACAGCGCGAGCGCGACGATGAGGAAAAGGAAACGTTTCATTGTTCTCGACGTTTGTTACGGTAACCCAAGGGTTATTCCCCCTGAAACGGCATTTTCTGCCAGTCGTACAAACCTTAGCACTAAGCGTTCATCACCACGATACTGGCTACGTCGCTGCCGACCGAAGCCATGCAGCAGGATGCGCCACGGCTCAGTTCTCCTGCTTCAGCCACAGGCCCAGTCCCGGTCAGGTATGGGGCATAACAAGGCGACGAGGTTGAACACCGTATGAACCATCGCCGCCTGCTGCGTGGCAGGCGAGATGCCGGCTCACTGAAAACGCAGGAAAACCCGCAAGCGTCGGGCGCTGTCCCGATCCAGACTGTCCGGTAGCAGGCACAGCGACTGCCCCCGTCGCCACGGTTGCCAGACACCTGGAAAGCGGAAATTGAGCACCATCAGCGCTGGCGTGACCAGGCTGGAGGGCAGCAATCGCGCTTCCCCTTCCCAGCCATCGGCACGCCGCAGCTGCCAGCGCTCGGCCTCCAGTTGTTCGGCATGCACGATGCGGCCGGGGCCGAAATGGCGCCAGCAGGTCCATGCCGCAGAACAGAGGATTCCCGCCAGACACAATGCACGCAACAGGCCCGTGAGTCCGGTTGCAGCCAACAGGAGGGCGCCGCCATAGCCGATCCCGAGCAGGACGGCGAGGCGGCGCGAAGGCTCAGGATCGATGCGGCAGGCCCCGGCGAAGCCGTTCAAGGAGGGGCTCCAGGGAAGGATCGGACGCGGCGGTGGTGGCCAGCATCAACTGGTAGAGATCGGGATCGGGCAGTTCCAGCAGGATCTCGAAGGCGGCCCGTTCGGCAGCAGGTGCCTTGGGATAATGAGGCAGATAGGCGAGCAGCAGTTCATCAAGCTCCTTCATGCCGCGCCGGCATCGCCAACGCAACCGCCCCAGTTCGCTCGCCCCGACGTCGCCTTCCACGGCCGTGCGCCCGCTCAGCGGCGCAGCACCATCAGCTGCTTGATCTCGCCAATGGCCTTGGCGGGATTGAGGCCTTTGGGGCAGGTGTTGGTGCAGTTCATGATGGTGTGGCAGCGATAGAGCTTGAAGGGGTCTTCCAGCGCATCAAGACGCTCACCGATGGATTCGTCGCGACTGTCGGCGATCCAGCGATAGGCCTGCAACAAGGCGGCGGGGCCGAGATAGCGATCGTTCCACCAGTAGCTGGGGCAGGACGTCGAGCAACAGGCGCAGAGGATGCACTCATACAGCCCGTCGAGCTTGGCGCGTTCTTCCTTGGATTGCAGCCGCTCCCGATCCGGCGGCGTCGGCGTCTTGGTCTTGAGCCAGGGTTCCACCGCCGCGTATTGGGCATAGAAGTGGGTCAGGTCCGGCACCAGGTCCTTGATCACCGACAGGTGGGGCAAGGGATAGATGCGCACATCACCCGAGACCTCGCCGATGTGCTTGGTGCAGGCGAGGGTGTTGGTGCCGTCGATGTTCATGGCGCAGGAGCCGCAGATGCCTTCCCGGCAGGAGCGGCGGAAGGTCAGGCTCGGATCGATCTCGTTCTTGATCTTGATCAAGGCGTCCAGGACCATGGGCGCGCAATCGTCCAGATCGAGCTCGTAGGTATCCAGCCGGGGGTTCTCGCCGGTTTCCGGGTCGTAGCGATACACCACGAAGCGCTTGACCCGCTTGGCGCCACTGGACGCTGGAAAGGTCTTGCCGACCTGCACACGGGAATTCGCGGGAAGTTTGAACTGGGCCATGAACGAGTCCTCTTCGGAGTCCGGCAAGCCAAGCGCCGAGATGCGGGCAATGCCCGATCGCTGAAATCCTGATCCTTAGTAGACGCGCGCCTTGGGCGGCACCACATCAACCTGATCGGTCTGCGTATAGAGATGCACCGGCCGGTAACCGATGCTGACCAGGCCCTGAGCGTCCATCCAGATCAGCGAATGCTTCATCCAGTTCTGGTCGTCGCGCTCGGCGAAATCCTCGCGGGCATGCGCGCCCCGGCTTTCGGTGCGGTTGCGCGCGGCAAACATCGTCGTCACCGCATTGCCCAGCAGGTTGTCCAGTTCCAGGGTCTCGATCAGGTCGCTGTTCCAGATCAGGCCGCGGTCGCCCACCGACACCTCGCTGAAGGAACGATACACCGATTCGATCTGCTCGCAGCCTTCCTGCAACACCTCGCCGGTGCGGAACACGGCGGCGTTGTTCTGCATGGTGCGCTGCATGTTGAGCCGGATCTGGGCGGTGCTGAGGCTGCCCTTGGCGTTGCGGAACCGGTCCAGACGCGCCACACCCAGTTCGCTCGCCGATTCGGGCAAGGGCTTGTGAGGCGAGCGGGGACGGATCTGTTCGGCGCAGCGCAGCGCAGCGGCGCGGCCAAAAACCACCAGATCGAGCAAAGAATTGGATCCCAGCCGGTTGGCACCATGCACGGACACGCAAGCCGCCTCGCCGATGGCCATGAGTCCGGGCACCACCGCGTCCGGATTGCCATCGCGCAGGGTCACCACTTCGCCGTGGTAGTTGGTGGGGATGCCACCCATGTTGTAATGCACGGTGGGTAGCACGGGAATGGGCTCGCGGGTCACGTCCACGCCGGCGAAGATGTGCGCCGATTCGGCGATGCCGGGCAGACGTTCGTTGATGACCTCCGGCCCCAGGTGTTCCAGGTGCAGATGAATGTGATCCTTCTGCGGTCCCACGCCACGGCCTTCGCGGATCTCCACCGTCATGGCCCGGCTCACCACATCGCGGGAAGCCAGGTCCTTGGCGTTGGGCGCATAGCGCTCCATGAAACGCTCGCCCTGGGCGTTGGTCAGATAACCGCCCTCGCCGCGCACGCCCTCGGTGATCAGGCAGCCCGCGCCGTAGATGCCGGTGGGATGAAATTGCACGAATTCCATGTCCTGCAAGGGCAGGCCGGCGCGCAGCACCATGCCGTTACCATCGCCGGTGCAGGTGTGCGCCGAGGTGCAGGAGAAATAGGAGCGGCCATAGCCGCCGGTGGCCAGCACCGTGGTGTGGGCACGAAAGCGGTGCAGCGTCCCGTCAGACAGGTTCAAGGCGGTCACGCCGCGGCAGGCGCCTTCCTCGTCCATGATCAGGTCGAGGGCGAAGTATTCGATGAAGAACTCCGCATGATGGCGCAGCGACTGCTGGTACAGGGTGTGCAACATGGCATGGCCGGTGCGATCCGCCGCCGCGCAGGTGCGCTGGGCGGTACCCTTGCCGTAATGGGTGGTCATGCCGCCGAAGGGACGCTGGTAGATCTTGCCTTCCTCGGTGCGCGAGAAGGGCACGCCGTAGTGTTCCAGCTCCAGGATCGCCGGGATCGCCTCGCGACACATGTACTCGATGGCGTCCTGATCGCCCAACCAGTCCGAGCCCTTGATGGTGTCGTAGAAGTGGAAGCGCCAGTCATCCTCGCCCATGTTGCCCAGCGCCGCGGAGATTCCGCCCTGTGCCGCCACCGTATGGGAACGGGTCGGGAAAACCTTGGTGATGCAGGCCGTTGTCAACCCCTGGGTGGCCATTCCCAGTGTGGCCCGCAGACCGGCCCCGCCCGCCCCCACCACGATCACGTCGTACTGGTGGTCCACAAAACGATACGCCTGACTCATTCGATCAGCCCCCGAAGGCGATGCGCAAAACGGAAATCACACCCAGCAGACCCAGCAGCAGGCAGGCAAAGCGCACTGCCACGAGCGAAGCCAGCTTGAGCCCCTCGGCATGGACATAGTCTTCCAGGACCACCTGCAGCCCGAGCTGGGCGTGGTAGAACAGGGCAATCAGCAGTGTCACCAAGGCCACAGTCACCGCGGGACGGGCGACCCAGGTGCGCATGGCGAGGTAGTCGGCGCCGATCAGGCAGACCAGGGATCCCACCAGCCAGAGCAGCAAGGGGACCAGAGCCAGCGCGGTGAGCCGCTGCCACCACCAGTGGTTGGCGCCTTCGCGGGCCGAGCCCAGGTGATTGGCGCGCGACAGGGGAGTTCGCATATCCATGATTACATTGCTCCGGAAAGACCGATGCCCCAAGCCACCAGGGTCAGAATCGCCGTCCCGCCCAGCGCGGCCCAACCGCTGCGGCGTGCCTGTGCTTTCTCGAAGCCCATGCCGATGTCCCAGAACAGATGCCGGATGCCGTTGCACAGGTGATAGAACAGCGCGACCGACCAGCCGAACAGCAGCAGCAAGCCAATCGGCGAGGCCACGATCCCTTGCGCCATGGCATAGGCGTCTGGCCCTGCCGCCAAGGCCGCGAACCAGATCACGAGGAGGATGCTGCCCAGCGAGAGCGCAACGCCCGTTGCGCGGTGGACAATGGACATCAGCATGGTCAGCGACCAGCGATACACCTGCAGGTGTGGCGACAGGGGGCGTTGATGTGGCACGGGTCTCCCTCCCAGCGAATCGACAAGCGGGTGGCCGGTTGCATGGATGCGGATGGCCCGACCCATATTCAAAATCCGGCGCGAAAACCCGTCAGAAAATGCGGCAAGGCCCGCAGAGGAAACGCGGCGATGCGGTCAAACCCAGGCCGCTAAATCAAAAATCGATGCAGCGCCCGCGGCGCTCCCAATCCCCGTAACGGGTCGGCTCCAGGCCCTGGGGACCGCCGATCTCCTCGGGCGCGGGGGGCACCGGGATCGTCACCGGCGTGGCAGGCGCCAGGGAGGGCAAAATCAGCGCGGATTCCGGCGTGTTTTCCGGTTCCATCATGGCCTTCCCCCTTGCAGCGACAGCGGCTTTTATACTGAATCCGCGCCCTTCCCGCAAGGTGCGGGGCCCGCCCACTGCCACCGGGCCAGGATTTGCCCTACCATCCGAGCCATGCCCACCTGCCCCATCCCTTCGCCAGGAGTCCTTGCCATGAAGCCCGAATGGAAGTCGTTTCTGATCGATGCCGGCGCCGAATTCACGGACGCAACACTTGATCATTTCGGCAATCCGGAGCGGGAGCGGCGCATGGTCCTGTCCGGACCGGTGTTCGCCGATCTTAGCCATTTCGGCCTGCTGGAAGTGCATGGCCCGGACGCGCGCAGCTTCCTGCAAGCCCAGTTGGCGACGGACATGGCAGCGGTTTCACCCGAGCAAGCCACGTTTGCCTGCCATCTCAGCGCCCAAGGCAAGGTGCTGTCCAGCTTCATCCTGTTGGCGCGCGGCGATGGCTTTTACCTCTTCCTGCCCCGGAAGCATTTGGAAGACACTTTGAACCAGTTGCGCCGTTTCGTCCTGCGCGCCCGGGTGACGCTGGCGGATGCCTCTGAGGCCCTGATCCGGCTGGGTCTCGCAGGCGACGCCCTGACTGCGGATCTGCAGACCGTGTTTGGCAGCAAGCTGCCCAGTCAGTCCTTTGCGGTTGTGAGCGCCGGCGAGATGTTACTGGTGCGCCTGCCCGGCACGGCCCCGCGCTGGCTGGCCCTGGGGCCGCTGGAGGCGATGAAGGATCTTTGGGAGCGGCTCCAGGCCCGGGGCGCCCCAGTGGGGCCAGAGGCATGGGCCCTGCTCACGATCCAGGCCGGCGAGCCCTTTGTCACCGCTGAAACCGCCGAACACTTCATTCCCCAGATGCTGAACCTCGATGCCCTCGGCGCCGTGGGCTTCGGCAAGGGCTGTTATCCCGGCCAGGAAATTGTCACCCGCGTGCGCCATCGCGGCGAAATCAAGCGCCGCCTGCGCATCGGCCTGGCGCGCGCCGACCTTGCTCCCCATCCTGGCATGGCCCTGGCTCGCTCCGGCGGAGAATCCGGTGAATCGGTCGGCACCGTCATCGCTGCCGCGCGCCACCCCGATGGTGGCTTCCTGACCCTCGCCGTGCTGCATCAGGAAGCCGCCACGGCCGATGATGTCGTGATTCCCGATTGCGACAACGCCCCGTTCCAACTGCGCGAACTGCCCTATCCACTGCCGGAGCGCTGACTCATCATCGGCATCCCGTCCCGCATATCACGTTATTTTCTAAAAAACCGAGCCGTCCACTGCCTTGTCTTTCACTATCCAGCCAACCCCAAATGCCGCCCCTGGCTTCGGTCATTACCTACAGATTATTGACGCCAACAACCCGCATGCCGCCATTGTGATGTGAATGAATGAAAATAAAATTTCATAGAAACCTTGCCGGCGTCTTTGGTTACAGGCTAATCCGTCGAAGAAAAATGGCGCATCTACTCTTGCCGATGCACCTTCAAGCACTATTTGAAAAACACCACATCAACTGCGTCATCGATGTTGGCGCACACACTGGGGAATATGCCGCGCAGCTGCGGACGCATGGCTTCAGCGGTGAGATTTTCTCCTTTGAGCCGGTCGCCTCGAATTTCAGCACGCTCTCCTGCAAAGTCGAAAAAGACAGCAAGTGGCATTGTTTTGATTGCGCGCTTGGATCTGAAGACGCCATGCAAGACATCAATGTCGCCACCGACTCGGTTTTCACGTCCTTCCACACGCCCAATGCGTATGCAACACAACGCTTTGGGGTAAACAAGGTGACCACCAGCCATGTCCAGTCGGTTCAAGTAAGACGCCTTGACGGAATCTTGCGAAATCTGGTTCGCTCGATACCTGAACCGAGGGTTTTCCTGAAAATGGACACCCAAGGTTACGATCTCGAGGTCTTCAAAGGTGCGCAAGGGGTGCTGGATCTCATTTTCGGCCTTCAATCCGAAGCATCCGTGCAGCCGATTTATGAAGACATGCCAGGTCACATGGAAACCATTCAGAAATACCGAGAAAAAGGATATGAGATAACGGGCATGTATCCCATATCCCGCGATCACGGCACCCTCAAGCTGATCGAGTTTGATTGTGTGATGGTGCGATAACAACAAGGCAGGGGGACTGCCACAAGGCGCGGCAACCATTTCGATAACCGTCGCCGTTTTTTTGCCGTGGGGCTTTGTTGACCCGTCAAACGATGATGCTTTCGCGCCTTATCTGCGCCCGACCCGCTCTCTCAATGCCAATCATGCCGATATCGTGGCCTATATGCTGCGGGTGACGGCGGGCCTGATGACGGCGCGGGATAAGGGCGGTGGCACTGTATTACGCAGTCCGCGATGAGGTGCGTTACGACCCCTGTGCCTTTGCTTTCGGCGGCGGTGCCGATCGCTTGGCGATGTCTTGCTGATCTCGACTAGCGCTCGCGCGTGTTTGTGAGCGGAGGGGAGGATCTGCCCGGTGAGGCTGGAATGCCGATCCAGTTTCCCTTAGCGGCTTATGAAAAAGGCCGCTGGATCAAACCAGCGGCCTTTTTTGGTGACGGCAATCCCGCGATCAGATGGTTTTTGCCGAGGTGAGCCGGGTCAGTTCGGCAATCCGGGCCACGCATTGCACGGCGAATCCACCCAGGGCATAGATGCCCCACGCCAGGACCACGAAGCCCCAGTGGATGGGCGCCGCAAACAGTTCTTCGGCGTAGAAGAAGGTGTGTCCCCACTCATTCAATCCCAGGTTGGGCATGATCAGAATGGGGCCGGCCACCACCAGCGACAACGGGACGGAAATGCGCTTGGTGAACTCGGGGATGCGAGTATGCACCCACATCCAGCCGAAGGTCAGTCCCACCAGAGCGGCGGGGATGGCGAAGTAGAACAAGGCAATGTGAGTCGGGGTGAAGTCTGTATCGCGAACGGTGGTCTGGTGCCAGGCCGCATCCGCCTCGACAAACAGGCCAAAAATTACGGCCGCCAGAATGCTCGCCACCGCCAGCAGGGTGAGCACGTAGTAGTAGCGCTTGAGCTCTTCCTGTGG
>JBARUT010000089.1:0-10317 GCA_049645885.1 Candidatus Macondimonas sp.
TGCCAGACGAGGCCAGCGGGGGCAGGCGCCATGCTCACGCGCCCCGTTGCAGGTTGGCGATGAGCGCCTGCATGTCGGGCGGTGGTGGCGATTCCCACAGCATGGGACGCCCATCCTCCGGATGCGCCAGTCCCAGCCGGGTGGCGTGCAGGGCCTGGCGCCGGAAATCGCGCAAGGTCGCCGCGAGCGCCTCGTCGATCCCGGCGGGCAGCCGCAGGCGGCCGGCATAGAGTGGATCGCCCAGCACGGGATGACCCAGGTGGGCCATGTGGACGCGGATCTGATGCGTGCGCCCTGTCTCCAGGCGCAGTTCCAGGCGACTGTGATGGGTGTAACGTTCCCGCACCCGGTAGTGCGTCACCGAGGGGCGCCCGTCCTCGCGCACGGCGATGCGCAACCGGTCGCGCGCGTGGCGTCCCAGCGGGGCATCCACTGTCCCACCGGCAATCAAGCGGCCCACCACCACGGCGTCGTATTCACGGTGGATGCGGCGTGCCTGCAGTTCGGCCACCAGATGGGTGTGGCTGACCAGGGTCTTGGCCACCACCATGAGGCCCGAAGTATCCTTGTCCAGCCGATGCACCAGACCAGCGCGAGGCACATTGACCAGGGCTGGATCGTGGTGCAACAGGGCATTCTGCAAGGTTCCCGCCGGGTTGCCGGCGCCAGGATGGGCCACCAGTCCCGGCGGCTTGTCGATCACCAGCAGGGTATCGTCTTCGTAAATCACCGTCAGCGCGATGGCCTCCGGTCGCAATGGCACTACGGGCGCCGGGGCGGGCGCGTGCACGGTAATGGTCTGCCCTTCGAGCAGGCGGTCGCTGGGCCGGCAAGACGCGCCATCAACCTGCACATGCCCCTCCCGGATCCAGGCACTCAGGCGGGTGCGAGAATGATCGGGCAGCAATTGAGCCAGAATCTGGTCCAGGCGCTGCCCTGCCAGCTCGGGCGAAACGGCGAAGGCATCACCGAAGGAATCGGCTAAAGGGCGGATGTCGTTCAAGGGCTTTGATATACTCCGGTAAAATCCACTTTCCGGCGGTCGCCGGTCTTGAGCGTTAGTCTAAACCATGCCCTCATACGCCCGTCTTGTCCTTGCGCTGTTGTTCAGTCTCAGCCTGTCAGCCTGCTCCCTGATGCAGTATCTGCCCAGCGGATCCTCAGACCCCGAGGATGAGGAGCCTGCAGTCAATACCAATCGGCCCGCAGCAGAGATTTATCGCGAAGCCCACACGGCGCTGGAAAGCGAAAGTTTCGACGGGGCAGTCAAGCGCTTCAACGCCCTGGAATCCCGCTACCCCTTCGGGGCTTATGCCCAGCAAGCGCAGATCGAACTCATCTACGCCTACTATCGCCAGCGGGAATGGGATTTGGGCATCTCCACGGCGCAGCGTTTCCTGCGCGAGTACCCGAGCCATCCCCACGCCGACTATGTGCTCTACATGCAGGGACGGATCAATTTCGAGCGTAGCCTGGGGCTGGTGGAAAGCACCCTGCGCTGGAAGTGGCTTGACATCGACGGCGCCGAACGCGACACCCAATATGCCCGGGGTGCATTCACAGCCTTCGCCAATCTCGTCCGTCGTTACCCGGACAGCCCGTACGCCGCCGATGCCCGCCAGCGCATGCTGTTCCTGAAGGACCGCGTGGCCCGCCATGATCTCGCGGTGGCCCGCTATTACCTGGAACGCGGCACCTACGTCGCCGCGGCCAACCGCGCCCAGGACATCCTGGCGGAATTTTCGGGGACCGACACCGTCCTCCCGGCCCTGGACATTCTGGTCGACGCCTACAAGGCGCTGGGGCTTTCTGACATGGAGCATCAGGTACGGACTTTGCGCGATGAGGCCCGAAGCAAGGCAGGCTGAACACGCCCATCCGGCGCGAAGAGGGAAGGCGATGTGGGATTTCTTTGAAACCATCCGGCACCGCCATTCGGTGCGTCATTACCGCAGTGACCTGCCAGTCTCGCGCGAACAGCTCCACGCCATCCTGGAAGTGGCTTGCACGGCCCCATCGGCCGGCGACCTGCAGTCCTATCGCATCGCGGTGGCGACCACGCCTGCTCAGCGCAAGGCGTTACGCGCGGCCAGCGGCGACCAGGCGTTCCTGACCGAAGCGCCGGTGTGCCTCGTGTTCTGCACCGATGGCGAGCGGGCGGCAGCGCGCTACGGTCAGCGCGGCGCCGATCTGTATGCCTTGCAGGACGCGACCATCGCGGCCAGCTACGCCCAGCTCGCGGCCGTGGCGGCGGGGCTGGCGACCACCTGGGTGGGTGAATTCGACGAAACCCAGGTCCGCGCGGCGCTGGATATTCCGACCTCCCTGCGTCCCATTGCCCTGATTGCGCTGGGCGCGGCGGCTGAAACGCCCCAGGAAACACCGCGCCGACCGCTCAAGGACGTCGTGCTGGGCGAGGGCTTGACGCTTTGAGCCCGCTATTCGCGGCTTGAATCCCTATTTCACAAGGAGGTGAATTCCCATGCCCTCGCAGCGCGCCCTGCCCCTAGCCATTGCTGCCTACGGCCTGTTCCTGCTCAGCTTGAGCGGGCTGGTGCTGTTTATTCACGATCTCTGGCTGCCCTGGACGGCCGGCACCGGCGAACTGTCCGGGGGATGGGGTCGAACCCTCGCCATCAATAGCGGGCTGATCGCCTTGTTTGGCCTGCAGCACAGCATCATGGCCCGCCCGGCCTTCAAGCAGCGCTGGACCCGGCTGGTGCCCGAATATCTGGAGCGCAGCGCCTATGTGGCGGCCTCCAGCCTGGCACTGATCATCCTCATGGGATTCTGGCAGCCCATGCCGGGGGTGATCTGGCACATGACCTGGCAACCCGCCGTGACCATCTGCCTGGTGTTGCTCGGATTCGGACTGGTGGTCGCCTTGTGGTCGACCTTCCTCACCGACCACTTCGACCTGTTCGGGCTGCGCCAGGCTTATCTGCACGACCAGGGGCTGCCCTACACCGCCATTCCCTTCAAGATGGGCCTGCTCTATCGGTATGTGCGCCATCCCATGATGCTGGGCATGTTGCTGCTGTTCTGGGTGACCCCCTACCTGACCGTCGGGCACCTGTTCCTGGCCAGCGGACTGACGCTCTACATCCTCATCGGTGTGCACTACGAGGAACGAGACCTGATGCGGCACCTGGGACCGGACTACGCCCGCTATCGGGAAACGACGCCGATGTTGTTCCCCCGTTTTGTGCATGCGGCGCCGATGCCGGAACACTGAAGCTTGGCGGGCGGCCATGGAACGGGTTTTCAAGCCCATGGCCGCCGGGTTATCATTCGCGATCTTCACGCGCCGGAATAGCTCAGTCGGTAGAGCAGCGCATTCGTAATGCGAAGGTCGGGGGTTCGACTCCTCTTTCCGGCACCATCTTCCAGCACCAGCAAGACGGCCGTCCGCTGACGGCAGGCGTTTTGCCGTTGCCGAACGCAAGATCACGCACAATAGTCCGCGTGGAAACCCCGCCGCTGGCACTGCATCTCAACGGGAACACGGCCTGACAGCCCGGCTGCTAAGCCCGTCTCTGCTCAGTCGGAACGTCATGTCCACAGCCCGAGCCCGGCAACGCCCGGGGCGTTGGAGCGCATCAGCCACCGCCTCCTCCATTCGTAAGAAATCCAGCACAACCGGGCATCCTCTTAGACTGTTCAAAGCAGGTGGATAAACAGCCGACAAGGCAGCACCTGGATAAGCAGCGGATCGCCCGCCCAGCGATTGATTTCCCGCTAGGCATCAACGCGCAGGGGCGCTTACACTGGAAAAGGAACACCGAAACGCCTAATTCCTTTTGACGCCGGGAGGCTTGAATGGAAACGCTGGATCTCAATCCGGACATCATTTGCACATTGATCGCCAAATTCAAAGAATTCCATGCCAAGGAAGACATCGTCATCCCGGAATCCCCAGACAATCCGGACGATGACTGGGCTTTGCAGGTTCTTGCGGATCACCAGGATGACTTGACGTTCCGAGAAGTGAAAACGACGATCGATGACCTCGAACCTGATCAGCAAGCGACACTGGTGGCCCTGATGTGGTTGGGGCGGGGTGATTTCATCGAGGATGAATGGGCCGATGCATTGGCGGAAGCCACGCGCAGCGCCAACGGACGCACGGCTGAATATCTGATGAGTACACCGCTGGTGGCGGACTATCTGGCTGAGGGCCTCTATGCCTTCGGCCATACTTGCGAAGAATAGAATCCGTCACCCCGAAGCAGCGGGAGCGATGCGGCGCAATTGCTACCGTTTCGCGAGACGCACAGCGGGGTAACACCTCGACTATTTAAGGGTGGAAAAGCGGGTGAGACGCATCGCTGCTTGAACCGTGGAATGAGCCAGATGGGCGCCCCGCCAAGACGGGACCGAAACGCCATACCGATCCCCGTAAAGCCTGACGCTATACTGCGCAGTCGCAGCAGGACAGGCGGGAGCATGATCGGTGACAGAAGGCGCGGAACTCATCCTGGGGGGCGTGCGCTCGGGCAAGAGCGCCTATGCCGAAAGACAGGCACAGGCGAGCGGGCAGATGGTGCACCTCATCGCCACGGCCACCGCAGGCGATGCGGAAATGGCCACCCGCATCGCGGCCCATCAGGAACGGCGACCGGCGCAATGGACCACCCACGAGGTGCCCCTGCAACTCGCCGATGCCCTGAGCACATGGGCAACGCCGGCGCGTTGTCTGTTGGTGGACTGCCTGGGACTGTGGCTGTCCAACCTGCTGCATGCCGGTGAGGCGGTCTTCACGACCGAACGCGAGGCCCTGCTCGATACCCTGCCCACGCTGCCCGGCCGCATCCTGCTGGTGAGCAACGAGGTGGGTTGGGGGCTGGTGCCCACCAATGCGATGGCACGCCGCTTTGCCGATGAACTGGGTTGGCTCAACCAGGCCGTGGCGGCGCGCTGCCGCCGCGTGGTGCTGCTGGCGGCCGGTCTGCCACTCACGCTGAAGGAAACACCATGACTGCCGCTTGCTGGTGGCAGACACCACCGCCCATGCTGGATGTGGCTGCCGGCGGCGCCGCGGCAGCCCGCTGGGACCGTCTTACCAAACCCCCCGGGTCGCTGGGCCGGCTGGAGCAGGCCGTCACACGCCTCGCGGCCCAACAGGGGCGCACGACACCCCGCCTCGACCGGGTGCATATCGCCGTGTTCGCCGCTGATCATGGCATCGCCGGCCAGGGCGTTTCCGCCTATCCCCAGGCCGTCACCGCCCAGATGCTGGCCAACTTCGCCGGCGGCGGCGCGGCCATTGCGGTGCTGGCGCGGCATCTGGGGGCGAGTCTGGCAATCATTGACGTGGGCACTGTCCACGCCGTCCATCCCATGCCCGGCGTGCTGGATCGGCGGGTGGCCCCCGGCACCGCCGATTTCACCCAAGCCCCCGCCATGACCCCGGCGCAGACCGAGGCTGCCCTGGCGGTCGGCGCTGAATCCATCAGTGCAGCCGCTGTCGCCGGGGCCGAGCTGTTCATTGGTGGCGAGATGGGCATCGGCAACACCACCACCGCCACGGCACTGGGATGCGCCCTGCTGGGGGAGGCACCTGCCGCGCTGGTGGGACGCGGCACCGGCGTGGATACCGCGGGACTGGCACGCAAGTGCGCTGCAGTGGCGCAGGCGCTGGCCCGGCATTGTGCGGAGGACCGCACGCCGTTCGAAATCCTGTGCCGGCTGGGGGGGCTGGAACTGGCCGCACTGGCGGGCGCCTATCTGGCTGCGGCTCAGCAGCGCTTGCCCGTGTTGGTGGATGGATTCATCGCCACTGCCGCCGCGCTCGTTGCGGTGCGCCTCAATCCTGGCGTGTCCGAGTGGTTGCACTTCGCCCACCGCTCGGCCGAGCTGGGTCATGCGCGGCTGCTTGCGGCGCTGGGCAGCGATGCCCTACTCGACCTGGACCTGCGACTGGGGGAAGGCAGCGGGGCAGCCCTGGCCCTGCCCCTGCTGCGGGCGGCCTGCACCCTGCACGGGGAAATGGCGACTTTTGCAGCCGCCGGGGTGAGTAGCGCCGCAACATGACTTGACTGAATCACCGGCAGGATTGACAGAGGGGAATTTCGGATAGCGAGCGCACTTGCGATATCGCCTTAAGAACCATTGCAATGAAATGTTATGCAGAGTCTGAAGCTGTCCAGAAAGACAGAAACTTTTGTCTTAGGCGCGTGGGCGATCAAATCGGCTCGAGTCGTTCGCCATCGCCTGTCTGCTCCAAAGCTTATTCAAAGTTAGAGAAAGGCAATCCCCCGATCCGGAATGGGAGGCCCGACTGAAAAGTGCCCAAGTTCCGGAAATGGGACGAAGCGTCGTGCTGGGTAGGGTTCGGCACCAAGACCCAGAAACCGGAAATGGCTAGTCCCCGAACACCTTCAGTGTGAGACACTGCGGGCCTTGATGACATACGACAGAACAAGGAGATGACGATGAAACGCATCATCATTCTATTTGCGGCTTTCGTTCTGGGCACCAGTGCCGCCCACGCGGATACATTGGGAACCATCACCGCCAATTGGCAGGGCAAGAAGCAGACATGGTTCGTCACTGTAAAAGACGGAGAAAGCCAATCTTCGCACGACGATTCCGCGAAGGTCATCGACATGTTCACGCTCTGGGGCAACCCCCAGGAGACCGATCTGGTTGCGACCAAGAACGCGATTTCCCTACGCTTCTATGTGATGAGGGGCCCCAAGGGCAAGGAAGCCCATGGGACCGAATTCTACTACCTGCTGTCAGGATTTTCGGACAAATGGGAGGCCGGCGAGGAGGAAACCGAGGTCAAGCTGGAGCAGTTCGACAAGACCGACACGACCGTGCACGTTAGGGGAACATTCCAGGCCTCCCCGACAAGAAAGGGTGAAACGGCCGAGATTGACGGCGTTTTCGACGTCACCTTTCCTATAGATTGAGCCCTTGTCCCAGGAACGCTACCAGACCATTCTTGTTGATTTGGATAGTAAACCTGCTGGAACTGACGACAATCGGCGCGCAACTTTGACGAGCACTTCACCACGATGGCCAAAGTGGTGCGGCTCGTGAAGGGAAAGCTGTGATTGGTTAGTTAAATTCCTGACCTAACCACCATCTGTAGTTCAGCCAAAATATTATCCACATGAATTCTTCAAAACAGACCGGCATTCCTCTCACACATTATTACTTCAAGGATGCTCCAGATTTCCTTTCTGTCAGTTTGGAAAAAGACTGTCCAGAGGCAGAGCGGGCAGTCTGGTAGCTTTCGTTCCCGGCAAGCTCAAAAAGAAGTAACGAACGTCCAACAGCCATATAGCTATCATTGAAATTCAATGTTGCTCCCTGCTCTTCAGAAAGCGGGGCATTGGTGTCAATAATGCAACGCCAGCCTATCCCGCCTGCAACTTCGGGAAGATAGAAATCAACTCCATCGTGGTGCGCATTCAGCACTAATAGCAATGTCGCGTCTTGTCCACGTTGACGGATCCCTGTTGCTTGCGCACGACCATCCATAACCATACCAAAACACTTCATCCCATTATCAATCCACTGCTCAATCTGCATCTCATTGCCATCTGCATTGACCCAAGTAACATCCTTTATTCCAAGATCCTCATTGTACTCACCAGTCAGAAAACGATTTCGTCGTAGAATATGATAGCGATGGCGCAACTGCGTCAATGCCTTCACGAACTCAATCAGACTCTTACCTTTCTCGTCGAAGTCCCAGTTCAGCCAGTTAATCTCATTATCCTGACAATAGGCATTGTTGTTTCCAGATTGTGTGCGGCCAAATTCATCGCCAGCCAGCAGCATGGGTGTGCCTTGAGATAACAACAAAGTCGCCAGCATATTGCGCATCTGGCGTACCCGCAGCGCGTTTATTTCCTCGTTATCCGTAGGCCCCTCAACACCACAATTCCAGGAACGATTGTCGGAAGAACCGTCCTGGTTATTCTCGCCATTGGCCTCGTTATGTTTTTCATTGTAGGTCACCCAATCCTTGAGAGTAAAACCGTCATGGGCCGTGATGAAATTGATCGAGGCCCAAGGACGACGTCCCTGATAATTGAAGATATCGCCGGAGGCGCACAATCGGGGCGCCAGAGCCGCAGCGGCCGCTTCGCCGCGCCAATAGTCTCGCACTGTGTCGCGAAATTTGTCGTTCCACTCGGCCCATCCCGGTGGAAAAGCGCCGACTTGGTAACCACCCGGTCCGCAATCCCATGGTTCGGCAATCAATTTTACCGCGCTCAAGGTGGGATCTTGGCTACACGCCTTCAGGAAGCCGCTCTGGTTGTCGAAGCCATTTGGTTCGCGCGCCAGAATTGTCCCCAGATCAAAACGAAAGCCATCCACATGCGTCTGTTCGACCCAGTAACGCAAGGAATCCATGACCATCTGCATCACCCGCGCATGGCTGGTGTTGAGGGTATTTCCGGTCCCTGTGTCATTGATGTAATAACGCGGCTGCTCTGGCAACAGGCGGTAGTAACTGGCGTTGTCGATGCCCTTGAACGACAGGGTCGGGCCCCGTTCATTGCCTTCGGCCGTGTGGTTGTAGACCACGTCCAGGATCACTTCCAGACCCGCCTCGTGAAAACGCGCAACCATTTCCTTGAACTCGCGCAGCGTCTGCTCAGACTCGTAGGCATAGCGAGTATCCGGCGCAAAAAAACCAATGCTGTTGTAGCCCCAGTAATTGGTGAGTCCTTTCTCCAGCAAGTGACTATCATTGATAAAACTGTGAATTGGAAGCAACTCGACCGAAGTCACGCCCAATGACTTGATGTAATCGATAACCTCGGGTACGACCAAGCCACCGTAGGTTCCTCGCAGGTGTTCCGGCACGGCGGGATGCAGCTTGGTATAGCCGCGTACATGCATCTCGTACAAAACAACATCATCGAAAGGTACCAACGGCTTACCGTGTCGTCCGCGCCGTGACCGCCCCGGCTTTCCATCCCAATCGAAATCCGGATCGACGACAACACATTTAGGCATGAAAGGCGCACTGTCCCGCTCATCAAACGTCAAGTCATCCCCGGTTTCCATTTGATAGCCAAACAGCGCAGGGTCCCACTTCAAAGTGCCGACATGACCACACGCATAGGGATCCAGCAAGAGCTTATTGGGATTGAAACGGTGCCCCGCCTCCGGCTCATAGGCGCCATGCACGCGATATCCATAGACCGTTTCAGGACCGATCTCGGGCAGATACCCGTGCCAGATCTGGTCCGTGTGTTCGGGAAGCTCGATGCGCTCAAGTTCAGTCTTTCCCTTGGCATCGAACAGGCACAACTCAACTTTGGTGGCATTGGCAGAAAACAACGCAAAATTAGTGCCCTTGCCATCCCAGGTTGCACCGTATGGAAACGGCAGGCCTTCCTGTATTTTTGATTTCAAGCCGCCTTTGCTCATGAAAGTACTCCGTGGATTTCAGTGGACTGAATGTCAAGGGCCGGCGCAGCGTTTCTATCGCCGTCGTTGAACCATGAGGGTTCGTGGACAGAACAAGCCCCGAAGCGAGCCTGATGCGGCTACGGGCCACGAAGACGTCGAGATCTGCCTTTCATTGCAGAATGGATGCCATGCCTGAGACTACCGTTGAATTCGCCCTCGAGCGCTCGATTTGCGGTTTATCGGCATTCTCGGGGGCATGAACCTATGGCTCGCCACCGCTTCATCTGCCGGAACTGGAAGGATCCCACCTGTTGCACGGGATATCTGCGCAAAATCGGGCTCGGTTGGCAGACAAAGGCGGGCCGCTATCCCCCAAAATCAGGCTTCGGCAGATAATATCGCTGCCCCATTGGGATCCGCTTTGGTGCTTCTATCCTCCGGAATTCCATGGATATGGCATCGAGACTGTCCAATGAGACCAACCAACCGCACAATCGATCGCTTATGATCATGGCAACCCTGAATTTTTGAAGAACGGTACTGGCGCAGACCGCAGCACAGGGGATACGAGCCGCCATCGCTCACTCCGGACTGCGCTGGCCAGGCCGGCTGGAACAGAACCACGGATGGAAAACACCATGTTGGCAGAGAATGATCCCGGCGTTCGGCTGGTGCTGCTGCGCCACGGCGAACCCGAGGGCGGCGCGCTGTACCGGGGCCGGCGGGACGATCCCCTGAGCGCTGTGGGCTGGAACCAGATGCGCGCCGCCGTCGCAGGCCTCCCTAGCTGGCATGGCATCGTGACCTCCCCGCTGCGCCGCTGCGCGGCCTTTGCCGAGGCGCTGGGAGGCGACTTGGATCTTCCCGTACATCACGAGCCCCGCTTGCAGGAACTGGATTTCGGAATCTGGGAGGGACGCACGGCGGATGCCATTT
>JBARUT010000090.1:0-3879 GCA_049645885.1 Candidatus Macondimonas sp.
CGCCCGGCCCCGGCGGCAAGCGACCCGCGCCGCGCAGGTGGCCAAACCAGGCAGTCACCGCCGCCCCGTAGATCGGCGGCAAGGCCGCAGGGCCGGGCAGATCATCCACGGACTCCCCCGCCGCCACCCGGCGCAGCCGCAGGATGGTCCGGCGCAGGACAGCCGCCGCCTGATCGATCTCCGCCTCACGGGTCCAGCGGCCCGGCGACAGGCGCAGCGCGCCCTGAGCGGTGACGGGATCTAGCCCCAAAGCCTGCAGCACGGCGGACGGCTCGCCCTCGGCAGCGGTGCAGGCCGATCCGGCAGAGGCCGATACCGCGCCCCACAGGCTGGCCAACAGCGCCTCCCCCGCCACCCCCTGGACCGCCACGTTGACGATGCCCGGCACACGGGGCGCCTGGGCGCCGACCCAGAGGAGATCAGGCAAGTCCGCCAAGGCCTGCTGCAGCCGCGCCATCAACCTGGCAAGACGCGCCTGTTCCGTCTCGCGCTCCTGATCGATGAGCGCCGCCGCCGTGCCCATGCCGACGATCTGGTGGGTCGCGAGCGTCCCGGAGCGCCGCCCGCGTTCCTGGCCGCCGCCGTGCATCTGGGGCGCCAGACCCGCCCGCGGGCGATCTCGTACATACAGGGCGCCAATCCCCTGCGGGCCGTAGAGCTTGTGCGCCGACAGCGACAGGTAATCCACCGGCAGCGTGCGCACATCGATCGGCAGCCGACCGGCGCTTTGAGCCGCGTCGACATGGAAACGCACCTCTCGCGCCTGACACACCGCGCCCAGGGCAGCGATGTCCTGGATGATGCCGGTTTCGTTGTTGACGTGCATGAGGGACACCAGCATGGTGTCGGGGCGCAGGGCCGCTGCCAACTGCTCGGGATGGATGCGCCCATCGGCGGCCGGGGACAGGCGCGTCACGGCAAATCCCTGCGCCTCCAGCGCCGCGAGGGGATCGCGCACCGAGGGATGCTCGGTGAGGGCGCTGACCAGATGCCGGCCCCGCTCCCGGTAGAACTGAGCGGCGCCTTTGAGGGCGAGGTTATTGGCTTCGGTGGCACCGGAGGTCCACACGATCTCGCGCGCATCGGCATGGATGAGCTGGGCCACCTCCACCCGCGCACGCTCCACGGCGGCGGCGGCGCGCTGACCCTCGGGATGCTGAACGGAGGCCGGGTTACCGTGACCGCTGTCGGGCCCCAGAACGGCCATCATGGCGGCGAGCACACGCGGATCAACCGGCGTGGTGGCGGCATGATCCAGATAAACGGGGGCGTTCATGGGCCGGTTTGGGTGCGGACGGTCGCCGAGGCCGAACCGGAGGTCACTTCATCCATAGGCGTGACACCGCAGGGCGGCGGCGCGGGCACGGGCTCGCCCGTCTCGCCCTCCAGTTGGTGCAGGCGCTGGCCCAGGGTCTGGATGCATTCGTCCATGGCGTGGATGTGGTCCAGCATGCCGTTGATGGCATGGGCCACCGGATCGGGCATTTCCTGGGTCAGGCCATAGGCGTCAAACCCCATGCGCTGGGCGATGGCCTGACGGCGGGCATCCGGCGGCTCGGCACTCGGCGTGGCATGGCCCACGACCCGCGCCGGAATCCCGACCACGGTTGCGCCCGCCGGCACTTCACGCACCACAACGGCGTTGGAACCAATGCGGGCGCCGGCGCCGATGCGGATCGGCCCCAGAATCTTGGCTCCCGCCCCGACCACCACGTCGTTTTCAAGCGTGGGATGGCGCTTGCCGCCGGCCCAACTGGTGCCGCCCAGGGTCACGCCGTGATAAAGCGTGCAATCGTCCCCTACCTCGGCGGTTTCGCCGATCACCACACCCATGCCGTGGTCGATGAAAAAGCGGCGGCCGAGGCGCGCGCCGGGATGGATTTCAATTCCCGTTAGCCCGCGCCCCAGATGGGACAGCAGCCGCGCCGGCCATAGCCATCCGCGCTGCCACAGCGCGTGGCTGATGCGGTGCAACCAGACGGCGTGCAGACCCGGATAGGCCGTGAGCACCTCGCGGGTGCTGCGTGCGGCCGGGTCGCGCTCGAACACGCACTGGATGTCTTCTCGCAGGCGTTGCCACATGACTCACTCACTGATCGCGTACGGAAGCGGCATTGCCCCCGGGAGGCTCATTATACGTCCCGGCCGTCGGCCCCGCCGGGCCGACGCGTGCGCCCGCCCTGGATCGCGCTCAGCATGCCGCGCAGGATATTGACCTCGTCCGGCTCCATCTGCGCGCGATTGAACAAGCGCCGCAGCCGGCGCATCAAATAACGCGGGTTGCCGCGATCCAGGAAACCGATCTCCGCCAGGACTTCTTCGAGATGCTCGTAGAACGAGCCCAGCATCGCGGCGCTCGCCAAGGTCTCGTTCGCGCCGGTTGGCGCCGCCTCCTCGAAGCCGCCAGCCGCCATGCGCCATTCATACGCCATGACCTGCACGGCGGCGGCCAGATTGAGCGATCCATAATCCGGATTGGCGGGGATGTTGATGCGCACATGGCACAGATCCAGTTCCGCGTTGGTCAGGCCGGTGCGCTCACGGCCAAACACCAGGGCGGCTCGTTCTGTGACGGGTCGCTGTACGACGGCTTCGGCACCGGTGCGGGCAGAAAGCGTGGGACCGGAAATGTAGCGCGGGCGGGCGCTCAGCCCGCCAACCCAATGACAACCGGCCAGGGCAGCGGGCAAATCGGCGTGAACGCAGGCGTGATCGAGGATGTCATCGGCCCCCGCCGCCATGGCCGAAGCCTGCGGGTCGGGAAAACAGGCGGGCGCGACCAGATGCAGCTCATCGAGCCCCATGGTCTTCATGGCCCGCGCTGTAGCGCCAATGTTGCCGGGGTGGGACGTTGCCACCAGCACGATACGAGGCGGATGGCTCACGGCGCGAGCGCGGGATCTCCCGCCAGGGACAGCGGCGATTCATCTTCGGCAGCATTGTTGGCAAGCCGGGTATAGGGCAGACGCTCCAGGGCGTAGGCGTGCAGCCCGCTGAAGATCGCCGAGGCAATCCGCCGTTGATGCGACGGATCCTTCAAGCGGCGCTCCTCGCTGGGATTGGTGATAAAGGCGGTTTCCACCAGGATCGAGGGGATGTCCGGGGATTTGAGCACCAGAAATCCGGCCTGCTGAACCGATTCCTTGTGCAAGGGACCGAGCCGACCCAGTTCTCCCAGCACCCGGTCGGCCAGCAGGAAGCTGGCATCGATGGTGGCGGTCTGGGACAGGTCCAGCAGCACCTGTGCCAGCACCTCGTCCTTGTCGTGCAGCTTCACGCCCCCCGCCAGGTCGGCTGAATTCTCACGCGCCGCCAGCCAGCGCGCCGCCTCGTCGGTCGCACCGCGCTGGGACAGCACATAGACCGAGGAGCCCTTGCTGCCGGTGTCCTTGAAGGCATCGGCATGAACGGAGACGAACAGGTCCGCCTGATGCTTGCGGGCCTTCTGGATACGCTGGCGCAGGGTGAGGAAATAATCGCCGTCCCGAATCAATACCGCCTTCATGCCCGGCTCGCGATCGATGCGGCGTGCCAGTTCGCGGGCGATGCCGAGGGTGACATCCTTTTCACGGGCACCGCTGCCGCCAATGGCGCCAGGATCCTTGCCGCCGTGACCGGCATCGACCGCAATGATGACGGGCGGGTTCTTGACCGGTCCCGCGCTGGTAGCCACCGGCTTGGAAACACGCGTCGGTGGTGGAACGGATTTAGTCGGTTCGCTTGATTTGGACTTGACTGCCTGTGGCGCGGCGGATTCCGTAGCTGCCCGCGCCACGGCAACCGGGGCCGGTGTCGCTGCGACAGCTTTGCTGCTTTCCTTGACTTTTTTTGGCGCCGATGCCTCCGTGGACGACGGAACTGAGGCGGGCGGCTTGGGTG
>JBARUT010000091.1:0-16941 GCA_049645885.1 Candidatus Macondimonas sp.
CTGGGCGGCCGCAATGGCATCGCCCGGGTTGATCCACAGCGAATCAACCGTCTCGCCGCCATCGTGACGCAGCACGGTATCGCCCGTCATGCAGGCGAGGAAAAAATGCGTATCGAAGCGCTTGGGCACCATCTCCGGCGTGATCCAATGGGCAAACGGCAACAACGCCCCGAGATCGGGGCTCAGTTCCAGACGCTCCAGCAGGCGGGTGAAGCCGACCCCATCTTGCACCAGTTCGGTGCGAAGACGATCCAGTGGCGCGGCATTCAATCCGTGGCCGCTGCCCGTAGCGCCTCCAGCCAGAAGCAGACCGCTTTCCTCGAACAGCTCCCGAATGGCCGCCACCCGGAACGGCGCCAGGGCATCATCAGGGGCCAGCGTTTGCCCCAGTTCGACATCCTCCGGCGCCAGCTTGCCGCCCGGAAACACCAGCGCACCACCAGCGAAATCGATCTGGTGGTGACGCCGTACCATGAACACTTCCAATCCCTGCGACCCGTCCCGCAACAACACCACAGTGGCCGCCGGCCTTGCTTCGGCGATTTTCATCTCCTGCCCCTTCCTTGGGTGAATTGTGCCTTGAGTTTAGCGGGATGGGCGCGCCGCACGATCCGACGTGATCCCCAAGGTCAAGAATAATGCGCCTGCGAACATCACCAGCACCACCGACAAGCCAAGGCGCTGGCTGCCGCTGGCGGCAGTCAGCCCGCCCACCAGGAAGGGACCCATAAAGGTGGTCGCCTTGCCAGAGAAGGCCATCAGGCCAAACAGCTCATTGCGTTGCGCGACGGGCGCCATGTGCGCCAGATAGGAGCGGCTGGCTGCCTGGGCAGGCCCCACGAACAAGCCCAGCAATCCGCCCCACCACCAGAAGGCCGGTGCATTCGGCGCCAACAGGAGCGCCGCTCCTGTGAGGAGCAGTCCGACCAGACTCCAGACCATGGTGGACTTGGCCCCAAAACGGTCATCAAACCAGGCAAAACCCACCGCGCCCACCGCGGAGGTCAAATTCAGCACGATGGCAAACAGCAACACCTGCCGCTCATCAAACCCAAAGGTTCCGGCCGCGAACAGGCCGCCAAAGGCGAACACGGTGGTGAGCCCATCGATCAACAGCAGTCGACCGAGAAAAAATCGCAACAAGGGGCCATCGCGCAGCAAGCGGCGCAAAGACACCACCAGATCACCGAACGCGGCCCGTAACAAGGGTTGATCGGACGGCGCCACGACGCGCGCCGGATCACGAACCGTCAGCAGCAGGGGCAGCGCGAACAGCGCCGTCCATGCCGCAGTCAGGAGGAAGGTGGCCCGCACCGGCTCCGCCTGGGCAGGGTCCAGCCCGAAGGGTGGCGGATCCGCCTGCACGAAGCCAAACAGCGCCACCAGCAGGCAGGCCAACCCTCCCACATACCCCAAGCCCCAGGCCCAACCCGACCAGCGCCCAATGCGCGCAGGTGCGGCCAGATCGGCCAATTGGGCGTTGTAGAACACGAAAGCCAGCTCCAACGCTACCGTTCCCAGCCCCGCCAGAAGCAGGGCACGCAGGGCGAAATCCGCTTCCGGACGCACCGTCCAGAGCGACGCGGTCGCCACCACATTCACCAGGGTCAGCAGCACGAGAAAAGCCCGCCGGTGCCCGCCCCGATCCGCCACCGCGCCCATCAGCGGCGCCAGCATGGCGATGAACAAGCCTGCCACACCCATGGTCTGCCCCCACCAGGCGGTACCGGTGGCGGCGTCCGGGGCAATGGCGCGGGCGAAATAGGCAGGGAACAGGAAAGTCTGGATCAAGGCAGCGTAGGCGCTGGTAGCCCAGTCGTAGAGCGACCAGGCAATTAGCGGGCCGCAGCGTTCCGGGGCGGTCGACATGAAAAGCTGTCCATCTTTGGGGTTAAGCAAGCGCTGGACAATGAACGATCGGTGCGACCGCGCGACGGATCGCACTGGACGGCGTGCGGTTTTCTCCGGGCGCGGCACGAAACTCGGCGTTCCGAACAGGTGCAACCGGGGATTCTAGTGATTTTGTGTGACAGCGCCCAACAAAAAACCCCGGTCGGCGTGATGCCGACCGGGGCTGCGTGAGCCAAATCATGGCTGGAAGCAAAGTCCTCGTGTGCACTGAACTGCCGATTGATGGCCGATCCCGCCGGCATCCTGCCATCCGATCCCCTCGTCCCTGACCGGAGGGGGGTCCATCAATCTGCGGTGGCCTTCCTGGCCCCCGGCAACCATCCTGGCTACCGATCCGTTTTGCTGCGTCCCTGCCTCTTCCCTGAGTAGCGGCTTCCTGCCACCATTCATCCCTGATCGGGCCAATCCTTTGGCCCTGTGGTATCCGTACCACGTCATCTCCGGACGGCTTCCATCATCCCCCAACAAAGTGACGAAAACAGTCAGACAGTGCCGAGAATCGGTGTAAGCATTTTCTTAATACATAGCATTAATGGATTCTCTGTTCATCCATGGCTTATCGGATGGCCCCATGATCGGATTTCTGCAACGCGTGCGGCGAGCCTGGGTGGAGGTGGATGGGCACCGCGTGGCCCGCATCGAGACCGGCCTGCTGGTGCTGGTCGGCATGGAGCGCAGCGACACCCATGCCATCGGCGCCCGACTGTTGCAGCGCGTGCTGGACTACCGGGTGTTCCCCGATGCGCAGGATCGCATGAACCGCAGCCTGCGCGACATCCAGGGCGGACTGTTGCTGGTACCCCAGTTCACCCTGGCGGCAGATACCCGCAAAGGCAACCGTCCCGGTTTTTCCCCGGCCATGCCACCCGACGAAGCCCAAGCTTTATATGGCGAACTGCTGCAACACGCTCGCACCCAGCATCCGATCGTGGAAAGCGGCGTCTTTGGCGCTGTCATGCAGGTCAGCCTGACCAATGATGGGCCGGTGAGTTTCTGGCTGCAGGTGAGAAATGAAATGGCGGTGCGTTGACGCGCCGGGGCAGATTGTTCACACTCAAAAACCTACACCCTGCCAACCCATCCAGCCACGCCATGTCTGCCCGTACTGCCCGCGTTGAACGGGCCACGCTTGAAACCCGCATCAGTGTCGATCTGAACCTCGACGGCAGCGGGATATCGCGCCTGGCCACCGGCCTGCCCTTTTTCGACCACATGCTGGACCAGATCGCCCGCCATGGCGCCCTGGATCTCGCCATCACAGCCGATGGCGACCTTGCGGTGGACGCCCACCACACGGTGGAAGACGTTGGCATCACCTTCGGCCAAGCCCTGGCCCGGGCGCTGGGGGATAAAAAGGGCATCCAGCGCTATGGGCATGCCTATGTACCACTGGACGAGGCGCTGTCCCGGGTGGTGATCGACTTCTCCGGCCGGCCCGGGCTCGAATACGAGGTGAGCTACAGCCGCGCACGCATCGGCGACTTCGATGTCGATCTGATCCGTGAATTCTTCCAGGGTGTCGTCAATCACGCCCAGGCCACGGTCCACATCGACAACCTCAAGGGCCGCAACGCCCACCATGTGGCCGAAACCGTGTTCAAGGCCTTCGGCCGTGCGCTGCGCCAGGCCGCCGCCCCCGATGAGCGGCAGGCTCAGGTCATCCCCTCCACCAAGGGAAGCCTTTAACCCTCCAGCGGATTGCGTCAATGCAGACCCTCGCGATACTGGATTACGGCATGGGCAACCTGCATTCCATGGCGAAAGCCCTGGAGCGGGTCGCGCCGCAGGCACGCATTCGCATCACCCAGTCCGCAGCGGAACTGCGCGCCGCCGACCGGCTCATCTTCCCCGGACAGGGAGCGATGGGGCATTGCCGGGCGGAACTTGCGCAACGCGATCTACTGGATCTGCTGCCCGAGCTGGCGCGGGAAAAGCCCACCCTGGGCGTCTGCCTGGGTCTACAGGCGGCCTTGGACTTCAGCGAGGAAAACGGCGGCATCCAGGGACTGGGCCTGTTTCCCGGCGTGGTGCGGCGGTTTCCGAGCGGCCTGCCCGAGGGGCCGGGCCTGCCTCCGATACGCATTCCCCACATGGGCTGGAATCGCGTGGAGCCGACCCGGCCCCACCCGCTGTTCGAGGGGATTGCGCCGGGTAGCCGATTTTACTTCGTACACAGCTACTACGCCCCGGCTGGATCGCCGGAGGTGGCCGCCGTGACCCATTACGGCCTGCCCTTCGCCGCTGCGCTGGGGCGGGATGGTTTTTTTGCGGTACAGTTTCACCCCGAGAAAAGCCAGCAGGCGGGTCTGCGCCTGCTCTCCAACTTCAGCCGCTGGGATGGCGCTTCCCCGGCAAGCACTACCTGACCCCGAGGTCCGTCATGCTGCTCATTCCCGCTATCGACATCAAGGACGGCCAGTGCGTTCGCCTACGCCAGGGCCGGATGGATGACGTCACTGTATTCGCCGAAGATCCCCTCACCATGGCCGATCGCTGGGTTCAGGCCGGCGCCAAGCGCCTGCACCTGGTGGACCTGGATGGCGCTGTGCAGGGTCGGCCGGTGAATCGAAATATCGTCGAGCGCATCTGCGCCGCGCATCCTAACGTGCCGGTACAAATCGGCGGCGGCATTCGTGATGAGGAAACGGTGCAGAGCTACCTGGACGCGGGGGTGCGCTACGTCATCATCGGCACCAAGGCGGTCAATACGCCCCACTTCATCAATGACCTGTGCATGGAATTCCCCGGCCACATCATCGTGGGTCTGGATGCGCGCGACGGCAAGGTTGCCATCGATGGCTGGTCCAAGCTGTCTCACCACGAGGTCACCGACGTTGCCCGCCGGCTGGAAGATGACGGCGTTGAGGCGATCATCTACACCGACATTGGCCGCGACGGCATGATGCAGGGGGTGAACGTTGATTCCACGGTGGCCCTGGCGCGCAGCGTTCACATTCCCGTCATCGCCTCCGGCGGCGTCCACAGCCTGGATGACATTCGCGCGCTGTGCGCCGTGGCGGATGAAGGCATCATCGGCGCCGTGATCGGCCGCGCCCTGTATGAAGGCTCGCTGGATCTGGCTGCAGCGCAGCGGCTGGTCGACGGGCTGGGCGGCTGAGGTGGCTCTTGCCAAGCGTCTCATCCCTTGCCTGGACGTCGACGGGGGACGGGTGGTCAAAGGCGTGCGCTTCGAGGGCCTGCGCGATGCTGGCGATCCGTTGGAAATCGCCCGGCGCTATGATGAACAGGGAGCGGACGAACTCGCTTTCCTCGACATCACCGCCAGCCACCAGGAACGCGATACCCTGCTGCACCTGGTGGAGGCCGTCGCTGCTCAGGTGTTCATCCCGTTGACCGTTGGCGGCGGTGTGCGCGATTGCGCCGATGTGCGGCGCCTGCTCAACGCCGGTGCCGACAAGATTTCGATCAACAGCGCCGCAGTGGCCCGACCGGCGTTCATTGCAGAAGCCGCCGATCACTTCGGTTCCCAGTGCATCGTGGTGGCCATCGATGCCCGCCGCGTACCGGGAACGGAGGCCGCCCCGCGCTGGGAAATCCACACTCACGGCGGACGCCGCCCCACTGGACTGGACGCACTGGACTGGGCCGAGCGCATGGCCCGCGACGGGGCCGGGGAACTGCTGGTGACCAGCATGGATCGCGATGGCACCGGCCTGGGGTTCGACAATGAACTCAACCGCGCCATCGCCGCGCGGGTCGAGGTGCCGATCATCGCCTCCGGCGGCGTAGGCAAGCTGGAGCACTTGCGCGATGGCTTGCTGGTGGGCCATGCCGATGCCGTGCTGGCGGCCAGCATTTTCCACTTTGGCACCCACACCATCCCCGAAGCCAAGGCTTTCATGGCCGCCGCCGGGCTGGAAATGCGCCTGGATCCAGTGCAGGTGGAGCCATGACTGCGCCCGACTTGGACAGCGTGTGCTGGAACGCCGATGGCCTGGTGCCGGCCATTGCCCAGGACGCGGACAGCGGTCAGGTGCTGATGCTGGCCTGGATGAATCGAGCCGCCCTGATGGAAACCCTGGCCAGTGGCCGCGCCGTCTATTGGTCGCGGTCGCGCCGCGCCCTGTGGCGCAAGGGAGAAACCTCCGGCCACAGCCAGCAGGTGCGCGAAGTGCGACTCGATTGTGACGGTGATGCCGTGCTGCTGCGGGTCACACAAGCAGGCGGCATCGCGTGCCATACTGGACGTGGCCGCTGCTTCTTTCGCCGTTGGGACCCGGCCAATGGCTGGGAAGCGGTCGATCCGGTGCTGAAGGATCCGGAGGATATCTATGGCGCATGAAGCTGCATTCGCGAGCTATCACGCTCTGGTGACCACGCTTCAGGCGCGGCGCGGCGCGGACCTGCAGACCTCCTATGTGGCGCAGCTCTATGCCAAGGGGCTGGACGCCATTCTCAAAAAAATTGGCGAGGAGGCGACCGAAACGGTCATGGCCGCCAAGGATGGGGTCCCCGATGCCCTGATCCGGGAAGTGGCGGACCTTTGGTTCCACAGCCTGGTGCTGTTGGTTCACCTGGACCTGGATCCCGATGCCGTGTGGGCCGAACTCGCCCGCCGTCATGGGGTCTCAGGGCTTACTGAAAAAGCCGCGCGGGACCCTTGAGCCCGGCGGAAGGAGCGTAGTGATGTTCGGCGGCATAAGCATTTGGCAACTGTTGATTCTACTGGTCATCGTGGTGCTGATATTCGGCACCCGCCGCCTGGGCAGCATGGGCAGCGATGTCGGCGAGGCCATCAAGAATTTCCGCTCGGCCATGTCCGATGGCGACAGCAACAAGCCGACAACCAAAGCCCCCGAGGTCCTGCCCGGATCGACCCCAACGGCCAGCGCGCCGGTCGAACCGAGCCGGGACGAATCCCGGCCAGGCTGATCCCTCAACCGTATCTCGCTGCCCTTGGGGCGGGATGCCACCTTAGCCCGGAGATTTCCGGGGAGAGATGCCGGCATGTTGGATATCGGCTTCTGGGAGCTGGTTCTGGTCTTTGTGATTGCCCTCGTGGTGCTGGGACCGGAACGTTTGCCTGGCGCCGCGCGTCAGGTGGGCCTCTGGGTGCGCCGGATCCGGGGACTGGCCCATGTCGCGCAGCAGGAATTGGAGCGGGAGCTGAAAATCAGTGAACTGCGTCAGCAGCTGCACGATAATCCGGACCTGAAAACCCTGCAGTCCGTGCGCGAGGATCTCCAGCGCTTGCGCCGTCTTCCAGCGCAATCAATCCAGCCGCCGCCCCACTCATCCACGCCCGGGGAGCCCACCCCGAATCCATCGCCCCAGGATCCGCAACCATGACCCCGGATGAGCCCGGCGAAACCTTCCCCGAGCAACCTTTCCTGACCCATCTGATCGAGTTGCGCAGTCGTTTGATGCGTTGCCTGTTGGTGGTGGGCATTTTGCTGGTACCACTGGCCGTTTTCGCCAACCGGCTGTTTTCCATCTTGGCAGCGCCCATGCTGGCAAAGCTCCCGATCGGCAACACCCTGATCGCGACCCAGGTGGTGACGCCTTTCTTGACCCCATTCAAACTGGCCGCCGTCACGGCGGTGTTCATGGCCATGCCCTACCTGCTGTGGCAGGCTTGGTCCTTCGTCGCGCCGGGACTCTACCAACACGAAAAGCGCTTCGCCTATCCGATGCTGGTGATGAGCATCGTGCTGTTCTATGCGGGTGTGGCATTCGCCTTTCTCATCGCCCTGCCCATCACCTTCGGTTTCATCACCCGCACCGCGCCCGACGGGGTGGCGGTGATGACCGACATCGCCAGCTATCTGGATTTCACACTTACCGTCTTTTTCGCCTTCGGCCTCGCCTTCCAGATCCCGGTGCTCACGGTGCTGCTGGCGTGGGCCGGCATCACCACTCCCCAGGCCATGACACGGGCACGGCCCTATGTATTGGTGGGCGCATTCACGGTGGGCATGCTGCTCACGCCGCCGGATGTGTTTTCCCAGGCCCTGCTGGCCTTGCCGACCTATCTGCTCTACGAGGTGGGCATTGTGTTCGCCCGGATGATGGTCCCCGGCGCTCGCGAAGTGGATGCGCAGCGCCAGGATTCCAAGACCTCCTGAACGATCGAGCCGCGCGTTCAGGTCGCTCGGCTCGGATGGATCAATGCACCGGCTGGCCGTCGGTATCCACCACCTGCACCTCACCCCAGCCCAGCGCCCTCACCTCGGCCTCGATTTTCTTCAGATCGCCGACCACCACCCAGGTGAGCTGTTGCGGAGCGATCCAAGCGCGCGCCACCTCGCCGGTCTGTTGCGGGGTCAGGGCGCGGATGTCGCGCACAAAATTGGCGTAATAATCATCCGGCAGGCCATAGAGCACCAGATTCTCGATACCGCCCGCCACCTGAGCCGCCGTTTCGAACTGGCCGGGGAGCTTCAGGGTCATGTTCTTCTGGGCCTTGTCCAACTCCTCTGCGGTAACCGGCTTGGATCCCAGAATGGCGCCAATCTCCGCCGCCATCTCGCGCATGGCGGCGGCAGTCTTGTCCCGCTGCACCGGTGCGTACAGCATCCAGGGGCGCTGGCCCTTGGCATCGCTGAGCGTGGAGCCGGCGCCATAGGCCCAGCCCTTCTGTTCTCGCAGATTGAAATTGATGCGCGAGGTAAACATGCCGCCCAACACCGCATTGACCGCCCGGAAGGCCAGGTCGTCCGCATGGCCGGTGGGTGCGATGAGCTCTCCAGCCATGATCATGGATTGGGCGTAGTCGGGCCGGTCGATCAGGAAGATGCGCGGCTTCTCGGGCCGCGGCCGCGTTGGCAGGACAGGCGTGGTCACCGCATCCTCAGGCGCTTTCCAATCCCCGAAGACCCGCTCCACCTGGGCCTTCAGGGTCGGCAGATCTACATCTCCCACCGCAACCAGGACCGCATCCTTGGGATGCACATGGCGCCGGTAGAAGTTGCGCAAATCCTCCACCTTGGCTGCCCGGATCACATCTTCGCTACCACTGCCCGTGAGGGGCTGCCCATAGGGGTGATCGAGACCGTAAAGCAGCGGTGGCAATACACGCTGGGCCATGCTGGAGGGCTTGGTTTTTTCCTGTGCGATGGCTGCCAGGCGCTGTTCCTTGAGCAGGGCCAGGCGATCCTCGGGGAAAGCTGGATCACGCACGATCTCGGCAAACAGGGTCAAGGCGGGTTCGAACGTCTCGCGTAGCGCCGACAGGCCTATCACCCCCGCATCCAGCTCCGCGGATGCCCCGATCCTGGCGCCCAGGCGTTCTTTTTCCGCCGCGATCTGTTGCGCATCCTGCCGGCTGCTGCCTTCTTCCAGCATGTCCAGCGTCAAACCAGCCAGCCCGGGGCGGCGCGGGTCGTCGCTGGCAAAACCGGCAGGCACCAGCAGTTCCAACTCAATCGTGGGCGCATTGGGTCGACGCGCAAGCACGATCGTCATGCCATTGTCGAGGCGGGCCCGTTCCAAGGCGGGAAAATTCAGATCCGGGGGCGTGCCAGTGGCGGGCAAGGCGTCGCGATTCAAGTCTTCCCCCACGGTGGCATAGGTCGGATAGGGGTCGACGGTAATGGTCAGCCGCCCCTCACCCAGCCAGGTCTGCGTCACGGCGCGCAACTGTTCGGGAGTCGCCTCTCGCAGGCGCTTGAGATCGGTCTTCCAAGCGTCGGGGTCACCCCCCAAGGTCTGGCTTTCCGCCAATACCTGGGCCTTGCCGGCAAAGCCGCCGACCTTCTCGATGCCTCGCAGGAATCCGGACAACGCGCTCATCCGTGCCCGCGCCAGCTCATCCGCAGTCGGCCCTTCCTTGGCAAAGCGGGTCAGTTCCTCGTTGACCACCGTCTCGATGCGTGCCAGATCGACTCCGGGTCGAGCGGTCGCCATCAAATACACTTGCGAACCCAGTTCACCCGGATCAATCCCCAGACTCACGTCGGTGGCCAGTTGCTCCTGCTCCACCAGCCGCCGATGCAGCCGGGAAGTCTTACCGGATCCCAGCACGGTAGTCGCCAGATCGAGCACCGGCAGGTCCGCGTGCCCCCATTCGGGCACATTCCACACCGCATATAGACGGCCTTGGGCCACGCGGTCCGGCAGGTTCAAGCGTCGCGGCTGCGCCAGAGGCGCAAAGTTCTTGGCGGGGCGCGTCACCGGTGGTCCCGGCGGGATGCTGCCGAACGCCTGCCGCGCCTTGGTGATTGCCGTATCCGTGTCCACATCCCCTGCGATCACCAGCACCGCATTGGTCGGGCCGTAATAGGTCTTGAACCATTCATGCACGTCCTCCACCGTGGCGCGGTCAAGATCTTCCATTGAGCCGATGGTGGTCCAGGAATACGGGTGGCCGGCGGGATAGGTGTTCTTCGCCATCAACTCCCACACCTTGCCGTAGGGCGCGCTTTCACGCTGGCGTTTTTCATTTTTCACCACCGCGCGCTGCTCATCGAGCTTGCCCTGATCGATGGCGCCCAGCAGATGGCCCATGCGGTCGGACTCCATCCACAGCGCGAGATCAAGTGCCGGCGCGGGGACGTTCTGGAAATAGTTGGTGCGATCGCGGCTGGTGGTGCCGTTCATTTCGGTCGCCCCGACCTGCTCGAAGGGGCGGAAATAATCGTCGTTGAAATGCTCCGTACCGTTGAACATCAGGTGCTCGAACAAATGGGCAAAGCCGGTCTTGCCGGCCACTTCATTCTTGGAACCGACGTGATACCAGACGGTCACGTTGACGATGGGCGTCTTGTGATCCTCATGGACGATCACCGTCAGACCGTTCTCGAGCACCACTTTGCGAAAGGGAATATCCACCTGGGCCATCTCCTGAACGGGGGGTGAAGCCGGCGTATCGGCCGCTGGAGCTGACGGCGACGCCGGAGGGGGGGGAGGTTCAGGCGTCTCTCGCGAGCATCCCGCAACGCCCAGCAGCAAAGCGGCCAGTACCGCCGTCGATTGCCATTTCCGCCCCTTGCCCATCTGCTCCGCTCCTCAATTGTTCAAAAGCGACTGTTTGACGATCCATGGGACAATCAGTCGATTCCCCAGCAACCGTCACCATGACGGGAGTGAGGTCATTTGGAAAGCCTGTTGTTCTATCTCATCGCCGGCGCCCTGGCCGGCATTCTGGGCGGCCTGCTGGGTATCGGCGGCGGCATGATTCTGGTCCCGGTGCTGGTCTACACGCTGCCGGCGCAGGGTGCTGCACCTGAAGTGGTGATGCAAACGGCTTTGGGAACCTCGCTCGCCACCATCACCCTCACCGCCGTATCGTCCATTCGCGCCCACCACCAGCGCGGCAGCGTGCCTTGGAGCCTGGTTCGCCGGATGACGCCCGGCATCCTCATCGGCACCCTGGCCAGTGCGAGCCTGGCAGCCAGCCTGCCCGGCCCCATCCTGCGGCGCGGCTTCGGGCTGTTCCTGTTGTTCATTGCCGTGCGCAGCCTGCGTCCCCCCCGGCAGATTGCCGGGCGCTCGCTGCCGGGCGCCATTGCCCTGATGGGCGCGGGTGGCGCCATTGGTTTGCTTTCCGGCCTGGTCGGCATCGGTGGCGGCTCGCTGACCATGCCCTATCTCTACCATCGCGGCCTGGAACTGCGCTCCGCCATCGGCGCCGCGGCAGCCTGCGGCTTGCCCATCGCCTTGGCGGGTAGCCTGGGTTATCTCCTGGCGGGCCGCCACGTGGCAGGGCTCGCACCGAACAGCAGCGGATTTCTTCATTGGCCTGCCATCGCCGGCATGGGCGCCGCCACGCTGCTGTGCGCGCCCTATGGAGCCCGGCTGGCCCACCGCCTGCCGGAGCGCTGGGTGCGGGCCATCTTCGCCGTTTTTGCCACCCTCATTGGCTTGCGCATGCTCTGGGGTTGAAAGCGGAGAGGTCCTGACCTCAAGCAGCGAGTGCCTCGGCTCGCATGTCCAGCGACCGCCTGCCCTTGGGGACTGCCCACCTACCGCCGCCGCAGCATCCCGACCGCGCAGGCCGCCACCTGAAACCCCAACGGATTTACTTGATGACCAGGAACAAAGTTCCCGGACCCCGACGGAGCGTCACCAAGATGGTGTCCTGCCCCTTCACGGCGCGCTGGAATTCCGCCACGCTGCGCACTGGGCGGCGATTGATCGCAGTGATTACATCCCCAGGTCGCAAACCATTGCGCGCGGCGGGTGATTGCGGCTTCACCTCACTCACTTCCACGCCGTTGCCATCCTCGGCAGGGCCAAATTGCGCGCCCTCCAGCTTGGCGTTGGCGGCAGTGGCCGTGGCAGCGGCATTGGCGGCTTCCTTGAGTTCCGCCGCTTCACCCACCGAGGCGTTGATGACCTGGCGCTTGCCATTGCGCTGGATTTCCAACGTCAGCTTGTCGCCCACCCGGAGCAAGCCGATGATATTCCGCAGGTCGCGATAACTCTGCACGCCACGACCATTGACACTCATGATGACATCCTCGGCCTTGATCCCCGCCTTATCCGCCGCCGAGCCGGGCTGCACCTGGGCCACCAGCACCCCCGCACTGCTGCTCAAGCCAAAGGCCTTGGCCAGATCGGGGGTGATGTTCTGCACCACGACCCCCAGCCGGCCACGCTTGACCTCACCGTATTGGATGAGTTGCTGCATGACCTGGCGTGCGATATTGGCCGGCACGGCAAACCCAATGCCGATATTGCCGCCGCTGCGGGAAAGAATGGCTGAATTGAGCCCGATCAGTTCACCCTGGAAATTGACCAAGGCGCCCCCCGAATTGCCGGGATTGATGGATGCGTCGGTCTGGATGTAGTCCTGGAAGCTGTCTGGATCGCCGATGCCCGAACGACCGGTGGCGCTGACGATGCCAGAGGTGACGGTATGGCGCAGGCCGAAGGGATTGCCAATGGCCACCACGAAATCCCCTGGGCGGGCCTTGTCAGAGTCCCCCAGGGACAATTCAGTCAGATTCGTGGCCTCGATCTGAATCAGGGCGACATCGGTTTCCTCGTCGGCACCAATCACCTTGGCGGTGAATTCGCGCTCATCATTGAGGTTGACCTTGATTTCTTCTGCCCCCTTGATCACATGCGCGTTGGTGAGGATATAGCCTTTGCGCGCATCAACGATCACCCCCGAGCCCAGGCTCTGGGTTTCCTGGGTTTGCGGTCCGTCAGGCACGCCAAAGAAGCGCCGGAAAAACGGATCCTCGAACATCGGATGATCCATCAAGGGATTGCGCACCTCGGTGGTTCCCCGCGTGGCGATGTTGACCACCGCTGGGCTGATCTTCTCCAGCAGAGGCGCGAGTGAAGGCACTCCCTCACTGCTCAGCACCTGCCATGGCACGGCAGCCGGCGCCGGAAACGGCGCCACGCACAGCAAACCTGCCGTTAACACCAAGCTCGACAACACTTTCTGGTGCCTAACACCGCCCATTGCCCTGGAAACCACCTTCATGCCAACACCTCTTCATCAATCCGGGAACCCATGGGCACCGACGCAGTTTCGGGCGCCCAGCAGGGGATGGGCATGGGACAGAGCCCTTCACATTTCGTTCCACCACGGCTGCGACTATAGCCCAAGCACCCCCTCATTGGGCAATCCGGGCAAGGATGGGATGAACACAAGATATTGTGCCGCCACACGCCGTTAGGTCATCGCTTTAGCGCAGCATGTCGAAGCCGTCAATACATTAGCAAGTCATTGTATTTAAATTAATTAAAAGGAAGTCATTGTTTTAAAAGAAGCTGCAATCCGCGTTTGACAGCGGCCTTGCGGGCGCCTAGGCTTTCCCCTGCGCATCACAAGATGTTGTACATGAATTCCCATTCCAGATGCGTAGTCCCCGCCAAGGAGCACCCGCCCGTGAGCATCATGCCGATGAACCTGAACCTTCCCGCCCCTGACGATCTCCCGCTCCAACCCGCCTCCGAGGACATCTGGGACAAGAAATATCGCCTCAAGACCAAGGCCGGCAAGGTGCTGGACCTGACCGTGGACCACACCTACCAGCGCGTGGCGCGGGCCTTGGCGGACATGGAGACCCCGGCGCTGCGCGAGACGTGGTACGCCAAATTCCTGTGGGCCCTGCGGCGCGGCGCCATCCCCGCCGGACGCATCACCTCCAACGCCGGCGCCTTGGAACACAAGCCCGCCACCTCCACCATCAACTGCACCGTGTCCGGCACCATCCGCGACTCCATGGATGACATCCTGGACAAAGTCCACGAAGCAGGGCTCACGCTCAAGGCCGGTTGCGGTATCGGCTATGAATTCAGCACCCTGCGCCCGCGCGGCGCCTATGTCTCCGGCGCCGGCGCCCACACCTCAGGACCGCTGTCCTTCATGGACATCTACGATGCCATGTGTTTCACAGTCTCCTCGGCCGGCGGCCGGCGCGGCGCCCAGATGGGAACGTTCGATGTGGGGCATCCAGACGTGGTGGACTTCGTCCGCGCCAAGCGCCAGGACGGCCGCCTGCGCCAGTTCAACCTGTCGCTGCTGATCACCGATGAATTCATCCACGCCGTCAAGACCGATGCCGACTGGCCGCTCGCTTTCCCCATCAAGCGCAAGGAAGCCACAGCGGACGGTATCGACGTCCACCACGACGCTGACGTCCTGTGGCGCGAATGGCCCACCCACGACGACTACATTGTCAACGACGCCGGACTGGTGGCCTGCCGCATCTACAAGCGCATCAAGGCGCTGCGCCTGTGGGACCTCATCATGAGTTCCACCTACGACTTCGCCGAACCCGGCTTCATCCTCATCGACCGGGTGAACGAGGACAACAACAACTGGTTCTGTGAACACATCCGCGCCACCAATCCCTGCGGCGAGCAGCCGCTGCCGCCCTACGGCGCCTGCCTGCTGGGCTCGATCAACCTGACGAAGTTCGTGCGCGACCCCTTCACCGAACACGCCCGTTTCGACTGGGACGAATACCGCGAAGTGGTGCGCATCTTCACCCGCATGCTGGACAACGTGGTGGAAGTCAGCGGCCTGCCGCTGCCGCAGCAACAGGAAGAAATCCGCCGCAAGCGCCGTCACGGCATGGGCTTCTTGGGGCTGGGCTCCGCCGCGACCCTGTTGCGCCTGCGCTACGGCTCGCCCGAATCCATTGCCTTCACCGAACAGGTCGCGCGGGAAATGGCGATCGCCGGCTGGGAGGTGGCACTGGAACTGGCCGAAGAGAAGGGCGCCGCGCCAATCATGGACGAGCCCTTCGAGGTCACCCAGGAGATGCTCCACAAGCGCCCAGAGATGGCCAAAGATGGCATCAAGGTCGGCGACAAAGTTTCCGGCAGCGTGCTGTGGGCGCGATACAGCCGCTACATGCAGCGCGTTGCCAGCGTGCGCCCGGATCTGATCGAGGCACTGGCCGAGCGCGGCGGACGCTTCACCCACCACAGCTCCATCGCGCCCACCGGCACCATTTCGCTGTCGCTCGCCAACAATGCCAGCAACGGTATCGAGCCCAGCTTCGCCCACCATTACTCGCGCAACGTGATCCGCGAGGGACGCAAGACCAAGGAAAAGATCGATGTCTTCTCCTACGAGCTGCTGGCCTACCGCAGCCTGGTCAATCCCGAGGCCGACCCCAACGGGGAAGCCACCGAAACCCGGCTACCGGATTATTTCATTACCGCCGAGGACATCACCCCACGCCAGCACGTCGACATCCAGGCCGCCGCGCAAAAATGGGTCGATTCCTCCATCTCCAAGACCGCGAACGTGCCCACCGACTATCCCTTCGCGGACTTCAAGGAAATCTACCTCTACGCCCACGAAAAGGGCCTGAAGGGTTGCACCACCTTCCGTTTCAATCCTGCCGCCTTCCAGGGTGTGCTGGTGAAGGACAAGGACCTGGCCAACACCACCTATGTCTTCACCCTGGCCGATGGCACCGAGGTGGAAGTGAAGGGCAACGAGGAAGTGGAATACGACGGCGAAACACATAGCGCCGCCAACCTGTTCGACGCCCTCAAAGAAGGCTATTACGGCCGGTTCTGAGTAGAGTCAGGCGTCCAGCCAACGCGCAGGATGCCGCTCCGATTGTTTGAATCGAAATGAGCGCCGCGATCGCGCGCCGGGAGCAGTCCACCATGGCCATCAAGATCAACCAACCCATCATCGGCTACCAGGTCGCCAGCGACGAGACCAAGACGCCCACGCCCGCCGCCGTCCCCCAGCCGCCCCGCGACAACGTCATCCAGATGCACGAGCGGCTGGAGCGGCCCGACCTGCTGGTGGGCGCCACCTACAAAATCAAGCCGCCCGTGGGCGACCACGCCATGTACATCACCATCAACGATCTGGTGCTCAACGAGGGCACCGAGCACCAACACCGCCGCCCCTTCGAGATTTTCATCAACTCCAAGAACATGGAGCATTTCCAGTGGATCGTGGCGCTCACCCGCATCATCTCCGCCGTATTCCGCAAGGGGGGTGACATCACCTTCCTCGCCGAGGAACTGAAAGCCGTGTTCGACCCGCGCGGCGGCTACTGGAAGCCAGGCGGGCGCTACATGCCCTCGCTGGTGGCCGAAATCGGCGATGTCATCGAGCGCCATTTGCGCTTCATCGGCATGTTGCCCGACGCGGAACTGGACGAGCGCCAGCTCAAGTTGATCGAGGAAAAGCGCGCCCAGTATGAAGCCCGCACCAACGAGGTCACCACCGGCAAGGGCGCCTTTCCCATCGGCGCGCAGCTGTGCGGCAAATGCCACACCAAGGCCGTCGTCATGATGGACGGCTGCATGACCTGCTTGAATTGCGGCGATTCCAAATGTGGGTGACTGCGATGAGTTAGTGCCATCAGTACCGCTGCAAGATCAAGGGATCGGAGGGCACGAATTCCGGTGTCCGCTATCCAGATCCGCAGCCCAGCCCTTCCTTGCGGATTGCTAAGAACTCCAGCAACGAGCAATGCTGTCGATACCTCTTTTCAGCAGGGCAAGACAGTGCTGCTACGCGGTGACGCGGACTTCCACCTCCATGCTCAGAAAGACATCACTTGCCCCGACAAAACTGCCCGCCACCGGCATCGCCTGCCGGATATCACGCGCGACCGCAACGGGGATCAG
>JBARUT010000092.1:0-4415 GCA_049645885.1 Candidatus Macondimonas sp.
GGGCGAGGGATGAAGTGGTGGGCCGTCAGGGACTCGAACCCCGAACCTACTGATTAAGAGTCAGCTGCTCTACCATTGAGCTAACGGCCCGAAACGATCGGGACTATTGGGCGAGAAAAAAGCCGAATAAGCGGTCAATCATCGCAAAACTCACCTGTCGTGTCAATCCATAACACAGGAGGCGAGGTCAACGGCGCTGACATTACCAATCGTTTCGACGAAAGACGGGATGGATAAGACCATATTGACGGTCAATCTGGCTGCGTTGGAGTCCCGTGATTGCGAAAGAGAGATAAAGGGTCTCGGCGGCCTGGCCAGCGATGAGCCTCTCGATCTGCGCCTCCAGCAGCGTGGGAGAGGTAGCCGCTGGGATCAGGTTGACGCCGAAGCGCTCGATCCCGGCTTGGCGCACGGGCGGGCATCAGTCCTGGGCCGAAAACCGCGGAGCCGGCGCCCGATCGCCACCCGGCTCCGCGGTAACGCCGATCAGAATTTGAGCGTGGCTGCAGCGTAGACCGTGCGCCCCATGCCCGGTACAGCGATGCCCCATGGAATGCCATTGGTGGACATGGTGGTGCCCTGGCCGACATAGGCGCCGCCAGTGGGCAAGTCGTAGAGCGTATCGAACAGGTTCTCGATGCCGAAATCGACGCGCACGCGCTGCTGTTCGTAGCCGCCGCGCAGATTGAGCAAGGCATAGCCGGCGGTTTGGATCTCGTTGCGCACATCCGAGAGGTCGTCCTTGGCATCGACCATCACCACTTCCAGCGCGTTGTTCCACGGGCCCAGCGTATGGGTGAGGGCGGCCTTGGCATTGAGCGGCATGATGTTGTAGAGCCCGTCATCGGTATCGCGATTCTCGCCCTTGGTGTAGTTCATCAGCCCCTTGACCCCGAAGGCGCCCAGGCTGGTTTCGGCGAGCGGCAGATAACCGGACAGGTCAATGCCGTAGAGCACCGCGGTTTCGTTGACATATTCGAGGATGACGAACCGATCTCGGGCGGTGTCGTTGGCGGGTCCGCCACACAGTGCATCCATCATCATGCCGCTGCCGGCACAGCGCTGGGCGTCGATGTAATCGGTGACATAGGTGTAGAAGGGTGTGACCTTGAGCCCCCGCGCATGGTCTGCGCTGTGCCAGTCGAAACTGGCCGAGACCGTATGCGCCGTTTCGGGATCGAGATCCGGATTGCCCACATAGCCGTTTCCGTCACCCACGAAGTTGTTCATGATGGCCGCCATTGAATTCTGCGACCAGGCGTAGCGCTCATAGAGATTCGGCGAGCGGGTCTTCATGGCGTAACCGAATTCGAGGTCCTTGGTCGGATCGATCCGATAGCGCGCCAGCGCGGCCAGATCGATGTTGTCATCGTTGCGCTCGCGATCCTGGGCGTTGAAGGCCGCTGCCGACTGCACATAGCCGGCGTTGACGTCGTTGTAGCCCTGAACCGGACCAGCTTCGCTGTGTACCCGCTCATAGCGCCCGCCGAGGAGCGTGCTCCACTGGGCGTCGATTGCGCGTTCCCACTCGGCGAACACGGCCATCCGGTCCCGCTGGCCGTCGTTGATGTTCCAGAAGATGTTCGGCGCCATGCCGCCGAAGGTGGCCTGTTCTCCCTGGGCATTGAGCATGCCGGTCAGATCCGCCGGTGAAGGCGGCCACCAGTCGTCGAGGCGATAGCGCTGGTATTCCCCGCCCAGGCGCAGGATGTCGGCCTCGGTGAGGTCGATGCTTCCCATCAGTTTGGCGCCGATGTTCTGGCTCTCGGTGTACATCGGCATGCCTGGGGCCACGATCCCGGGCGCGGCGCCGTAGATGAACTGCTTGTCGTCGCCGAAATCCATCTTGTGATCGACGTCTTCGTAGTAGGCACGGCCATCCAGACTGCCCCACTGATAGCGATTTCGGTAGCGCAGGTTGAAGCGATATTCGGTGTTGTCCACCATGTCCATGCGCTGGTTGGGATAGTTCTGCTCGGGGATGTCCTGATAGCCGGCCTTGGCTTCGATCAACTGCTCGCCATCCTTGAATGCCAGGCCAAGCTGGTGGCTTTGCACCTCGTAGGCGGTGGAGCCGACTTCATCGCGCGGGAGATCTCGGCCCGGGCGGCCAGTGGCGGTGAAATTCTTGAAATCGCCGCCGGCGTCGTAGTTGCCCGAACGGGCGTAGGCGCCGTCATAGCGCAGGCTGATGTGCTCGCTGGCCTGCGTCGCCGACACATGGCCGCGATAGGCATCGCCGTTGCTACGATAACCGCCGCCGATCTCGCCCTTGGTCAGGGTCTGCTCGCCATCTTTTGCGAATTCCGGAGCGGCCGACTCGACCGCGATGGTGCCGCCGATGGCGTCGCCGCCGACACTCACCGGTGTGATGCCCGCCCAGACCTTGATCGCTTCGACCTGTGCTGGATCGAGATACGAAAGTGGCGGATTCATATGGTTGGGGCAGGCTGAGATCAGACTCATGCCGTCCACGAGGATGCGCAGCCGGTCGTCCGCCAAGCCATGAATGCTGAGCAGACTGGAGATGCCGCCCGCGGCATTGACTGCGACCCCCGGCACATCCGCCAGCAAACGGGCTGTATCGCTGCTGATGGCGCCCCGATTGGCGAGGTCCTGTTCACTGACCGGACTGCCGCCGAAGGGTACCGATTCAGCCGTGCCGGTGACGGTCACGGCGGGTAGCTCCTGGACGGGCTCAGCTCCAGCCATCAGGGGGGTAAGCAACATCAGAACGGCGACCGGAATCGGACCTGATCGCAGGGTTGTCGTGGGGCGGCGGCGTGCCATCAAAATCACCTCTCAAATCTCTCGGATATCAATGGGTCCGGTGAGTCGGCCGCGCATGGGGGGCATTGACCGCCTGATGGCGGATCGACCTCGGTATTGCATCGGGGCGACGAAGATGGCGCGGAAAAATGGTCCCCTTCTCTGGATGGCGTCAAAGCGCCTTCGGGCGCGGTCGCGCCGTGAGGAGACTCGGTCTCAATGGTAAGAAACTCATATTTGGTTTGGGAATGCGGCAAATTGTCGCAGGGTCATTGCCGCGCGGGGTGTGGCGGGTACAGTGTGCCCGGCGGCGACATGGTCGCCGTGGGTTCACGGGGGTCTACAAGCGGGTCATTTAAGCAGGTATTCGTTCCAGGCCGAGGCAGGCGGCGATGCTCAAAATACGCTGCCAGGCGGCATGGTCAAAAGCGATTCGCGATTGGTCGCAGGGCTGGGCCTTGGCCAGCACATGGCGCAGGGTCAGCCTGGCGAGGTGGCGCCCGACTCGCTTCCCGTGCTGGACATGGCAGCAGGGGAGGCTGTTGTGGCCACGCGCGCCAGCCGAATTTGCGCATACACCGGCTTGGGCCAAGCCCCTGCTCGAGGCCGCGCTGGACATGCAGCCGGGCCGTTGAACTGCGCCGTGCCTGACGACATCCCTCCTGCGGCTTGGTGCGAATGAATCCAGTCGTGATCTTCCGGTGGCGCGGTGCCCCTTACCCCAAGGCAAATCCGACCTCCAGCGCGGCGTTCTTGAGCACGGTCAGCAGAGCGGGATCGGCCAGTGCACGATGAAACTGGGGAATGTCTGGAATGGCGCCGGCGGCTTCGGCGCGTTCATTCAGTACCAGCGCGGGCCTGTTGGCATGCATCGAGGAAGGGTAATAAAGCCCCTGTAGCGCGGGATAGGCCCGGTGGAAACCACGCGCCCAGTTGCGCCCGACCGAGCGCGGCCCGCTCATCAGTCCCATGGACGCCCCGGCGCGGGTCGGAAAGGCGCCGCTCAAATCAAGCAAGCGGACCGCGGTGGCGAGGCGCAGCCCAACCAGCCAGGGCTGACGGTTTTCGCGGTGGATGACGCGGGTTTGCTGGAACACCTCGGCCAAACAGCTTATTGGACTTTCGGCCAGATACATCACCGCCTGGGCCTGCAAGCCGGGCCGGAGATTGGGATGGTGATCGAAACGGGCGTCGGTCGGCCCGTAGTGGCGAAAATCGCGCCACCGCGTCGGGTGCGTGCCGGCGCGAAAATAAACCCGCCAGAGCAGGCTACCGGCCGGCAGCGTGCGCAACTCGGGGTCGAGCCCGGCGAGCCGCGTCAGGTTCGGCTCGGGCGGAATCTTGGCCGTCACAGCTGCCGGGCGATGGCGATCACGGGCTCGGGATCACGACCGGATTTCAGCCACGACAGCGGACTCAGTGGACCGGTTGCGGCATCGAGTTCAGGATCCGGAGCGCTGTACCACCGCCACACCGACACCGGATCAAGGTCGCCGGCCAGCGCCGTATTGACGGGTGCCAGATTGGGAAGTAGCCCGTTTTCCTGAAACTGGAACAGCGGAATCCGCAGGTTGCGGTCGATGCGAAAGGCGTACAGGGCGCCACTGGCGATCAATTGGCGCACGCGGGTGGGCGTAATCCCGAGG
>JBARUT010000093.1:0-16663 GCA_049645885.1 Candidatus Macondimonas sp.
CCCCTGCAATCAGCCGGTCTTTGAACATCGAACCTTCCCCCTTGACGCTCTGCCTGCGTTACTCGCCAAGCCAACCGCGCCACCATTGCTGGAATTGCTGCACGGGCGATGGACCATTTGCGTCTTCCGGCAATGCATCGGATAGCGCACAGGGCAATGGATCCACTGGCCCGCTTCCCTCCCGGAAAGGCAGCTGGATGGCGCCCGGGCATTCCGGCCCAGCCGCACGGCCACTGCTTCCATCAACCCAATGCATCCCCATCCCATCGGGCAGCATGCGCGGTATGGTGCGAACCCCCAGTGTCCGCATCACATCCAGCCAGATCGGCAAGGCGCCGCTGGCCCCCGCAAGTCCCATCGGCGCGTTGTCATCCCGTCCTACCCAGACCACCGCCAGTTGATCGCCCGCATAACCTGCAAACCAGGCATCCCGCAGATCATCGGTGGTCCCGGTTTTACCCGCCGCTTCCCATGCTGCAGGCAGGTCGGCAGCAGCCCGCGCCGTGCCCTGCAACATCACCTGCCGCAGGGCGGCATGGAGCAAATAGGCGCTTTGCGGCGAGGCCGCCGGGCGCATGGAGAGCGGATAACGGCGCAGGGGGGTGCCCGACGTGGAAATGACCTCGCGGATGACCCGCAAGGGCGTGTACAGCCCTCCGCCCGCCAAGGTCTGGTACATCTGGGTGACCTCGATGGGGGTGAGTTCCAGGACGCCCAGCAACAGCGCAGGCACCACCGGGATATCCGCTTCCACACCAAGGGCCTTGAGCGTCTTGACCACCTGAGGCAATCCGACCGCGAGCCCAAGATGCACGGTGGCCGCATTATGGGATTGGGCGAGGGCCTGGAACAGGGGTTCCTCACCATGGAATCGCCCGGATGCATTGCCCGGACGCCATACCGACCCGCCCGGCACCTTCACCGCAACCGGTTCATCCTGCAGTGGACTCACAAGGGTATAGGAACCCGATTCCAGGGCCGCGAGATAAACCGCCGGTTTGACCAAAGACCCGATGGGGCGCCGCGCAGCCAGAACCCGATTCAGGCCGCCAGACGCATCATCCCGACCGCCGACCACCGCATGGATCTCCCCGGTGAGCACATCCGCCACCACCACCGCGCCCTGCAATCCCGCCTTGCCGCGCTGCGCCCAACGGTCCAATTGGCGCACCAGAGCCTGACGCGCCTGGGTTTGGGCTTCGGGGTCGATGGTGGTGTATATCCGCAAGCCCTCGGCCGTCAGATCCTCAGCGGGATAATCCCGCAGCAGGTGATTGCGCACCAAACCCAACACCGCGCCATAATCCCCGCTGCGTTGAAGATTGGCCCTGACGCCCAAGGGCTGGGCTTGAGCCGTTCGGAGCGCGACGTCATCCAGCAATCCCGCCTGGGCATACAGCCCCAGTACCGTATCGCGACGGGCACGAGCGCGCTCCGGGTGGCGCAGCGGATGGTAATAAGTCGGGCCTTTCACCATCCCGACCAGCAGCGCCAGTTCCTGGATCTCGAGCTCGCCCAGCGGTTTCCCGAAATAGTACGCGCTGGCGAGCCCAAAGCCATGGATGGCCCGGCCACCCTGCTGGCCCAGATAAACTTCGTTCAGGTAGGTCTCGAGGATTTCGGTCTTGTCGTAATGCCATTCCAGCAACAAGGCCATCAGGGCCTCGTCGAACTTGCGCCGGAACGTCCGGTCACTGTCGAGAAACAGGTTCTTGACCAGTTGCTGGGTCAGGGTGCTGCCGCCCTGGACGATGCGTCCGGCACGCAGGTTGGCCAGCGCGGCGCGCAATACCGCGCCCGCGTCAATGCCTGGGTGCCGCGAGAAGTGGCGGTCCTCCACCGCCAAAAGCCCCAACAGCAGCAGCTCGGGTACTTCCGCAAGTCGCACCAGGACTCGGTCCTCGCCGTCCGTGCCATAAAGTGAACCGATGAGTTCCGGATCCAGCCGGATCAGCGATGGTGCAGGCGCACCATCCAGGGCTTCCAGGTGACTGATCCCAGAGGCATCAAAACCCAGACGGATACGCCGGGCCGCCTGGGGACCATCCCAGAAGGTCAAGGCCCGCACATGGATCGACAGACGCCCGGCTCCCTCCGAACGGTAAGTTCCCGGGGATCGCAGGTTCTCGCTTGCACGGTAGCCGGCCCGCTCCAGTTCCCGGAGCAGACGCTTGTAACTCACGGGTTCGGCGACCCCCAGTTCCATTGGGCGCGCATAGACCTGGGCGGGCAGTGACCAACGGCGACTTTCGAAACGGCTAACGATCTGGTGATCCAGATAGGCGGCGTAGACCATCACCGCACTCAGGGTGAGCAACGCGGCCCATGTCAGCCAGGACCACAAGCCAGGAGAACGGGGGGATGATGGCGACAATGGGAAAATCCTGCGGGCGCACCAATTCTGGCGGACGGCGGGACAGGATCGCACCAAGCCGGACCACAAACCAGACCTCTGCGGGAGGTCTTCTCCCACCTCGACATTTCAACACATTGATTAATAAATGTGAAACACAATTGGCTTAATCTATGCTTGAGATTTATCGTACACAGCACCGTGTGCACAGATCCTCCACGATCTCCCTCTCTCGCACTTCGCGCCCCTACGGGGCGCTTTTTTTGGCCTTTGGCCAGCGCGTGGCAGACTCAAGCCTGAGGGGGCGTGCGATCCGGCGGAAGCAAGCGCTCCACGGCTGCCCGCATTTCCTGCAGGGAAATGTGGCGGACATCGCGGCCGCCCACCAGGAAAATCACATATTCGGCAATGTTGCGGGAATGATCCCCGATGCGCTCCAGGGCACGGGCGCACCAGATGATATCCAGCATGCGACGGATGGTGCGGGGATCTTCCATCATGAAGGTGATGTTCTGGCGCCAGATGGCCTCGTATTCCCGGTCCACCTCTTCATCGGCATGCACCACCTGCAACGCCGCCCGCGGATCCATGCGGGCGAAGGCGTCCAGCGCATCGGTCAGCATGGCCCGGGCCCGCACCGCCAGATGCTCCAAGGCATGGTAACCATGCGGCGAACGGTCCATCTGGGCAAGATGACCGGCCATACGGGCGATTTTGCAGGCTTCATCGCCCACGCGTTCAAGATCCGTGATGATCTTGAGGACCGTGATGATCAGGCGCAGGTCGCCGGCCGCGGGTTGCCGACGCGCCAGGATTCTATTGCACTCTTCATCGAGCGTCACTTCCTGGAGGTTGACGCGATGATCCGCAGCCACGACCTCCTCAGCCAATTGCCCGTCGGAAGCCACCAGCGCCCGCATCGCCTGGTCGATCTGATCCTCGACCGCGCCGCCCATGGTCAACACCCGGCTGCGTATGCCCTCAAGCTCCTCGTTGTAACGACGGGACGTATGCTGGGTGATGTCACCGGCTTCCATGCTTCCTCCAATGCTTCGGGTTGTTCGTGCGCATCGGGCCATAGCGCCCGGCCAAGTAATGTTCTGTCTCCGGCCGATCGGGGCAGGTAAACATGCGATCCGTTTGACCGTATTCGATCAACTCACCCGCCCGCAGGAACAGGCAGGCCTCCGACAAACGCGCCGCCTGGGACAGATCATGCGTGGCCATCAGGATGGCATGATCATGTTGCAGTTCATGCAACATGGCCTCCACCTGATGGATGGTGGCCGGACTCAAGGAAACACCCGGAACATCCAGCAACAGCACCCGAGGTTCCAGCATCAGCACCCGTGCCAGTGCCAACAAGTAACAGCGCTCGCCATTCAAGGTGACGCCAGGCCGGTGCAACACATCGGCCAGCGTCGTCCATAAACCACATCGGCGCAACGTGGCTTCCACGCGCCCATCCAGCAGCTCCTGATCCGTCTCGCCCCGCAACCGCAGGCCATAGGTCAGATGGTCGTGAAGCGTGGTCGGCAGCAATCCGGGAACGCTGGGCACCCAGCCCAATTGACGCCGTACGGCTTCGCGGTCGACCCCGATTCCCGGCGCCAGCATCGGCTTTCCATGGAGAAAAACATGCCCGTGCAGCCGCAAACCATCCACCTGATCGCTCAAGCGCAGCAGCGCGCGCAGCAAGACCGTTTTTCCCGCAGCCTCGGGACCGATCAAGGCGGTGAGGCCACGGGAAGGAAGGGCAAATGTCAGCGACCGCAACAACACAATCCCGGCCGGCGTTTCGACACGCAGATTCTCAACTTGTAAACCCGCAGGCGATGCGGCGTCGACGCAACCGTCGACATCGGCCTTTTCAGAAAACAACATGTCGTAACCCTTGCCAGAAAGCCATCGAGATCCTGCCGTCGCTAATCCTGAGCCGAAGAAGTTTTATTCTACGATGTAAAACAGCTTGCTGATGGCAAAGCCGATCCACCCGCATTCGAGGAATGGGAATATTCGCTGCGCTTGTATAAAAAATGGGGTGGATCGATAGCCATCGATCCACCCCACGCGATGTTTTCCCGCTATCCGCGCACGAAGAGCGGGGAAGACGATTTTCAGAAGTTATAGATCAAGCCCACGCCGTAGCTGTCGGTGGAGGGATCCTGGATCCCGCCGACGACGCGGTCCTTATCTTCATAGGTGACATAGTAGGCTTGCGCGGTCAGCGCCTTGCTCAGCTTGTAATCGACGCCGAAGGCCATCTCGGTGCGCTCGATGTCGGTCAGGTCACCCGTGGTCTGGCCGTACTGCGCCTTGAACTTGAACGCATCGAAGGTGTAAGCGACCGAGCCCAGCCAAGTCGCTTCCTCGGCATCACCACCCTGTACGCCGCTGTCTTGGTCGATTCCCGTCGCCTGCTGATACAGGGCGCCGATTTCCAGGGCCTCGATCAGCTTGACCGAACCAGTGGCGCGGATGATGTCGATCCCGGCCGTCTTGCCGTCGAACTTCAAGCCGCCTTGCTGGTTGCCGGCGTAGGCCAGCGCGCCGTAGAAGATCCCATGTTCGAACACGGCGGAGGCGTAATAGGTATCCGCAACGCTGTTGTCCTTGTCATTCGCATCATCCAGCGCCTCACGGCCTTCACCCGGTGCAATCGCCGCAGTCACCGTCACCAGATCGCCCAGCTTGGGCGTGCTGTACTGGATCATGTTATTGGCGCGCGTCTCGCCGACCATCAGGTTGGTGAAGTCGCCGATGGATTCGTCGTTGAACTGGTCGGCCTTGGCGCCGGTTTCCTTCACCGGGGTATCGAATTTACCGACCTTGGCGGTACCGAAGTCACCTTTCAGACCCACGAAGATGTTGCGCTCGGAAAATTCATCGCTCTCGCTGCCATCGGGATTGATCCCGTACTCGAGTTGATAAATCACCGACATGTCGGCCAGTCCGATATCCTGGCTGCCCTTGAACCCCAGGCGCGAAGAATTGTTCTGGTCCTGCACGCGCCAGGTGGTGCTCGTTTCCTTGGAATCCAGACCGATCTCGTCCTTCTGCCCGTCCAGCCCCACATTGAATCGACCATAGATCTTCGCATCGGCCAGCGCCGCGCCCGGCAATGCCACAAGGCTTCCAACAGCCACCACAAACAGGTTCTTCTTCACAAAACTCTCCCTTCAAAGCGTCTCGAGTCACATGGTTTTCACGATCCGGCCATCTCGATGGCTGCCGAATCGGTTCGCGGTCCGCACATAAAACCCACAATCACCCGCAGCGCGCGGCCGACTTGGAGAACATAGTCGGGCGACAGTATCGGGATTAGGGATGAACATCTCTTTGCAGAAAGATGACAATCTGATGACGTCAGGAACCAATGATTTCCGGCGGGGTCATGGATTGGTTATGCACTGGCCCGTCCATTGCCTGACCAAGGCCTAATTCGGCTGTTCACCGACCCAGCGCAGGAAAGCCCTGCGCTCCTCGGGACCGGCTTGCTTCCACCAGGCTTGCATCAACACCAGCCAGTCATCACGACGCACCGGCATTGCTCCTTCAGAGGTATCCCCAAGAGGTGCGACCACGCCCGCCCGGGGCGTCGCGGCAGTTGCCGCTGGTGGCCTCTCGGGCGCATCCAAGGGCGCCACCACCTGGCTATCACCGGCCCGCCCACTGCCGTTGTCCGGCAGCAATTCACTGCTGCCGCTCACCTGTGCGATCACCCCGGTGGGAAAGCGAACGCCACTGGCCTTGGAGGGTGTGCGGGCACCGCTGGCCTCGTCAATCAGCGTTCCGCTGAACGCCGCAGCCAGTCGCTGGGCATCCTGATAACTGGCGGGGTGCTGATAATCGATGCGATAGCGCTTGCCTGCCTGGGCATCCAGGACAAACAAGGCGGGATCGGAGCGCAGGACGTCATGTTGATCGCCCAAATTCCAGATCTCACGGTAGTAGGCCAACACCTCATAGCGCCCCGGGGTGAGCTCCAGAACCTTATCCCCGCGGGTCCACAGACCACTGGCGCCCTTGACCTCCACGCCGTTGAGACGCGCCACCTCGATCTGCTCGGGCAGGGTCAGCGTCGCAACCTGGGCCACCGATTGCTTGGTGCCGTCGTACAGACGGAGTTTTGGGTTGGCGCAGGCAGCCAACATGAGCAGCGCAAGGACAATCAGGAACTTGGGGAGGTGTTGCAACACCGGAAAACCCTCCAATCGATGAACTCAGGAAATGGCACCGCCGGAGCCCATTGCTCTGGCGCAGATAGGGCGAGATGTGCGCTGGGTGTGTGGCGCTGCAGGCAAACCGCCTTATGGACGCACGTATGGCGTCTTCACTTCATACGGCGATGAACAACCACAAGCCGCTGGCCGGGGCTCAGCATGCGCCGCGATGATGACAGTTTGGTGACGCGTCCTTCAGGAAACCTGTCCCTTGGCGCGTCCAGGCCATTGCAAGGCAAGTCCAGTGTGTGTGATCCATCGCATCAAAAGGCGGCTGATCGTCAGCCGCAGTTGTTTAAGGCGCTGCCTGCCAGCACCCGATCCCGCGGAAAGCGACAGAGGAATCGACTGCCCACCCCGAGTTGGCTCTCGATGCTCAACTGGGCATCGTGGCGTTGCAGGGCATGCTTGACAATGGCCAGCCCCAGGCCAGTCCCGCCCTGATCACGGCCCCGCCCGCCATCGACCCGGTAAAATCGTTCGGTGAGGCGTGGCACATGCTCCGGGGCAATCCCGATTCCGGTATCCGTCACCGCAATCTGTAATTCCTCCCCAACGAAACCGGCCTCCAGACGCACGTTGCCACCCGGGGGGGTGTACTTGACTGCGTTGGAGAGCAAATTATCGAATACGCTGCGCAGCTCACCTTCAATGCCCCGCAACACCAAAGAATCGACAATCTCTGCTTGAATGGTGACTTGCTCCCCAGCCAGCCGCCTGGCTTCGGCGCAACAGCGGCGCAACAACAGCGTCAAGTCCACCGGTCGCATCAGCACCGCACGCGGTGATTCATCCAGACGGGATAACAGCAACAGATCCGCCAGCAGTTGCTCCATGCGTGCGGTCTGCTCACGCATTGCCGCCAAGGGCGCCACCCACGGCGCCAGATCTCCTTCTCCTTCAGCTTCATCCAGCAGGGTTTCCACATAACCACTCAGGACTGTCAGCGGCGTGCGCAGTTCATGGGAGGCATTGGCCACAAAATCCTTGCGCACCTGGTCGAGCCGGCGCTCGCGGGTCACATCCCGAATCACCAACAAGCGTTGATCTTCTCCATAAGGGACAATCTGCAGCGCAAGCATTCGCTCGGGATCGTGGGCAGCGACAATTTCGATGGCCTCGTCATAATTCCCGCTATCGAGATAGCGGATGAAAGCCGGCGTCCGGATCAGGTTCGCCACCCACTGGCCATTGTCCTGGGGCGCCCGCAGCCCGAGCAGGCGCTGAGCGGATTGATTGAACCAGACGATGCGGGAATCGGCGGACAGCACCACCGTGCCATCCGGCAAAGCAGCCGTGGATCGAAGGAACTGTTTGAGGATCAATGACAGGCGGCGCTTGCGCTTCTGGCTGCGGCGTTTGATGCGCAGCACCTGAGCCGCGACTTCCGCCCAGATATCCAGGCGGCTGTCGTCCAGTCGCTTGCCCCGTCCGGCCAGCCACAATTCCAGGCGACGCAATTGCCACAGGTGCCAGGCCAGATAAACCGCAAGCCCGGCGCACAGGCCCCATGCCGGCTCTCCCGCCAGAGCGGCCGTGCCGCCGGCCACGGCCAAGAGGAATGCCAATCGCCAGAATTCACGGCTCCAGGGCGACATGCCTCAGCCTTGGGCAGAGAATCGGTATCCCGCTCCCCGCACGGTCTGGACCAGATGCGCGACGCCATGGTTCTCCAGCGCCTTGCGCAGCCGCCGGATATGCACGTCCACCGTGCGCTCTTCCACGTAGACACTGGGTCCCCACACCCGGTCCAGCAACTGGCTGCGGCTATAGACCCGCTCGGGGTGCCCCATGAAAAAATGCAGCAGGCGAAATTCAGTCGGTCCCAGGCTTACACCCTCCTCACCGATGGCCACGCGGTGACCGGTCACATCCAGCCGCATGCCACCCGCCTCCAGCACCTCCTCGTTGGGGGTGTTGATGCTGCGGCGCAGCACGGCATGGATGCGGGCAATAAGCTCACGGGGCGAAAATGGTTTGGTCACATAGTCGTCCGCGCCGACATTGAGACCACGAATCTTGTCCTCTTCCTCGGTGCGCGCAGTCAGCATGATGATGGGGATTTCCCGCGCCAGGCTGTCCTTGCGGAGGGTGCGGGCCAGTTCCAGCCCGGAGATGCCGGGGAGCATCCAGTCCAGCAGGATCACCTGGGGACGCCCATCGGCCACCTGAGCGCGGGCTTCGGTTGCATCCCCCGCTTCAAGGACGGTGAAGCCTTCCCGCGACAGCGAAAAGGCGACCATCTGACGCACCGCCTTTTCATCATCCACGATCAGAACGGTTTTGTTTTCCATGGAACTCCCATCCGTTGCATTCGAGAAGCGACCGTATTACATCAATGCGACATGACACTTCAGTGACATCACGCTTCGCGACGCGCCGGCCAGCCCTCTGCCCGCGCCCAGGCTTTGTTACAATAGCAGCATTGGATTCAGCGCCGGGATGGTCCGATTGCTGAGCGGCCAGGGAACGGCATCATTCAATGTTCCCGGTCGAGGCAAGACCCATGCGCTTTCCTGCTTCAACAATCTCTGTCCTGCCCCGCCTTGACCCATCGCGCTGGTTTGGGCTGCTCGCCCTTCCCGCTCTGTTTGCCGCACTTGCCTTGGCCTGGATGAGCTTCAGCGAGAGTCTGCTGCGCATCGCGGCGCCGGATCCGGGCGTGTTGCCCATGTTGCGCATGCTCAACAACTTGCTGTTCATCCTGCTGACCACGGTTTTCTGGACTTTTTGGCTGGTACGTCAGGCAAATGCCAATCGCCGCCGTGAAACCCTTTGGCGAACCCTGCTCGAACAGGCCCCGATTCCCCTGGTCCTGGCCCGCAAAGGCAAAGTCGTGGCCTGCAACCCGGCCTTTTCAGGCCTCCTGGGTCACGCCGACCCGCACGCCCTCCTCGATTATCCCTTGCTGTCCCGCATCCCCACCGAGGAACAGGTGGCATTGTTAGGCCGGTTAAAAGGCATGGATCCTCGCCATCCACATACCCTGCGGCTGGAAATCCGGATTCAGAATACCCAGAACGAAGCCATACTCATGGTTGCCCATGTGCGCCGCTGCCTGATTGGCCGATCGGTGTACGAACTGGTGTGCTGCTATCCCAAGAAGGAAATGGAAAGCATGCCGGCACTGGGAGCGGAATTGGGCTTGCAGCTATTGGAATCCCTGCCGCGGCCACTTTGGCTATGGACCCCCCAAGGCCTGTGTCTGTGGCGCAATCAGGCCGCATGCCAGGAAAACCAGGCAGGAATTCAGCATCTGACGCGCCGCTATGGCGCTTTTCAGGAAGGTCGGCCCATCGGATCACAGGCGCAACTGGAATTGATGCGACCGGCTCTTGAGGCCGAAGGCTCCATCTGTGTTCAGCTGCCCCCGCCCACGGGCCGAGGGAAATCGGCTGCCAATCTGTGCGTGCTGTCGCTTCGCGACGGCGCGGATCAAGTCCAAGCGGTGGCTGCCCTGCTGGAGCCCGGCGCGCAGGCAGACTTGGGCGCGCCGGCTATCCCGTTACTGCGCAGTCTGCAGCGGATCCAGCAACGGCTATGGGAAAATCCCGCGCCCGAGATCGGCGCCAGGATGGTCTTGGAAGCCCTTCAGTTGCACTTGGCGCCTGCGGGCTGGGTGGGTTTGCTGCAAGCCAATCTCCAGACGCGTGAGGCAATGCTCTGGAGCCTTTCCAGTGCCGGCGAGCTGAACCAGTGCCAAAGTTATCTGCCCGCAGATCTCTCCACCGAATGCGGTCCACCGGGCTGGTCGGATCTCGCCAGTATTCAAGGGCTCGAAGCGCTGCCACCCTTCCTCGATCGGTTCGAACAGGCCGGCATCGACCGCTTCGAGCGCATTCTGCCGGCCGCGCCGGAGCAGGGTCGCCGTCAGGTGTTGCTGCTGTCCCGCCGTTTGCCCCCCGAGGCGGAACTTCTGCGTCTCTGGGTCAATCTGGTTCTGGATGCATGGAATCAGCGCCCACCTGGCGCGCACGCGTTCTCCGAATCCACCGGGCTACAGGCCCGCTAATACCGCAAACATCCGCACAAGGCAGACCATCCCGATCACGTATCGGCCAGCATCTTGCCCACCACCTCGACCATGTCGGGTGGCAGATCGGAACGCTCGGAGAGACGTTCGAGCTGCGCGCGCATCAAGTCACCATAGGGCGCCACCAACTCGCGCCAGCCGGCAAACACACCGCTGAGGCGGGCCGCCAACTGGGGATTCAAGGGCACCAGAGTCGCGATGCGATCACCCACCCAGGCATAGCCGCTGCCATCAGGGGCATGGAAATGCAGCGGGTTGCCGCGGGCAAAAGCGCCCACCACGGCGCGGACCTTGTTGGGCTGAGTCAGCCGGAAGGCGGGATGCTTCATGAGCGCGTCCAGCCGCTCCAGAATCGCTCCCTGCCGGGCCTGGGCCTGGATGCGGAACCACTTGTCCAGCACCAGATCATCCGCTGCGTGCGCGTCGTGGAACACCTTGAGCGCCGCCTCGGCCGCATCGCCACCCTGGTCGGCCAACAAGGCCAACGCGGCCAGCCGTTCGGTCATCGTGGTGGCTTCCTGGAATTGCTGCACACATCTTGCGCGGTGGCGATCCACCATGCCATCGGCCATCAGGAAGCCCAGACAGCGATTGCGCAGGGCACGGGCCGCGGGGTCATCCCGTCCCACCAAGGCCGTATGACGCGCCAGCCACTCGGCCTCAAGCGCCTGAGCCAAATGGCTGCGCAGGCGCTGGCGCAGCGCTTCCAGTCGACAGGGATCGGTCGGGGCGAAGGCTTCCAGCAGCGTCTCATAAGCCGGCAGTGCGAGCAGCTCCGCCGCCAGTGCCGGGTCAAGATCGGGATCGGTGAGCACACGGGCAAACCCCGCAATCGCCTCGGGTGACAGTGCTGCCTCGGCGACCCCATCCAAGGCTCCCCGCACGGCATGGATCCACACCTGCTGAGCCGCCTGCCAGCGCACCATGGGATCGCTGTCATGGCGCAGCAACAGCAAGCGATCGGACAGGCTCAAATCATCATCCAGTTGTACGGGCGCGGAGAACCCTCGCAACAGCGAAGGCACCGGACGCTCAGCCAGATCCTGGAAGGAAAAGCGAGCGGATGCCCCTTGCAGCAGCAACACCCGCTCCGTGGCCGTTGCCGATTCCTCATCTGCCAAGCGCAGCGGCAGCGCCCGGCCGGCGCCATCCAGCAGGGCCAGACGCACCGGAATCGGCAACGGCGCCTTGGTGGCTTCGCCCGGCGTGGGTGGCGTGTGCTGGCTCAGCTCCAGTTCATAAACCCGGCGCGCCGGATCATGAATGCCACGGGCGGTCAGGCGGGGGGTGCCGGCCTGCCGGTACCAGGCGAGAAACGCGCTCAAATCCTGTCCACTGCCGTCGCTCAGGGCGGCGACGAAATCCTCCACGGTGACGGCCTGCCCGTCATGGCGTTCGAAATACAGGTCGGTCCCCCTGCGAAAAGCGTCCTTGCCCAGGGTGTTGGCCATCATCCGTACCACCTCGGCGCCCTTCTCATACACCGTCGCGGTATAGAAGTTATTGATTTCAAGGTAGGCCTCCGGGCGCACCGGATGGGCCAGTGGACCGGCGTCCTCACGGAACTGCACGGCCTTGAGCTGGGCGACGTCGTGGATGCGTTGCACCGCCCCGCCGGGTTGATCGGCGGAAAAAGACTGATCCCGAAACACCGTCAGGCCTTCCTTCAGGCTGAGCTGGAACCAGTCGCGGCAGGTGATGCGGTTGCCGGTCCAGTTGTGGAAATACTCGTGTGCCACCACCGCGGCGATGTGGTGGTAATCCTCGTCGGTGGCGGTATCGGGACGGGCCAGCACGAACTGGCTGTTGAAAATGTTGAGCCCCTTGTTCTCCATCGCGCCCATGTTGAAATCCGAGACCGCGACGATCATGTAGCAGTCCAGGTCGTACTCCCGGCCGTAGTTTTCCTCGTCCCAGCGCATCGCCGCCTTGAGCGAGGCCAGGGCATGGCCGCAGCGGTCTTCCAGGCCATGGGCGACATAACAGGCAAGCCGCACCGCGCGCCCCGAGGCCGTGTGGAAATGATCCTCGACACAGGCCAGATCGGCGGCCACGATGGCGAACAGGTAGGACGGTTTCAGGAAGGGATCGACCCAGTGTGCCCAGTGTCGCTCGCCCTCGATCCCCGACGCCACCAGATTGCCGTTGGACAACAGCACCGGGAAACGCTGCCGATCGGCGTTCAGGATGACCTCGAACGGCGCCAGCACATCGGGCCGGTCGAGGTAGGGCGTAATGCGGCGAAAACCTTCCGGCTCGCATTGAGTGAAATAGCCGCCGCCGCAGGGAAAAAGCCCTTCCAGACGGGTGTTGCGTTCAGGATCCAGTCGCACGCGGGTCCTGAGCGTGGTGGCCGGCCAGGGAATCTCAAGCTGGACGCCGTCGTAACGGTAAGCGTCCGGCACCAACGTCCGGCCATCGACTACGACTTCCAGAAGCTCCAGATCCTCGGCATCAAGCGCCAGATAAGGCCCCGGCGTTGCGTCCGGACGGGCCGCCAAGGTCAATTCCCCGATCACCTCGACCTGTTCGGCGAATGTGACCGTCAAACGAACGGCGCGAATCTCCACCGCGGGTGGGCGGTAGTCCGAAAGTCGCTTGGGGGTCTGCATGCCTGGATTTCCTCATGGCCATGGAATGGTTTGCGTAAAAGCGTGCATCAAGGGATTGGCCGCCGGGTTGCCGGGCCAAAGGAGAACCCTGATCCCGCAACCTGGATCGGGCGGCGCTCAGGTCGCGCGGACGGCAGGTGGTTCAGCTGGCACCCAGATGCCAATCTCGACCGCCCGCTCGGGAGGGATCTTGTAGAAATCGATGGCACGCATGCTGTTACGGAACATGAACGCGTAGATCCGCTCCCGGAAGCGGGGGAACCATGGGATATTCCGGTTGATGACGAGCGTCTCGCGGCCGATGAAAAAGGTGGTCTCGGCCAAATCGATGACCAGCCCGGCCCGCCGCGCCTGCGCCAAGGCTGCCGGCAAATCGGGACTCTGCATGAACCCATAATGGATCAGCAGCCGATCGAAGCCATGCCCCAGAGGCGTCCACTCGACACGCTGCCCGGGGGGCACCCGCGGGGACTCCTCGATCAGTACCGTAAGCAAAATCACCCGTTCATGCAGGGCATGGGTATGACGCAGCAGATACTGGAGCGAGGGCGGTGCGCCCAGCCGCGGGGCGGTGAGGAAAATCGCCGTACCCGGCAGACGTACTGGCGCATGATGATCCAGTCGATCAAACAGACTTTCCAACGGCTCGGATTCGGCGCGCAGGCGGGTGATGAGATTGCGGCGTCCTTGATCCCAGGTCCGCATGACAAAGAAAAGCGCCCCTCCCGCCGCAAGGGTCACCCAACCGCCTTCGTGCAGCTTGTGCAGATTGGCCAGCAGAAACGGCAATTCCACGAGGAACATGGCCCCGACGAGCAGGCCTGAAACCAGGCCCGACCAAAGCCACACCCGGCGCATCGTGAAATACAGCAAGCTGGAAGTGATCAGCATGGTGATGGTGATGGCCACCCCATAGGCGGCGGCCAGATTTCCCGAAGTGCGAAATGCCAGCACCAGCGCCATACACGCCAGCATCAACGCAAAATTGACCGAGGGCGCGTAGATCTGGCCAATTTCCGCGGACGAGGTCTGGACGATGCGCATGCGCGGCATGACCCCCAGCTGGATCGACTGGCGCACCAGGGAAAACACCCCCGAAATCAGCGCCTGGGAAGCGATCACCGTGGCCACGGTCGCCAGGGCCACCAGGGGATACAAGGCCCAGCGGGGCGCCAAGGCATAAAACGGGTTGGCGATGGCGGCGGGATCGGCCAGCACCAATGCCCCCTGGCCCAGATAATTCAACACCAAGGCCGGCAACACCAAGGCAAACCAGGCCTGACGTATGGGCTTGCGGCCGAAATGGCCGAGATCGGCATAGAGCGCCTCGGCCCCAGTCACCACCAGGAACACGCCCCCCAGCACCAGCAATCCGACCTTGCCTTCGGTCAGCAAAAAGCTCAGTGCGTACCAGGGATTCAAGGCGACCACCACCCCGGGATTGTGGCTGATGCCAATGATGCCAAGCACCGCCAGGGTGGTGAACCACAGCACCATCACCGGCCCGAACATTGCCCCCACACGTGCCGTCCCAAAGCGTTGCAGCGAAAACAGCAGCGCCAGGATCACCAGCGTAATGGGGACCACATATGGTTCTGAGCCAGGCGCAGCAATTTTGATGCCCTCCACGGCGCTGAGCACCGAAATGGCCGGGGTGATCATGCCGTCGCAATAAAGTAGCGCCGCACCGAAAATGCCCAGACCCATCAGCCAGGCTGCCGTGCGCCCCTGACCCAGGGTACGCCAGGGATTCAGCAGCGCCAGCAAAGCCAGGATGCCGCCCTCTCCCCGGTTGTCCGCGCGCAACACCAGGAGCTGGTATTTGATCGACACAATCAGAATCAGCGCCCAGAAAATCAGCGATAACACCCCCAGCACATGGGACGCAGTCAAGGCCACCCCCAGATGCGGAGAGAAGCATTCCCGCAGCGCATAGAGCGGGCTGGTCCCGATGTCGCCATAGACCACGCCCAGGGCGCCCAGCGGCGCCAGTGTGTGAGGCTTGGACAGGGCGGCGGGCAAAGCGGGTAGTGTCGGCAGATGGGGCGTCTTCATGGACAAATCCAACAGGGGGGGCAGGGCACAGGGCATTCGAGGTGGGTCGTCAGCATGACGGGGGCTATGATAGGCGCCATCCGACCACAAGGGGAGAGGTACGGGAATCGGCCATCGATCCCACACGCCAAGCTCCTCATAATACGCGGGACAATTCGGCCAAGGTGGCGTGACAACAACAGCAGAGCGGGAGACGAGATGATGGCAGTAGGCATATGGCTCTTGGCTGGGTTGGGCGTGGCCCTCGCCGCACTGGCGCTGCACGATGTCTTCCAGCGACAACATGCCATTCTGCGCATCTACCCCCTGATCGGCCATTTCCGCTATCTGCTCGAGGGTTTCGGGCCTGAACTGCGTCAATACATCGTTACCAACAACGAGGAAGAGCGCCCCTTCAGTCGCAACCAGCGCCGCTGGGTCTATGCCACCGCCAAGCGCGAGAACAACCAGTTTGCCTTCGGCACCGACCAGGATCTGGAGCACAGCGAAGGCACCCTGATCATCCGCCACACCACCTTTCCCCTGGCTCAATTCCACGCGGGCGATGCCCTGGATCAAGCCGGCTATCCGCTGCCCTGCGCCAAGGTGCTGGGAGCCGCCCGGGGCCGGCGCCTGGCCTTTCGTCCGGCGTCGGTGGTCAACGTCTCCGGAATGAGCTTCGGCGCCTTGAGCGGTGTCGCGGTGGAAGCCCTGAACCGTGGCGCTCACCTGGCCGGCTGTTTCCAGAATACCGGCGAGGGAGGCCTGAGCCCCTACCACCGCAAGGGGGGGGATATCGTGTTCCAGATCGGCACCGGTTATTTCGGTTGCCGGGATGAAGCGGGCGCCTTCAGCCTGGACGCCCTGCGTCGCACCCTGGACGCCGGCACACCGGTACGGGCATTGGAAATCAAGCTCAGCCAGGGTGCCAAACCGGGGCTCGGCGGCTTGCTGCCGGGGGTGAAGGTCACCCCGGAGATTGCCTTGACACGCGGCGTGCGGCCGGGCGTGGACTGCAAGAGTCCGGCGCGCCATGCGGCCTTTGGCGATGTGGATGCGCTGCTGGACTTCGTCGAGGAACTGGCTGACGCAACCGGGCTGCCGGTCGGCATCAAATCGGCTGTGGGCGAAGCCGTCTTCTGGGACGATCTGGCCACCTTGATGGCCCAGGGTGGGCGCGGCGTCGACTTCATCACCGTCGACGGCGGCGAAGGCGGCACCGGGGCGGCCCCGCTGGTGTTCGCCGATCGCGTCGCCCTGCCGTTCAAGGCAGCCTTCCCGCTGGTGTACCAGATCTTTCATCAGCATGGTCTGAGCAACCAAGTGGCATTCATCGGCTCGGCACGGCTGGGCTTGCCAGAGGCCGCGCTGTGGGGCTTGGCGATGGGATGCGACCTGATCAATGTGG
>JBARUT010000094.1:0-5940 GCA_049645885.1 Candidatus Macondimonas sp.
CGCACCAAAGCGCACCCCTCCTCCGCCATGAACGCCTGCAGCGCCGGACTCGGCGCCGGTCGCCCGACGGATTGGGTTCGCCTCATCGCTTGGGCCTGTGCCAGGGCCTGGAAGCCACCGTCGATGCTGTAGACCTCGGCAAAACCGAAATCGGCGAAGGCCTCGGCGAACACTTGGCTGGCATTGCCGTGGTAGCAGTAGATCAGCACCGGCTCGGCGCGCGGCAACCGGCCGATCCAGTCACCCAGATCGCGCTCGGAGAGCCGGTGGGCGCCGGGCAGGTGGTCCTGCGCATGGCTGGCAGCATCGCGCGTGTCGAACAGGGCGTAAGGCTGACCCCGGCCGGACGCCGAGGCCATGAAGGCGAGTGCCTGATCGGCCGCAATCCGGCGGAAGCTTGCCTCGGACATCATCGACTCCTTCATGGGGCTGGCGGCACGCATGCCGGTACGGAACGGCCCGGCCCGGCCCCCTCATCTAGCAAATGAAGTGCCGATTCGTCCAGTACTAACAATCAATATCTTGAAGCATACTTCTCAGGTTTTTTCTAGAAATAAGCGTCCGTTTTGGCGGATTTGCGACGCGCCCGCCATCCGCCCACCGGCGCCGACAGTCCCGCGCCGACGTATAGGTACCCGCGATCAGCAGGAAGATCGCGCAGTGGTCGAACACCTTGAGACGCTGCTTGGTGCGGGGTTGGGAGATGGCGTGGTAGAGCGTGGAGGCCACGTACATCACCACCCGCGTTGCGGTGAAGACTGCCGCGCTGATGACCTCACGGGCGTCGGCGTGGTTCGCGGACAGCACGATCAGGCTGGTGCCGCCCGCGCTAGCGAGGAGCACCCCCAGCCCATGAGTGATGGCGCTGGCGATATTCTTCCGAAGGACTCCGTTCGAATTGCACGTGCGTTCCCTCCTAATCCAGAGGATTTCGCGAGGCGGCGCCGGGACGGGTCAGTCCGCAGACGGGGAGCAACGACGCCAGACTGGCGGTTCGAAGCGGGTCGGGACAGGTCTCTGCGGCCGGTCACAGCATTGTCACCCCGCTGAAATGCCCACTTAACAAGCAATCCCGACAGTGTAGGCGTTCGGGCCCTGCCGCCCATCCTATCGCCAAGGGAGGACAGCATGATGAAACGGATGGTGAGATTCACGCTCGCGGTCGCCGGCCTGATGGCAGTTGCGGTGAACGCGCCGGTTGCAGCCGGAATCGGCGACCAGAATGCCGACCGGCACATCGCGCAGGCCTTAGGCGGCGAGCGGGCGGCCGTTCAGGTCGGACCGCGTCCGTTCTATCTGGTGGCCGGCATGGATGACGGCGCGCTCAAGTCCGAACTGGCCAGTTGCCAGAACCAGCGCTTCCGGCGCACTGATTTTTCGATCGGCCATCGCGGCGCCTCGCTGCAGTTTCCGGAACACACCCGCGAGTCCTACGAAGCGGCCGCGCGCATGGGCGCCGGCATCGTCGAGTGCGATGTGACCTTCACGCGCGACGGCGAGCTCGTGTGCCGGCATGCCGAATGCGATCTGCACACCACCACCAACATCGTCAACACGCCGCTGAATGCGCAGTGCTCGGTGCCCTATGCCGGACCCGGATCGGAGCCCATGTGCTGCGCCAGCGATCTGACGCTGGATCAGTTCAAGTCGCTGACCGGCAAGATGGACGCCAGCAACCCGGCTGCGACCGATGCGGCGGGTTATCTGGGCGGCACCGCCGACTGGCGCACGGATCTCTACACTGGCCGCGGCACCTTGATGACCCTGAGCGAGAGCGTTGCGCTCAACCGCGAGCTCGGCGTCAAACACACGCCGGAACTCAAGGGCGGGGATGCGCAACGCATCACTACCGTGTTCGGCGGACAGGCCCAGTACGCCCAGCAGCTGATCGACGCCTTGCGCGCGGGCGGGGTCGAGCCCCGGGATGCCTGGCCCCAATCGTTCAACCTCGAAGACATCCTGTACTGGATCGAGCACGAGCCGGCCTATGGCCGCCAGGCCGTGTATCTGGTCGATTATGACGCCGTGGCCCGCGACACCATCCCGTCCCTGCCCTTCGCCGAGCTGATCCGCCTCCGGAAACTCGGCGTGCGCATCGTGGCGCCGCCCATTCCCGCGTTGCTGAGCGTGGAAAACGGCCAAGTGGTGCCGTCCAAGCTGGCCAGGGACCTCAAGCGGCTCGGCTTCGACATCATCACCTGGAGCTTCGAACGCGCCGACCTGCGCCAGGGCGCAGCCAAGGCCGGTTTCTATTACGCCTTCGATCCGGCTGGCGAGGTCATCCGCAAGGACAGCGACATGTATGTCGCGCTGGACGTACTGGCGCGGCAGGTGCGGGTCAAGGGGATCTTCTCGGATTGGCCCGGTACGGTCACCTATTACGCCAACTGCATGGGGCTGTAACGCCACGGCGCAACCAGAGGCGGATCGCCGGGATGGTCGAACCGGCGTTCCGTCTCCAGCCCGTGCAGGGACGCTGCATCCTGTATCAATGGGGGTTGCCTTCCTGGTTGCGCATCCAGTCGGCCAGCCAGGCGAGCAGGCCGTAAATTTCCTTGCGCGCCTCGGGCAAGCTGTCCATGCACGGGTAAAACGATTCAACCGCTCAATGGTCGGCGCGCCGTGGGCCCTCGGCTTCCCTAAAGTCCAGCGCCGCCCCGTCGGACGGCAGTTTGCGTCGCTTACTCGGCGGCGGCATCCAAGAGGCGCGTTAGCCGTTCCAAGGCCGCCTCGATGCGACCATCCCAGGGGCAGGCGCAGGACAGGCGCATGAAGTTGCGGTATTTCTGCGTCGCCGAGAAGATCGGGCCTGGGGCGATGCTGATGCCCTCGGCGCGGGCCAGCTTTGCCAGCTTGAGGCTGTCCACCTGCGGCGCCAGTTCCACCCAGATCACGAAACCGCCGGCCGGCTGGGTGATGCGTGTGCCGGCGGGAAAATGCCGCATGACCGCATCGATCATGCGCGCCACGGCGCGCGCATAGTCGCCGCGCACCGCGCGCAGGTGGCGCTCGTAACCGCCGCCGCCCAGCAGCTCGGCCAGCGCCAGCTGCGACACCGTGGGCGTGGCGAGATTGAGCACGTACTTGAGGTACTCGACGCGCCCCTGATGGCGACCCGGCACGATCCAGCCCACCCGCAGCCCCGGCGAAAGAGTCTTCGAAAACGAGGAGCAGTAGATCACCTCGGCGCCGCTGCCCTGAACCAGCGACAGACAGGGCGGCGGCCGCTGCGCGGCGAAGCCGAGGTCGCCGTAGAGGTCGTCCTCGATCAGCGGCACGCCATGCGCGCCGAGCAGCGCCAGCAGCGCCCGCTTGCGCGCCTCGGGCATGCAGTAGCCGAGCGGATTGCTGAAGCTCGGCGTGGCGACACAGACCTTCACCGGCCAACGTTCGAGCGCCAGTTGCAGGGCATCGAGCGACAGCCCTTCCACCGGATCAGTGGGAATTTCCAGCGCTTCCAGTTGCAGCGCCTCGAGCGCCTGCAGCAGGCCGTAGAAGGTGGGCGATTCGATGGCCACCACGTCTCCTGGCCGGGTTAGCGCCCGCAGCGCCAGTACCAGCGCCTCTTGGCAGCCGTTGGTGATGACGATCTCGTCCGGACCCACGGCGCAACCAGCCTGGGTCAGGCGCCGGGCGATTTGCCGGCGCAGTTCCGGCAGGCCGGGTGGAAACTCGTAGGCCGCTGCACGGCTGCGATGCCGCCGCGCCGCCTGCAACAGCGCCCGTTCCACCGCACGGGTAGGCAGAAAAGTCGCATCCGGCACCGCCGCCCCCAGTTGCACCAGCCCTACGCTGAGGCATTGGCCAACTGGCTGCACTTGATTCACCACGCCAATCAGCGCGGCTGCTTTATGTTATGGAGCTCAACGCCCAGCCCAAGCGCCTCGACCTCACCGACGTTCACGCCCGCATGGCCAGGGAAGAAGGCGTTATCGTCGCCATCATCTCCGACGCGCACAGCGGGCACGACTTTGGCAACCTCGGTACGGCATCGGCCAGGCCCGCCGCGGCTGGCTGGAAGCGGCGGACGTGCTCAACACGCGCCAGCTGGACGCGCTGCGGGGGTTGTTGCGGCAACAAGCTTGAGGCTCGCCAAGCCTCGCGCGGTCCCCTTTCTCCCCCCGCCGCCGCCCGGTCCAGATTGATCGCCAACCCCCATCGAACGCGTGTCGCGAAGCGGACAAACGCGACATGCCGCTTTCCCTGGGCACTCGTTTTCGATTCGAAATCAGTCGATTGACAAACGGTCCCGATCTTGCTTGGAACGCTGGGCCGGCGCGGTGCCGGCGATCTAAGTGGCCTTACCATGCCCATCTTCGACTTTCACTGTGAGTCCTGCGACCAGACCTTCGAGTTGCTGGTGCGCAACGAGGAACCGGTGTGCCCGCATTGCGGCAGCCAGCGCCTGGAAAAGTTGCTGTCCGCGCCGAACGTTGCGGGCAAATCCAAGAAAATCATCGAGAGTGCCCGTCGACAGGCGGCGCGCGAAGGCCACTTCAGCCATTACTCCCGTTCGGAAAAGCCGCGCCGCTAGTCCGGCTGCGGACGCCCACGCTGTCCCGGAGACATCATGTCGACTGAAACCATTGCGCTGCCCGCCGTCTTCCGTCATCACGTGTTCTGCTGTTATCAGCAGCGGCCACCGGGTCATCCGCGTGGAAGCTGCGGCGCGAGCGGCGCGGCGCCCCTGTGGGAGCACCTCGGCAAGCAGTTGCAGATCAAGAACCTCGCCGATATTGGCATGGCCGCAACCGGTTGCCTGGGCTTTTGCAGCGCGGGACCGCTGATGGTCGTCTACCCATCCGGCGTCTGGTATCAGCCGCGGAACGCCGAAGACATCGACGAAATCGTGCAAACCCATCTGGTCGGCGATGGCATCGTCGAGCGGCTGGCGGTGGTGCTGAAGCCCTGAGCGGCTGGCTTTCCGGTTGGCAGGCTCCGTAAAGAACGGCTGCAGGAAGATGGTGTCCCCGCAGCCGAAATGAAGCGCTCGGTGAAAAGGTCAGCGATTGGGCTGGAGATCGTTGCGCGCGCCGGTCGGCGGCCGACGCCCGCGACGACAAGGCGGCTTCAGTCGTCCGCCACCTGAATCTGCCGCCCGTCGGCGGAGACATCGTGGTCCAGCTTCTTGCCGTTCGCCCGGCCGACGCATTCGTACTGGACGACTTTCTTGCTGGCCGAATGGCTGGCTTCGATGTGTCCGATTTCAAAATCGGCATAGCGGCTCTCGACGGCTTTCAGCACGCTCGTCGAAGATCTTGTCCAGAATCCACACCAGCACGTTCATGGCGCCTAGGTAGCCCCACACCGGGTAGCGGTGGTGGTGATGGCGGTCGAACACCGGGAAGCCGATGCAGATCAGCGGCGTGCCGGTGTTGGACAAGCCGTGCCTGTCGCTCGCGGTCGCTGGTCGGTGATGCCGAAACATGGAAGAATCGACCAGCTTTGGCCAGCAGATGCCATCCATGGCCGTTCCGGAAGGTGACACAGTGCCCGAGACCCGCGACGAAATCCTCACCCTGGATGAAGAGGCTACAGAAGACCGAAGAAGCCGACAGATCTTAAGCAATGGCTGCACGACCGATACCTGGGTGGCGTCTGCCAGCATGAAGCGCATGCACAAATGGCATCTGATTGTCAAAGCATCGTCAAGGAGAATGGCGACGAGGAGCTGGTCGATCACTACCAGCTCCCAAACACGTATTTACCCTCGTCAGAGCGCGGTCTATGGAACGTCGAAATATAATCAAAACTGCCGGGGAATAGAGACAGCAGATGGTCAGGCCCAAAACACAAACACAAAAAAATCAAGCGAGGGGCCATCATGAGCAGTAACCGCTGGACACCCGATCAACTGAAACTCGCCTTTCACCTCTATTGCCAACTTCCTTTCGGAAAATTGCATAGTCGCAACTCAGAGATCATCGAATTGGCCCAATT
>JBARUT010000095.1:0-16871 GCA_049645885.1 Candidatus Macondimonas sp.
GGCCAGGGCGCAGGTGAGGGCGCCCACCAGGTGCAATCGCGCGCGGGCATCCTGCTGGCCTTGGTGCATCAGGCGCTCGGCCACCGCTGGGGTGTCGATGCAGGGGGTGATTTCTGGCGGTACGCACAGGCTGGTGATGCCGCCTGCCGCCGCTGCCCGGGTTTCCTGTGCGAGATCCGGCAGCGGACGGGCGCACAGGTCAACCAATCCCGGCAGCACCCATCGACCCTGCACGTCGATGCGCTCATCGGGGCAAAAGCCCACGGGCGCCGCGCCCACCGCCAGCACCCGACCCTCGCTGAGATGCACATCCAGCGTCGCGTCCAGATCCCGCGCCGGGTCGATGACCCGTCCGCCGCTCAGGGTGAGCCGATTCATGCCGCGCTCTCCTGCCCCGGCGCCCGTCCGAGCACCTGGGCCATGACCGCCATGCGCACGGCGATGCCGTTGGTCACCTGTTCCAGGATCACCGACTGGGGGCCGTCGGCAACCGCGGAGGCGATTTCCACGTTGCGATTGATGGGGCCGGGATGCATGACGATGGCGTCGGGGCGGGCCAGGGCCAGGCGCGCCGCATCCAGGCCGTAGTGACGGAAATACTCGCCCTCGCTGGGCAGGAAGGTTCCCTGCATGCGCTCGCGCTGCAGGCGCAGGGTGATCACCACATCGCAATCCCGCAGTGCGGTTTCCAGATGCGGAAAGACCCGCACTCCCAGGGTTTCGATGTCGACCGGCAGCAGCGTGCGTGGCGCCACCACGCGGATATCCGGCACGCCCAGAATGCGCAGGGCATGGATCTGGGAACGGGCCACCCGGGAGTGGGCCACATCGCCGACGATCACCACGGTGAGTGCAGTGAAATCCGCCTTGTGGCGGCGGATGGTGAACATGTCCAGCAGCGCCTGGGTCGGGTGGGCATGGCGGCCGTCGCCGGCGTTGAGGACGCTGACATGGGGCGCTGCATGGCGGGCAAAGAAGTCGGCGGCGCCGCTTTCCGCGTGACGCACCACCAGCATGTCCATTTGCATGGCTTCCAGGTTGCGCAGCGTATCCAGCAGGGTTTCACCCTTGCGGGTGGAGGAATGGGCGACATCCAGGTTGAGCACGTCGGCGGACAGGCGCTTGGCGGCCAGCTCGAAGGTCATGCGGGTGCGCGTGCTGGGCTCGAAAAACAGGTTGACGACGGTTTTACCGCGTAGCAGCGGGACTTTCTTGACCGCACGCGCGCCCACCGGGAGGAAGGATTCCGCCAGGTCCAGAATGGAGAGAATTTGCGACCGGCTCAGACCATCGGTGGTCAGGAGGTGGCGCAGCGGCAGGACATCAGGGGGTGTCGGTCGCATCATGGGCGGACGGCGAACTCCGGAGCAGGTGCAATTGCAGCGGATCGGGCCCGGCGAGTTTAATGCGTTCCCCCGGTTCTAGCGAGAGCATCTCTGCGGGGAAGTCCGGCGCGACGGGTAACTGCCGGCCATTGCGCGTGACCAGCACGGCGAGGCGGATGCCGGCGGGACGGCCGTAATCGAATAATTCATTCATGGCGGCCCGGACCGTGCGCCCGGTGTAGAGCACATCGTCGATCAGCACGATTTCACGGCCATCGACCGAGGTGGACAGCTGGGAGGGGCGGGCCTGGGGGGGCACACCGCTGCGCGCAAGGTCGTCGCGGTAGAAGCTCACATCCACTGTGCCGGCAGGCTCATCCAGCGCCAGGGTGCCTTCCAGGCGTCGGTGCAAGGCCTGGGCCAGCCAGGCGCCGCCGGTATGGATGCCCACCAGCAGTGGCGGTTGTGGCGCTGCGGCATAGCGCGCCCCGATGGCGTTGGCCAGGGCATCGATATGGGCTGCTACCCGCGGGGTATCCCAAAGGATCATGGCGATCGTCCTTCCAAATAGGTCATCAAAATCAGGCTGGCCGCCACGGCGTCCCGGCGGGATTCCGGGACATCCCGCGCGACGCGGTCGGCTTCCCAGGAGGTCAGGCGTTCGTCGACGCGCGCCACAGTGAGCCCGTAGCGGGCGGTCAGTTCATCGGCAAAGGCTTCAGCCGCACGGGCGATGGCGCCGGCGCTGCCATCCGCCTGCAAGGGGAGGCCCACAACCAGAGCGTCGGGCCGCCATTCGCGCATCAAACGGTCCAGTTGTTGCCAGAATTCCGGTGACTTAGGTGACTTGAGAACGGCCAGGGGCGAGGCGCTGCCGGTCACGGTCTGGCCCACGGCCACGCCCACACGCCGGCTACCATAATCGAATCCCAACAGGGTGCGGCGGTCAGCCACAGCCGCAGCGGTCACGCATGACCCGCTTCGCTGCTGAGCTGGCGCCAGTCGACTCCGAGAAGACCAATGGCCGCGGTCAGCCGTTCGGGGGCGGGGAGATCGAACAGGATATGACTGTTGGCGGGCACCGCCAGCCAGGCATTATCGCGCATTTCCTGTTCCAGTTGCCCCGCCGTCCAACCGGCATAGCCCAAGGCCAGCAAATAGCGCGATGGCCCTTCACCCTTGGCGATGGCCATCAGGATATCGCGCGAGGTGGTCACATGCATGGCCTTGGACACGAACAGGCTGGCGTCCCAGGGACCGGCTTCCTCGTGCAGCACAAAGCCGCGTTCCTCGCTGACCGGGCCACCGTGATAGACGGGGCCGTCAAACTCGGGCCGTTCCGGCGGGGGCAGTTCCATTTGCGTCATCAATTGGGACAGGCGCAGATCGCTCGGCCGATTGATGATGATGCCCAGCGCCCCATCGGCATTGTGTTCGCACAGATAGGTGACGGTTTGCGAGAAATTGCGATCGACCATGCCGGGCATGGCGATCAGCAAATGATGTTGGAGGTAGCTGCCTTCGATCATGGGGTCATGGTAGGCAGTCGCCCGGATGCTTACAAGCCACGCAGGCCAGCGCGCGTGAAGAAGGCTTCATTGGCCGACATAAACCCCGCCTTCTGCCTCGGGCGCGCCTCCTTCACCCGGCAGGAACCGCCATTTCCAGACGAAGCGGATGCGCTCGGTCTGTTGTTTCATTGGATCGCTGAAAGGCTCGAAGGGCGCGGCAAGTTGCAGGATGCGCAGGGCAGCCTGGTCCAAGCGTCGATGGGGCGAGGGCACCACCACCCGCGCTTCCTCAAGGCGACCATCGCTGCGAATGGCGACCTCCAGGGTGACGTCGCCGAACAGTCCCTGACGGGTGATCTCATCGGGCATGTTGAGATTGCCGACGGCCTCGATGCGCAAACGCCACTGATAGAGATAGGGCGCATAAAGATGGGAACGGGTGTTGACGGCGATCCGCATTTCCCGCAGAGGGGCGCCGGGCGTCTGGGTATGAGCTTCCGGGTCGGGCAGCAGGGCAGGACTGGTTTCCGTGGCCTCCAACACCAGTCGCGAGACGCGCAGGCGCTGGCCGTCGGGGGTGGCCGCCGTTTGCGGGGCACTGGCCATGGGGTCGGCGGAGGGGGCAGTGGTGGTCAAGACTTGGCGCGTTGCGCGCTGGGTGGGGGTGTTCTGGGTGGTATTGGGTTCGGATGCACCCTCCCCACCCAATTCATTGACGGCATCGCCACCCTGGGGGATTCCCTCATAGGCCATTTGGGTGTTGGAGTCGGGCAGATCACCGCGCGGGCGCTGTACCGGCCCCTCCTCGCCGGCGCCCTGCTGGTCGATCTGAGCCCAGAATTGGGGTTGTTCCGGCGGCGCGGTGGGCGTCCCGCGCACCAGCGTCACCTCCAGTTTTTGGCTTTGATCGGGCGCACTGGGCAGGTTGCGGAAGCCGATCCCCAGGATGAGAATCCCGTGCAGCAGGGCGGCGAAAAACAGCGTACCGATCAGTCGGTCGCGACTGCTGATCTCAGGTGGTGGGGTGGCCTCGGCCATGGACGATCCCGACGGTTTGGACGACATGAGAGCTTATCGGCGGGACGCGGTCACGGTGCAGTCGCCTGCGGCGTCGGGCCCAACTGACGCTCGATGGCGTCCATCAACAAGCCGGCAATGTTGAGTCCGAACTGCCGGTCCAGTTCCCGCACGCAGGTTGGGCTGGTGACGTTGATCTCGGTCAGCGAATCCCCGATTACATCCAATCCGACGAACAGGAGCCCTTTCTTGCGCAGTACGGGGCCCACCTGCTCGCAAATCCAGTAGTCCCGGTCGGTGAGGGGACGGCCTTCGCCGCGCCCGCCCGCCGCCAGGTTGCCGCGCGCCTCGCCGGGGGCCGGTATCCGCGCGAGCGCGAAGGGCACCGGCACGCCATCCACCAGCAAGATGCGCTTGTCGCCCTCGGTGATGGCGGCCAGGTAGCGCTGGGCCATGGCGAAGCGGTGGCCGTGGTCGGTCAGGGTTTCCAGGATGACGCTGAGGTTGGGGTCGTCACCGCGGGTGCGAAAGATAGAGGCTCCCCCCATGCCGTCCAGTGGCTTGATGACGGCCTCTCCCTGGTCGGTGATGAAACGGCGCAGCCGCGTCATGTCGCGGGCGATCATCGTCGGTGGACAGCATTCGGGGAACCATGCCGTGTAGGCCTTTTCGCTCACGTCGCGCAGGCTTTCCGGCCGATTGACCACCAGCGTGCCGGCCAATTGGGCCCGTTCCAGCACATAGGTGGCATAGATGTACTCCATGTTGAAGGGCGGATCCTTGCGCATCAGGATCACATCCAGCTCGGTCAGCGGGACATCGGTGCCCGGCGTGAGATCGAACCAGTGGTGCAGGTCGTCCTCGACCTTGAGGGGTCGTTGGCGCGCCCAGGGCTGGCCGTCGATCAGGTAGAGATCGCCCAGCTCCATGTAGAAAAGTGTCCAGCCTCGGCGCTGGGCTTCCAGCAGCAGGGCCAGGGTGGTGTCCTTGGCGGGCTTGATGGTGGCGATGGGGTCCATCACCACGCCGATGCGCAGGCTCATGGGCGACACTCCGGAAGAGGGCAGATTCAGGGGGCCAGCTCGGCCATTTCCCGTGCGGCGGCCAACAAGGCCAGGCGGGCAACGACGCCATAGGTATAGAAGCGGTTGGGGCCGGCGTCCGGCTCCCGGTTGAGGTCGGGACAAATACAGGGTTCACAGAACGGCAGGGGATGGAATTCCATGCCGGGGGCGTTGAGATTCTCGGTGGGGCCACGCTGGGCATGCACCCGGTAGAAGCCGCCGACCACAGTGGCGTCGATCATGTAGACCACAGGTTCCGCCACGGCGGCGTCGCTGCCCCAGGTTTCCGCGGTGGGGATGCCTTCCTGGATCAACACCCGGCTGACAGGCAATCCCTCCTTGGCTGAACTCATCTTGTTGCGGGTCTTGCGGTTGATCTGGGTGATTTCGTCGATCGAGCTGACGCTCATGATGCCCATGCCATAGGTGCCGGCATCGGCCTTGACGATCAGGAAGGGGGGATGATCGATGTCGCGTTCGGCATAGCGTTCCGCGATTTCGGCGAGCAGTGCCGCCCCATTGGCTTCCAGGCATTCCAGCCCTTCCCGCTTCTGGAAGTCCACCTGACCACAATAGCGCGAGGCCGGCGTGAGCAGCCAGGGATCCAGTCCCAATTGATCGGCGAATTCCCCGGCCACCTCGGCATACAGGTCGAAATGATGGCTCTTGGAGCGGTGGGTCCAGCCCAGTCCTGGCGGGGGCAGAAGGGTCTGCTCCAGGCCCTCCAGAATAGCCGGCAGTCCCCCGGACAGGTCGTTATTGAGCAGCACCAGGCAGGGATCGAAATCCGCCACGCCCACGCGCGCGCCCTGTCGCGTCACGGGTTCGAGCAGCAGATGGGGTGCCGAGGGCACATCCAGGGGCATGGGCGCCTTCAAGTCGGCGCGCAGGGAGCCGATACGGACTTCAAAGCCGGCCTGGGTGACCAGGCTGGCCAACGTCCCCAAACTTTCCAGGTAGTGCGGATTGCGCGTGTGGCTCTCGGGAATGATCAACACCCGGCTGGCGGTTGGGCAACTGCGTTCGATGGCCTGGCGCATGGCCTGAACGCAGAGCGCATGGCAGTCGGGGGCAAGGTTGTTGAAGCCCGCCGGGAACAAATTGGTATCCACCGGGGCGAGCTTGAATCCGGCATTGCGCAGATCAACGGAGGCATAGAGGGGCGGGCGGGTGCGTTGCCACTGGCGGCGGAACCAGTACTCGATCGTGCTCTGTTGGGCCAGTAGGGCAGCCTCCAGATGCCGAATCCGTTCCTGTTGCATGAGCGCCAGACGGGGGAGCCCGACGGGATCGACGATGGCCATGGCGAGATTCCTGGTAGGGCAAATCAGGCGCCCATGATACTGAATCGTTCATACAAGATGGATGTCACTAAATAAATGGAAGCGCCATGAACATCATGGGGGACCGAGAGGGAGGCGAGATGGACAGGCAATCTGCGGGTGGGATGAATCACCCCGTGCTGCGGGTCATGGTGATCGACGACAGCAAGACCATTCGGCGAAGCGCTGAAGCCTTGCTGATGCGGGAGGGGTTCGAGGTCATCACGGCCCAGGATGGCTACGAGGCCTTGGGTTTGATTGTTCGGCATCGGCCGGATCTGGTGTTTGTCGACATCATGATGCCCCGTCTCGATGGGTACCAGACTTGCGCCCTGATCAAGCGCCATCCGGATTTCCGCCATATTCCCGTCATCCTGCTGTCCAGCAAGGATGGCTTGTTTGACCGCGCCCGTGGTCGTCTGGTGGGTTCCGAGCGCTACCTGACCAAGCCGTTCACCCGCGAGGAGTTGCTGGAAGCGGTTTCCGAATTCGCCGGCGTGACGCCTGGGCCGGTTACCGGTGGGATCCAGTGAGGGGATGGTGACATGGCGCGTGTACTGATCGTCGATGATTCCCCCACCGAGCTGCACGTGCTGCGCCGCCTGCTGGAAAAACATGGCCACCAGACGCTGGTGGCCCATGATGCGACACAGGGCATCGATCTGGCCCGACGGGAACAACCCGATCTCATCCTGATGGACGTGGTCATGCCCGGAATGAGTGGTTTCCAGGCAACCCGCAAGCTGTCCCGGGATCAACAGACCGCCTCCATTCCCGTCTTCATGGTGACCTCGAAGAATCAGGAAAGCGATCGGATCTGGGGGCTGCGGCAGGGCGCGGTGGATTACGTGCTCAAGCCGGTGCAGGAACACGACATCATTCCCAAAATGAATGCGGTGCTTGGATTCTGACCATGAGCGCGATGGTCTCGTTGAATGACGCTGCCGATCCCTTCGCTGCCCTGTGTGCGTTGGAGCGATCCTGCAATCCTCTGGCTTTGGCCACGCCACCTCTCGAATCGTCAGCGGATATTTCCTGGCATTCCCCGCAACAGGCGCTGATTTTCGACGTGGGTGGGATGCTGTGGGCATTGCCCCGGCTCTGGATCAGTGAGGTGATTCGCCAGCCTCGTCTCACGCGCATCCCCAACGCGGCAGCGGAACTGCAAGGCTTGATCAATTTGCGGGGCATCCTGGTCCCTGTGCTGGACTTGGCCGTGTTATTGGGTCTGCCGGGATCCACAGCGCCGGCAGTGGTGATCTGTCTTCAACAGGGTCGCCAGGTGGTGGGGCTGGGTGCACGCAAGGTGCAGGGATTGCGGAACATGACGGGGGGATTGCAGCGGGATGTCCCGGCACCCGGAGTGGCCTGTCCACACGTCTGGTGTGGCGCCTTGGCTTTGCAGCCCGGACTGTGGGCCGGTGTGCTGGACTGGCCCGATCTTTTGGCGGTATCCGGTGTTCAGGATGAATCATCGCCTGAATGAGCGGCCTGGGCCATGCGGCGGATGCCGTCCCTGATTCGCCTGTCCTATCAAGACCCGGCCGGGCCTGCCGATTCCCAAGCCTGAGCGCAACAGGAATTCCAGTGCGTCGATTGGCCTGATTCAGAGGGGGAGACCGCTTACACCATGTCCAAGTCATCCGTTGAATCCATCCGGGATAGCCAGGCGGACAGGCGTTTGTTCTCCAGTCTGTTGATCGGCCTTGCCGGCGCAGTATTTCTCACCCTGAGCGGGTGGGCCTATCTGTCGGGTCTGGAGTGGCGGGATCAGCAATACCTGAGCTTGACGGCCGAGCAGCAGACGCTGGCTGAACGTATCGCCGCCCGCAGTTTCGAGGTGACCAATGCCTTGGCAGATGAGTTGGCGAATCGACAGACCTTCAATGAACTATCCCGCAGCATCGAGAGCTTTTCCAAGACCATCAAAACCCTGAAAGAAGGGGATTCCGAGTCGGGCCTGGATGCCGTTCCGGGAAACATCCAGGCCCGCGTTGATGTCGTGGCAGAGGCCTGGATCAAGGCGCAACCCAAGCTTCAGTCACTGCTGTCCGTGCGTGCGGTCATGCCTGGAGCGCGGGCATATCAAGGCGAATTCCAGGCGACGCTGCCCGCGTGGATGGCAGATCTGGACACTTTGGTCGACCAGATGCGGGTGGCACGCCTGCCTCCTGAACAGATCACTTACACCCTGCGTCTCGCCCTGGACCTGCAGCGCATGCGCGAGGGCATCAATGCACTTTTTTCGGGCGCCGGTTCGCCCGACACTATCTCGAAGCAATTGACGACGACTTTGGCGGCACTGGGCAATGGCCTGCAAGACCTGTCGGAGGGAAACCGAGCCCAGGGCATTGTCGCCTTGCCGGCGGAAGGTCCCATGCGGGACACGCTGGCGCGATTGACGAAACGCTATAGCACCTTGAGTCAGCAGGTCGATTTCATCGCCGCCAATGGCCTCGCGCTGCACCGCGCCAACCGCGCCTCGCGTGGCCTGGCCCTGGATCTGGCGGTGGTGCAGCAAGGGCTGACCCAACAGGAGCTCGCGCTGCAGCAGGCAATCAACAGTCGTTTCATGCAGCCCCTGATTCTGGTGGTCTTGAGTGGCATCAGTGTGGTGTTGGTGATCCTGGTCGTCTATCGATTGGTGATGCGGGTGCGACAGTTATTGGCGCAGGCCCGTCGGATGAACCAGAAAAACCAGGATGCCATCCTGAATCTGCTGGATGAAATGGGGGATTTGGCGGAAGGGGATCTGAGTGTCCAGGCCACGGTCACCGCAGATATCACCGGTGCCATCGCCGATGCGGTGAACTACGCCATCGAACAGCTGCGCGAACTGGTGCGCACCATCAACCAGACCGCCGAACGGGTAGCCGCCTCGGTGACCGAAACCCAGGATGTGGCGACCCGTTTGCTGGTGGCCAGCGAGCGGCAGAGTGGACAGATCGAAACAACCACCTCCGCCATTCAGAGCATGGCCCAGTCCATCGAGCAGGTATCGGACAACGCCCAGCGTTCCTCGAAGGTGGCTCAGCACGCGGTGGATGTTGCGGGCAAGGGCAGCGCGGCGGTGCAGCGGACCATCGAGGGCATGCAAGTGATCCGCGAGCAGATCCAGGAGACCTCCAAGCGTATCAAGCGGCTGGGAGAAAGCTCCCAGGAGATTGGCAACATCGTCGGGCTGATCAATGACATTGCCGAACAGACCAATATCCTCGCTCTGAACGCCGCCATTCAGGCCTCTTCCGCTGGTGAAGCGGGTCGGGGCTTCGGCGTGGTGGCTGATGAAGTGCAGCGACTGGCGGAACGTTCAGCGGTGGCCACACGGCAGATCGAGGCCCTGGTGCGCACGATTCAGGCCGACACCCAGGAGGCCGTGGCGTCGATGGAGCGGAGTACGACAGGTGTGGTGTCGGGTTCCCAGCGTGCGGAGGACGCCGGCAATGCCTTGGATGAAATCGAGCGTGTATCCAATCAGATTGCGGTCCTGGTGACCAGTATTTCCGAAGCGGCTCAGCAACAGACGGTCAAGGCCTCCGAAATGTCGACCAGCATGCGAGCCATTCGGGAGGTCACCGTGCAGGCGGCCAAGGGGACCCGCGCCACCGGCCAGGCGATCGGTCGGCTGGCTCAGTTGGCCACCGAGCTGCGCCGGTCGGTGACCGGGTTCAAGCTTCCGAATTGAGGAGCACGCGATGCAGCCTTCACCCCTGTCAATGAATCTCCAGCCCGCGGCGCGCGGGCATGCCGGAGATGCGCAGACGTTGCAGGCGTTGCTGCCTGGCATTCAGGACAGCATTGATCGGTTGCGCCAGCGTGCGGAAGACATGGGATTTGAGCAGTTGACGCCCGAAACACTGGAAACGGTGTGCCAGGAGTGGCGGAATCTGCGTGAAACTCTCGAATTTTCAGGTCTTTCCGGGGCGTCCTATGCCGTGAGCCAGGCCATTGTGGCCTTGGATGCTTGCCATCATCCAGCGGCTTATACCGAAACCTTGGGCGATGCCTTGGCCAGCCTGCTCATTGCCCTGCCCGCCTATGTGGAACTCATGGCGCGTGGCGAATCCGATTGCCCGACCTTGCTGCTGTTTCCCATCAATGGCTTGCGCCTGGCAGCAAGCCGGGGCGCCATTGGGGCTGCGGAAATCTTTGCCGCGACGGGAGGGGATGCGCTGATCGAAATGGCTGGACCCGACCCGGTGGCTCAGGATCCCGCGATTCTCAGGGCACTGGCCCAACGCTATCGACCCGGGGTCATGCACGCGATCTTGTTGGTGTTGCGGGAAACGGGTGATGCGCGCGTGCTGGCAAGCTTGTCACGGGTGGCTGAAAAGCTCGAGCGCGCTGCGACCACCGCCGCTGTGGCCAGGAGCTGGTGGGTCTTGCGGGGCCTGCTGGTTGCCCTTGCGGATCACGCCGTGTCCCAGGCTGAAGTGCGCCCGGTCCTGTTGCGTTTGGAACGCCTGCTGGGGGGGCTGGCCGCTGTGGGAGAAACCCCGGAGCAATGTCAGTTGCATCGCCAAACGGCGGCCCAGGCCCTGTATGCCTTGGGTCGAGCGCCGCATCTGACTGGATTGCCCGGCGAACTCGCCCAGGCCTACGACTTGGTCCATCGCGTGATCTCTCCCGAACAGCAGGAGCGGCTACAGCACGCCTTGGGCGATGCCGGCAGTCACGCCCTGGCCGGCGTCGCAGCATCGATCCGCGACGAGTTGCAAGTGGTCAAGGAATCCCTTGATGTGATCTCCCGCACGCCCCAGCCTGCGGCTGACGAGCTCAAGGTATTGGTCGGCGTGACCCAAGGCATCTGCGCCACCCTGGCCATCCTGGATCGCCCCGATCTCACGGCGCAGATGGATCGGGCCGCAACCCGGTTGGCCGCTTGGGCCAGTGCGGGCCAAGTGGTCGATACGGAATGGCCTGAGGTGGCGCAGTCGGTACTGGCTGTGGAGGCGGCCATGGTATCGCTTTCAGGGCGTCCGGACACATCAGACCTAGGATCGATCGCGCCGGAGCTTCAGCTCCCCGTGGTGCGTGAAGTGCTGGTTGATCTGCGTCAGTGCATCGAAGCGTTGGAGCGCGCCGATTCAAGCGGCAAGGCCGAGGCGGCCGGGCGTCTGGAGCAGATGGCTGCGGCGCTGGAGGTGGCTGGGTTGGCGGAGGCGGGACGCTGTTTCAATCAATTGGCGCAGTCCTTACCCCGGATAACGGAAGGGCAGCCGATAGCGGAAGCCATGGCCAATGCACTGGAAAGCCTGGCGCTGTATCTGGAGCGCTGGGGTGAACAGCCCAGCGCCGATAGCGCGTCATTGGCGGCTGCCGTGGAACAAACCGAACTGGTGATGCGTCTGTTGCCGGCTGCTGCGGGCCCTATCGTGGCGGATCAAGACCCGATATCCGCGCCGCTGAATGACGCCGTTGATCTGGACCTGAGCGCCATATTTTCGGAGGAAGCCGATGAAATCATGGCGCAAGTCGGCCCTGCACAATCGCGCTGGCAGATCGATACGCAGGATCATGAGGCGCTGGTGACCTTGCGTCGCGGGTTTCACACCCTCAAAGGTTCGGGACGGATGGCCGGAGCGGTCGCCATCGGCGAGTTGGCCTGGGGTGTGGAACGCTTGCTCAACACGATCCTGGAAGGCACCAGACGGGCAGATCAGGACACGGTTGCCTGGGTGGCTCAGGCTGTTGAGCAGATTGCAGCGCATTTGCAAGACCTCCAACAGCCCCTGTCCGCAGCCGGCCAGCATTGCGTCGATCAATTGGCTGCATTGGCCAACGGGGAAGCAGTTGGGATGCACGCCGCACCAGCGGCAGAGGGGGGCACACCCCAGAACGAGGGGGTTGCAGCTGAGCTTGATGTTTCGCCTCTCACGCCTCTACCGGCTGATCTCCTGGCAGCAGATTCACACCTGATTCCAGTTGTGGAACTCGAGGAGACGGAATTTGCCGATGTGGAAGTTGAGGCGCCACCCCCGGCTTTGAGCGAATCGCAACTGGATTCTGCGGAATCGGCGCCACTGAATCCCGATCCGAAGCTGATTGAAGGCGCGCTGCTGGACGACTTGTTCGAGCAGGAGGCGTCCGGCTATCTGGATCAAGTGCAGAGCTATCTGGGGCAGGCTGGAGCGGGTTCCTCCCTGGCGTTGGATCCGAACGTGCTGCGGGTGTTCCACACCCTGAAGGGGACCGCCCGCACGGTAAACAGGGCATCCTTGGCAGATTGGGCGAGCGAACTGGATCGATGGGTCAAAGCCGTACTCAGTTTGGGCAATCCGCTCACCGCATCCCAGATTGACCTGCTGACCGAGGGGGTGGCGGCCTGCCGCCTGGCTTTGCCGGTCCATGTCGATAATGGTGCGGACATGTCATGGTTGCAGCGCCTGACGGCGGATCGAGAGCAGTTGGAGCATCGTGCCCGTACTGAATCCGGCAACGGCATTGATCCGGAAATCCGCGCGATCTTTCTGGAGGAGGCGGTTGATCTGCTGGCGCATGTCGACACGCTGTTCAGTGAGGACGCCCAGGAAATACTGCCCATTGATACGTTGATGGGCGACTTGCATACCTTCAAAGGCAGCGCCCGAATGGCGGGCGCCTTGCCGCTGGGCGACTTGGCGCATGCCATCGAAACCTTTCTTGGCCGCATGGCCATGGGCGATGCAGGTGATGAACCCGAGGCCCGCAGCTTGCTGCGCCACGCCCTGGATACCCTGCAAGGTCAACTGGATCAGTGGGCTGAAGGTTTGCCGGCAGCGGTTCCGCCAAGCTTACTGCAAAGACTGGGTTGCGAACCGGGGGACGCATCGGAATCGGCTGTTGCCACCCTCGGAAGCGCGGACGGCGATCAGTTCTTCAATCCGGTATCCGCCGTTCAGGATGACGCGGCGCAGGTTGATCAGACGCTGCATGAGGCATTGGGTCTTGTGCGGTCCGAGCGCAGCGATAAGGCAGTGCCTCAGCCTGATGCTGATGCCGATGCTGATCCGGCGCTGGGGTATGTCCCGCTGCCGGATTGGTGGGCACAACCGCTACCGGGTGAAGGGGAGGAAACCATTGCCGGAAACGAACAGATCCGGGTGCCGGCCCCGACCTTGGATCATCTGCTCGGCGTGATCGGTGAGTTGATTGTGGTCAATGGGCGTATCGAACAACCCGTGCGCGAGTTGGCCAGTTATGCCCGGGAAATTGCCCGCACCATTGATCGACTGCGCCGCCAGCTACGGGAACTGGAGTTGGAAGCGGAATCACGCATTGTCTTCCAGCATGCTGATCGCGCTGGCGAATCGGCCGGAGGAGATTTCGATCCCCTCGAATTCGATCGGTACTCCCGTTTGCAACAGCTTTCCCGCGCGTTGGGTGAAAGCGTGACTGACCTGGTCAGCCTGCAGGAGCTGGTCAGCGGACAGCAACAGACCTCAGAGGCCGCATTGCATATCCAGCGGCGTCTGGCTGGGGAACTCCAGGGTGATCTGTTGCGGACGCGCATGATTCCATTTGAATTTCATGGCGCGCGGCTGCGCCGCATCGTCCGCCAGACTGCTGAGGCGCTCGACAAGCAGGCTACGCTGGAGATCACGGGCGGTGAGACCGAGCTCGACCGCCAGGTGCTGGATCGCATGGTGGCGCCCTTGGAACATCTATTGCGCAATGCGCTGGCCCATGGCATCGAACCCAGCGCGGAGCGCTTGCGGCTGGGCAAGCCAGCTCAGGGGCAGGTGAATTTGCGGGTGACCCGCGAGGGGTCCCAGGTGCTGCTGGAAATCGCCGATGACGGCCGGGGTCTGGATGCGACGGCGATTCTGGCGCGCGCGCGCGCGCGCGGTCTGGTGAGACCTGATGAACAACTGAGCGAAACCCAGGTTTTCCATCTCATTCTTGCGCCTGGATTGAGCACGGCCGAGCAGGTCAGCCAGATTGCCGGCCGTGGGGTGGGGATGGATGTGGTGCATAACCAGATCAAGGCTTGCGGCGGCCGACTGGAAATCTTTTCCCAGCAGGATCAAGGAAGTACCTTCCGGATCTGGCTACCCTACACCCTGGCGGTGAGTGATTGCCTGTTGCTGAAAGTGGGATCGGAGCGCTACGCCGTTCCCATGTCCGGGATCCAGGGTGTGATGCGGCTGTATGCCGACCAGTTGGCGCAATGGCAGGAGGGGAGCCTGACCCATCTCAACCATCTGGATGTGGATTACCGCCTGGTGGGGCTGGCGTCCCTGTTGGGCGTGCGGGAGAGCGGGGAAGCAAAGATGGAAGGTGAACATCCGGTGTTGCTGGTGAATGTGGCGGGCCTGCATTGGGCACTGGTCGCCGACAGCTTGCTGGGAACCCAGGAGGTGGTGGTACGCCCAGTGGGTTCACGTGTCGCGGCGGTGCCAGGGATCAGCGGCGCCACGCTGCTCAGCGATGGCGGGGTGGTGCTGATTCTGGATTTGCAGTCCCTGGTGGATACCCGTGGGAGATTGGGTTCTGAAGGCCGCACGCAAGGTGATCAAGGGGCGGCAGGGGCTGGTGCGCGGGCCCTGCGCGTCATGGTGGTGGATGATTCCATTACCGTGCGGCGGGTGACTGCGCGCCTGCTGGAACAGCATGCCATGACGGCGATGACCGCCCGCGATGGCGTTGAGGCATTGCAGAAAATCCAGGAGCAGATGCCGGATCTGATCCTGCTGGATGTCGAAATGCCACGTATGGATGGCTTCGAGCTGCTCGCCAACCTTAAATCCACCGCAGCGCTGCAGGTCATTCCCGTGGTCATGATCACCTCACGAACCGGTGATAAACACCGCAATCGCGCCCTGGATCTGGGCGCCGCCGCTTATTTGGGCAAGCCTTATCAAGAGGCGGAGTTGCTTGAAACCATCGGCCATCTGACGCAGCCGCAGCGTGTTGGCCAGGCTGACGGGTCATTTTAATGGACCTGTCGCCCGGCTTGCTTTATTGCCAGGTGCTGCCATTGGTCAACCAGCGTCTGCTGGTGCCTTATGGGGCGGTGGTGGAAATCATTCCGCTCACCACAGGAATGGACGCGCTGTCTCCGCCACCTGCTATGGCCTGGCGCGAGGGGACCTTGCCCGTGCTGTGTTTTGAGTCCCTGTATGGCGACGATTCACCCCAACCCGGTCCGCGAACGCGGGTGGCGGTGTTGCGCCTGCCGCATGCGGGTCAAGCCACGCATGTGGGCATCCTGATCCAGGGCTATCCGCAAATGGTTCCAGTCACTCAGGATCAGGTGCGGCCCTTGCCCTTGACTGAAAAGGATCGCCAGGCGCCGGTGCTGTTCCGGGTGAACTTCGCCCGCAGCGAGATGTTGATTCCGGATCTGGAATGGATGACCCGGCTGCTGGATCAATCGGCCACCACGGCGGCGACCTCAGGCCAGGTCGCCCCAGCGGGATTGCAGGACGGTGATGGCGGCGAGGGCGGCGGTCTCGGTGCGCAGGACGCGGGGACCGAGCCGGAGTGCCTGGAAGCCGTGTTCGCGGGCGAGGACTTGCTCGCCAAGATCGAGCCCCCCTTCTGGGCCGATGAGGAGCGCGACTGAGGGCGCGGGGGTCAATTCGCCGATCCCCTGTTCCGCGTTGGGTTCCAGCATCAGGCGAAGATCGGCTTCGATAAGCGTGACCGCCTGTGCCAGCGGCAGGGCGGCCGACAAGGTCGGCAATCGGGCGCGGCCACATTGGGCTGCGGCATGGGCTGCGATGCCCTGCCAATGCGCCTGGCGCCGGGCCGCCCGCTCGCCGGACAGATGCACCCCGGTGCGGGCACAGATGACCGGCACAATGCGCGCAACGCCGAGTTCCACTGCCTTTTGCAGCGCAAAATCCATACGTTCCCCACGCGAGATGCCCTGCAGCAGGGTGATGTCGAGGGGCGATTCGCGGGGCGGCGTCACCGGGTCGCCCGTCAACCGGACCTGCCCGTCCTGGCGCCCCAGGCTCGCGATCCGTCCCGGGCATTCCTGGCCCGCGCCGTCGAATAGGACCACCTCGGCGCCCACCGTCAGTCGCAGCACGCTGCGCAGGTAATGAACCGTTTCGCTGGGAAGCGCGATGAGCGCGCCGGCATCAAGGGCGGTCGGTACCCACAGGCGAGGAATTCGCATGGCTAATCGGCCGTGGCGCGATCGATGCCTTCCCGCGCCACCGCCACAATCAAATCGATCTCATCGGTGGTGATGACGTAAGGTGGCATGAAATAGACCACGTTCCCCAGAGGACGCAGCAGTACACCCCGTTCCAGGGCATGGCGATAGACCCGCAGGCCGCGCCGCTCCTGCCAGGGGTAGGCGCTGTGGCGATCGCCGTTCGGGGTCATCTCCACTGCGGCCACCAGGCCTGTTTGGCGCACCTCGCCCACATGGGGGTGATCGCGCAGCGGCGCCAGTGCTTGCGCCAGGTGCTCAGCCAGGCGCCCATTGGATGCCAGGACCGGGGCGGCATCGAATAGGTCCAGTGTGGCCAGCGCGGCGGCACAGCCCAGGGCATTGCCGGTGTAGCTGTGGGAGTGCAGGAAAGCTTTCAGGGTCGTGTACTCGTCATAGAAACCTTGGTAAATCGCCTCCCGCGTCAGCACAGCGGCTAGGGGCAGGTAGCCGCCGGTGAGGCCCTTGCCGACGCACAGGAAGTC
>JBARUT010000096.1:0-3390 GCA_049645885.1 Candidatus Macondimonas sp.
AGATCCTCCAGATCGCCGATCAGCACCTCAGCGCACGGCAGATCGGCCAACAGCGGCGAATCGGTGGTGGTGACGGCGGCGGCGATCTCAAAACCGAGCTCGCTCAGAAAATGGGCCACGCTGTGCAGCAGATCGGGTTCGGCGCCGATCGCAAGCCGGCTGCCGCCGGTGTAGAAGTGCCCATCCAGCATGGCATCGACCAGCTGGCTGCGCTGGCGGCGGTACTTGAGCGGGACCGGCTGGCCGCTGTACTCGGCAAGACAGGCCATGAAGGCGTCGTTGACCCCGAGCCCCAGCAGCCGGTCGAACACCCGTACCGGCGCATCAATATGTTTGCCGAGCCATTCGGCCGCCGGGCGCATCTGCTCGCCCAGCGCCAGCACCAGTCCGGCCGAGCCGAGCGCGCGGATATCGGCGCGGGTGGTGCCGCCGATGGTGGTGGGGCTGAAATCCTCGGGCACATGGCCGTCCAGCGAACCGGAGAGATCCGGCACGAACACAGGGTCAAGGCCGAAATCCTCCAGCGTCTCGCGCAGCTCCTCAATGTCCGCCACGGTGAGATGGCAGCCGGGCAGCACCGCCACCTTGCGTGGCTCTTTTACCGGAGCGGCGGGCTCCACCAGCACCTCCAGGATGCGCTTGACGGTGGCCGCCCAGCCGTCCTGGAAGGCGCCCTTGAAATCGGGGGTGGAGACATAGATCAGGCTGGTGTCGGCGAGCTCCGGATGGCGCTTGCGGGTGAGCGTGAGGTAGCCCTCCACGTCGTCGCCCTTGGTCTCGGTCAGTCCGGTCGAACACATGCCGATGATCTCGGGCTGCGACTTGGTGTAGATGTTCATCACCGCCTGCTCGATGTTGTCGAACCCGCCGAGCACGGTGGCAACTTCGCTCATGGCGGTGGTCTGCAGGGGAATCGATTCCTTGAAGTGGCGCACGAACAGGACCATGCCGAAGGCGGTACAGCCCTGCGAGCCATGCAGAATCGGCATGGTGCTGGCCAGCCCCATGAAGGCGAGCGCGCCACCGACCGGCTGGCTCATCTTCAGCGGGTTCACCGTGCAGGCCTTCTTGCCATGGCGCACCGTGGCCATCAGGCAGCCTCCACCCGCCCGCCGGTCGGTGCCGGCGTCACCGTGGCGGGCGTGCCGGCGATCGGGCCGTCCAGATCCAGCGAATCCAGCGTCAGGGCCTGACTTTCCCAGGGCGCCGCCATGCGCACCTGCGCCCAGATCGGACTGAACAACGCCTTGTGCATCTCTTTCACCATGGCGACCATGCCGACGTAGCCGGCGTAGGCGTGGTGCTTTTCCTGGTTCACGTCCATCCAGGGCATCTTGGCCTTGAGTGCCACGAACTGGGAGCGGCCGCCGGAGAGCATGATGTCGGCGCGGGCTTCCTTCAGGATCTTGTACATCTCGCGCGGGGCGAGTTCGTCGAACATGTGGGCATCCTCGCCCATGATTTCCTTGAGGCGCTGCTTGTCCTCCAGGGTCGACTTCTTGGTGGAGGTGCCGACCACCTCCATGCCGATCTCCTGCAGCGCCGCCACCACCGACCAGGATTTGACGCCGCCGGTGATCAAGAGCACCCGCTTGCCATCCAGCGCCGCCTTGTAGGGCATGATCGCCTCCCAGGCGGCCGCCTCCTCGCGGGCGATCAGCGCCTCGGTGCGGGTCATCAACTCGGCGTCCGCGCCGCGCTCAATCAGTAACCGCGCAATCTCGCGCAGCGACTCGCTCATGTCGCCGATGCCATAGAACGAGCCCTCGAAGAAGGGAATGCCGTAGCGCTCCTCCATCTTGCGGGCGACGTTGATCATCGCCTTGGAACAAACCATCATCGCCGCCCGCGCCCGGTGCGCGTGGGCAATCTCGCTATAGCGGGCATCGCCCGAGATGCAGGCGAGGATGCGAATCCCCAGCTCATCGAGCAGTGGTTTGATCTGCCACAGCTCGCCGGAGAGGTTGTACTCGCCGATGATGTTGATGTCGTAGGGCGTGGTGTACTCCGGCTCCTCGGTGCCGATGACATGCGCCAGCAGCGCCTCGCCGGCCAGCTTGTTGCCGAGGTTCTTGCTGCCGACGAAGCCCGGCGCGTTGATCGGGATCACCGGCTTGCCGAACTTCTCGCGCGCTGCCTTGCACACGGCATCGATGTCGTCGCCGGTGAGCGCCGGAATGCAGGTCTGGTAGACGAACACCGCCGGCGGATCGTATTTCTCGATCACCTCGCGGATCGCCTTGAACAGCCGCTTCTCACCGCCGAAGATGACATCGGTTTCGTTGATGTCGGTGGTGAAGCCGGTGCGGTAGAGCATCGAACCGGACGACTTGGCGCCGCGGTTGTCCCAGCCATTGCCCTCGCAGGCGATCGGTCCGTGCACCAGATGGGCGACATCGGTCACCGGCTGCAAGGCGATCTTGGCGCCGTCGAAGGCGCAACCGCCCGCCGCCGCGCCGGGCTGGAGCTGCTTGGTGCAGCCCTTCTTGCGCTCCTTCTCCGACTTGCCCTGGTTCTTGCCGCAGCCGGGTTCGTTGAAAACATCCTGGACAGTGCTCGACAAGCTGCTCATCGAAGCCTCCTCACGGCAAGTGGAATGGCTGGACTCTGCGCGACCGTTTGCATCGCGCCTGGACCGGTCCCGAACGTCCTGACAGGGACTCAGCAGGAAGCGGGCCAACCTCTCCGATTCGCTTATTTTATTTTTAAATTCATTGTGTTACGAAAGCGCATTCACACCAGAACTCCCCTCCCCTCCAACAATTGGCCGGTTTGCGACACAGCCCTGTGGGCTTTGTCGCAATGGGTGACGGCATTGCGCCAGCTTGAAAAGCTGGGCAGCGATGGAAGACGGCATACGGCTGAATGAAATGACCACGGTGGAGCTATCCACCCTATGCCCGTGAGAACGGCGTGCAGGTGGTCAAACCCTTCAGGCTGGTGATTGCGCGTGATGCCCCGCACACCAGGCAACTGCTGGCGCTGCTGGAATCAGCGGCTTCAGGTGGATTCCAGTCGCTCAGATAGCGAAGAGGAAGCAATGACCACGCGCCTGCTGGCGGTGGAAGGCGTGGACGAGCCGACCGAGATCGTCATTCACGTCCACATGCTCAAAGCAGGCTGGGACGTGACCAACCTCTACATCATCGTGCCGTTGCGCGCCACCAACGCCAGCACGCTGATCGAACAGTCCATTGGACGCGGTCTGCGTCTGCCGCGGCGGCGCTAGATCGCCTCAACATCATCGCTCACGACAGGTTCCAGGAGATCATCAAGGAGGCCAAGCGCGGTGACGCGCCGATTCGGCTGAAGCCCTCACCGTGCAGTTGGCCCAGGGCAAAGTCGACCGGAAGTCGGTCAGCGCCGGGCCCTCGTCCGGCACCAGCGTCG
>JBARUT010000097.1:0-3921 GCA_049645885.1 Candidatus Macondimonas sp.
GGTCGATGCGCAAGCGCCGGTGGCGCCGCCGCGCTGGGTCACCTTGCGCATCGGTGGCGGCCGCCTCGACAAGCTGCGACCGGGCGACATCCTGGGGGCATTGACGGGCGACGATGGCATCGCCGGAACGGCGGTGGGCAAGATCGATCTCTTCGATCGCCACGCCTTTGTCGCCGTCGATCGGTCGGCGGCGCCGGCGGCGCTCCGGCGCCTGAGCGAGGCGGGCATCAAGGGACGCCGCTTTTCGGCGCAGCAATTGCCATGATGCGGGTGACACGCTGACATGGCGCTCAAGGCAACGGTCTACAAGGTCCAGCTCAACATCGCCGACATGGATCGCGGCTACTACGCGGACCACGCCCTGACGCTGGCCTGCCACCCGTCCGAGACCGAAGAGCGGCTGATGGTGCGGATTCTGACCTTCGCCCTCTACGCAAGCGCGGATCTGCAGTTCACCCGCGGGCTGAGCAGTGAGGACGAACCGGATCTTTGGCAAAAGGATTTGACCGGCACCATCGTCCACTGGATCGAACTGGGCCTGCCCGATGAGAGCCGCATCCGCAAGGGTGCCCACCGCGCCGAGCGCGTCACGGTGGTGACCTATGGCGAGCGCGCGCCGCACATCTGGTGGGAGAAGATTCGCGGCAGCCTCGCCCGTTTCGACAATCTCACCGTGCTGCACCTGCCCGCGACGGCCACGGCCGCCCTGGTTCCGGAGCTATCGCGCAGCATGCAGATGCAGGTCTCGGTTCAGGACGGCAGCCTGTGGGTGAGCGTGAATCAGGCACAGGTCGAAGTGCGCCCGGAACGCTGGCGCTGACGGGGATGCTGGCGCTGCGTCACCCCGGTTCGCGGCATTCCTGAACGGACGAAGCGGCATCACCAGGCGGAAGGCAGCAACTCAGGCGGCGACAGGGATGTGCTCATGCGGCTTCGACGGTGCGCCCCAGGCGGCGGCCCGCGCCGGCTCATCGCCGATCCAAATCTGTTGATGCAGCCAGCGCAGGCTGGCGCTGTCTCCCAGCAACAGGCGACGCTCATTGGCGCTCAAGGCATCCGGCCCGTCCGCCCAGGCCCGGTCGCGCAATTCCGGCCAACGGATGCGGCGGCGCCCGTGGGGATCGCGCAGCAGGCTGAGATGCAGATGATGGGTCTGCGGATCGGCCACGGCGGCGATGAATCCCGCGCCCACGGCGGGCTCGATATGCGGATTTTGCCGACTGGCCCGCACTGCGGCCGGCGGCTCGATCTCCCCGGGCACCCGGAACAGGCCGCGCCGCTGCAAGCGATCGCCCAGGCTGCGACGACCGGAATAGACCGAGATGGGGATGGACAGCACCAGCCCCGCCATCACCGGTGACAGCCACAGGAAAAACACCGGCTCCACCGCCCAGGCCACGCCAGCCCACACCAGCCCCAACAGCGTCCCGAAGCCGTGATGGCGCAAGGCCATGCCCCAGGATGTACCTTCATCGCCGCGATTCTGTCCGGCCCAGCGCACGCTCTGCCCGAACAGGGTGTAGAGCACGAAGCGGGTGTGGAAGATCATGCGAATGGGCGCCATCAGCACCGAGCCGGCGAGTTCAGCCAGCAAGCCCACGAAGACGCGGCGCGCCCCGCCGAAGCCCTGGCGGGTGGGCGCGCGGCTCACGGCCAGGATCGCGCCCAGGGTCTTGGGCAAGAACAGCATCACCAGGGTCGCGATCATCAGGGTGATGGCCTCCGACGTCCGCGCGACAGGCCAGACGGGAAACAGGCCGCCTTCCGGGGTGAAGTACTGATGGCCGGTGAAGGCCGCCACTGCGGTCAGTACCGTGCCCAGGAACAGGAAGGCAAACCAGAACAGCGCCGAGACATAGCCCATGGCCCCGTGGAAGAACATCGCCCGATGCAGCCCGTGGAAGCCCCCCGCCCGCAGCAGCCGCAGATGTTGCAGATTGCCCTGGCACCAGCGCCGGTCCCGCTGCAACTCGTCGAGCAGCGTGGGCGGGGTTTCCTCATAGCTGCCCTGCAGGTCATAGGCGACCCACACTTCCCAGCCGCCACGCACCATGCAGGCCGCCTCGACGAAATCGTGGCTGAGGATGTCGCCGCCCAGCGGCGGCGGACCCGGCAGGCGCGGCAGACCGCAAAACGCCATGAACGGCGCGACGCGGATGATGGCGTTATGTCCCCAGTAGGTGGCATGCCCCAGCATCCAGAAATTCAGCCCGGCGGTGAACATCGGCCCACACAGCCGCTGCACAAATTGCTGCATCCGCGCCAGTGGCGTGGTGGCGTTGACGATGAGCGGAATGGCCTGGATGATTCCCACGCGCGGATGGGCTTCCATGCGCCGCACCAATTGGATGAGGGTGTCCCCGTCCATCAGGCTGTCGGCGTCCAGCACCACCATGTAGCGGAAATCGCGCCCCCAGCGGCGGCAGAAATCCGCCACATTGCCGCTCTTGCGTTTGAGATTGACCCGCCGCCGGCGGTAATGGATGCGTCCCTCGGCGCCAAGCTCCCGCACCGTCTGCGCCCAGGCCCGCTCTTCCTCCACCAGCACATCCGGCTCGCGCGTGTCACTGAGCACGAAAAAGGCGAACTGCTCGCCGAGGCCAGTGGCCTGCAGCGACAGCCAGGTGGCGCGCAAACGGGCGAAGACCCGCTGCGGATCCTCGTTGCAGACCGGCATCAAGAGCGCGGTGCGCGCCGCGCGCGGCAGGGGCTGCGCCGGATCGGCCCGCACCAGGAAGCGATCTCGCCCGGTCAACAGGGCAATGAACCCGAAGATGGCTGTCCAGAATCCCATCGCGATCCAGGCGAACAGGATCATGAAGATCGCGAGCAGGGACAGTCGCAGGAAGAACTCCTGCGGACCGGGCAGCACGCGAGCCATGACGTAGGCAGCGGGGAAAGTGGGCGCCGCCACCAGCACGGCCAGCAACAGGCGGCGCCAGCGGGCCGTGCGGCGCCAATTGCCCAGGGTGGCATCGGTCACCACCGGCTTCGGCATGCGCTTCATGGTGCCTCCCGCCTCGGCGCGGGCGGGGGGGCGGATTCAGGCTGGGGGAGCACATGGCGCGTCCGCCAAAGTTCCCTGAGCGGCAGCGGCTCCAGCGAAGGAGACAGCATGGCGCCACGATGGATCGGGGGCATGGATACCGGGGCCCGCCGATGGACGGACAGCCACTCGCCCACCCCTTCGACCAGAACGGCCAAGGCTTGCGCCGGGGTGGCGTTGGCATGGGGCGCAAGCGCCTGGGCCACGTCCATGAGCAAGGCGGAATGATCCGCCGGCGGAACGGGCGTGGCCGAGAGGTAGCGCCGCAGCACCGATTCCAGGTCCGCGGACCAGCGGTCGAACGGGGCAGGCTCACTCACATCAGGGCTCCAGCAGATAGCTCCAGGTTTCGGTCAGGAAATCATTGCCCCGTTTCAGATAGGCGCGCAATTCCAAGGGATTGTTCCCGCCCGAGGGCACCGTGAATTCCACCCACCAACTTGCATCATAGGGATTGCGGCGCACCTGCACATCGGACACCCCGCGCCCGTCGCCCACGGTCACCAGTGCCTCGGGTGGCTGGGAAGCGTCGAGCCCTTCCAGGGTCGGGCCGGCGAAGACAACCAGGAAACGCCGCCCGCCGTTGGACAGGGTACGCATCCGGGTGGCCGTCGCGCCGCCGCCTGCCCGGAAAGCTGCTGGATCAAGATACCCGTGCAAGCGATAGCGCATCCGGATCTGGTCGCCTTTTGCCGGCGAGCGTTCCGGCACCCAATAGGCGACGATGTTGTCATTCTGGTCTGCGTCGGTGGGAATCTGCACCAGTTCCACCCGGCCCTTGCCCCAGTCGTCCAGCGGTTCCACCCACAGGCTGGGCCGGCGCTCGTATTCGTGCTTGAGGTCCAGGTAGTGATCAAAGTTACGATCGCGTTGCA
>JBARUT010000098.1:0-2524 GCA_049645885.1 Candidatus Macondimonas sp.
GCAAGAGGCGATTCATCAGTCTGCACCAGCGGATCGCGTTGCTCCCGCCGAAATATGCTCACCTCAAAGATCTCATTCTCGCGATTAAATGGTTGGGAAATGCTGGCAGCCACGATGGTGGATCAGAAGTGACGTTGGACGATGTTATGGACTCGTATGAACTTACCGAGCATATTCTTCAAGAGGTGTATGCGCCGAAGCTTGAAAAGCTGCAGAAGATTGCAAAGAACGTCAACAAGAAGAAGGGCCCAGCGAAGTGACTCACAACCCTTTGTTTCAGCAATAATCAGGGACAGACTACGGTTTTCTGGACGGCTTTGGGGGCAGGTAAGGCGTTCACGACTGCTGTCGGCCGCCTTCAGACGGTCATCTACAAGCAAGGGTGCGGTGCAAGAATCGGGGTGGCTCCTCCCGGCATACGGCGTAGACTGATGTCAACGACATTCACTGACCTTCGGGGCTGCCATGAGCCAGATCACTGCCCGGCTGCCGGATGAACTGGTGGCCGAACTGGACCACGCCGCCAGGCAGCTCCGGCGCACGCGCGCCGAACTGGTCCGCCAGGCCGTCGAATACTATCTGGATGATTTCGAGGACATTTCCCGCGCCATCAAGGTGCTCAAGGACCCCGCCGATCCGGTGCTCGACTGGGAAAGCGCCAGGCGCGATCTGATCGACCAACCGTGACCTATGCGGTCCACGTCAAGCGCAGCGCCGCCAAGGCGCTGCAAACCATCGCCCGGGACGAGCGCCTGCGCCTGATCGAGGCCATCGACCGGCTCGTGGACAATCCCGGCGCCGGCAGCGTGCTCAAGGGGGAGTTCTCCGGCCTGCGTCGCCTGCGGGTCGTCAATTACCGCATCGTCTATGAGGTGCAGGCGCAGCAACTGGTGGGGCTGGTCGTGCGCATCGGGCACCGCGGCGACATCTACCGCTGAAGATCGGAAACTCATACTCGACACCGATACCAAACGCCGCATCGATCCGATTTGCGCTAGGCATGTGAAGCAGCGCTGGATCGATGGATTGCGCAGGAATCGGGTGGTCGCGCGGGCACGCCGGGCTTAAGCTGACGCCCTGTTCCCTGAGGAGAGATCGCGTGGACACGGCGAGTGGAATCCGTTTGGTGTTGCTGGCCGCGTTATGGGGCGGCGCTTTTCTGTGTCTGCGCATCGGCGCGCCGGTATTCGGTCCAGCCTATCTCACGACCTGGCGCGTGACGCTGGCAGCCGGGTTTTTGCTGGTCGCGGCGCTTTTGTTGCGCCGCCCGCTGCCGCGCATGGCGTCGTGGCGGCATTTCCTGGTGCTTGGCGCCCTCAATTCGGCGCTGCCGTTCCTGCTCTTTGCCTATGCGGGTCAGCGCCTGAATGCGTCCTTCATGTCGATCCTGAACGCGCTGGCGCCGATCTATGCCGCCTGCCTGGGGATGTTGTGGCGGGGCGCGCCGCCCACTGCCAGCGCGATGGCGGGCCTGGCGCTCGGGCTCCTGGGGGTGGTGATTCTCGCCTGGGACAATCTGGCCGCAACGGGCCCGGTGGCCTGGCTGGCACTGGCGGCCGCACTGTTGGCCCCGCTCTTCTACGCCTTTGCGAGCCTGTACGCCCAGCATGGCGGTGGCGCCACCAGTGCCTTCGACAATGCGCACGGCAGCATGTGGGCGGCCGCATTGCTCATGTTGCCTGTGGCCTTGCTGGAGCCACCGACGGGACGGGTAGCGGATACGACCGCCTGGCTGGCGGTGCTGGCCTTGGGCATCCTGTGCACCGGACTCGCCTTCCTGCTCTATTTTCGGCTGATGGTCGATATCGGGCCGATGCGGACGCTGACGGTGACTTTTCTCATTCCCGTGTTCGGCGTGCTGTGGGGCGCGGTGTTGCTGGGCGAACCGGTGGGCTGGACGCTGGTGTTGGGCGGAATCTGCGTGCTGGCTGGCATCGCGCTGGCCAACGGCCGGGTCCTCTGGCGGCGATCCGCCGCAGCCGGCGCAGCGCCATGAACGCCGACATGGCCTTGGCGCCGGGTTTGGCTTACGCCACCGTGGCGCAGGCGATCGCGTTCATTCGTCACAACGCGCCGCGCCAGCCCGGACTTGGCGAGGTGGCCCGTCATGTGGGGTACAGCGAGGCGCACTTCCAGCGCCTGTTTTCGCAATGGGCCGGGGTGTCGCCCACCCGTTTCCTGCAATTCATTACCAAGGAGCACGCCATGGGTCTGCTCGCGCAATCCCGCAACGTACTGGAGACAGCGCTCGAAACGGGGCTTTCGGGGTCGGGGCGCCTGCATGATCTGCTGGTGACCTGGGAAGCCATGACGCCGGGGGAAATCCGGCGCCAGGGAGAAGGCGTCGCCATCGACTGGGGATGGGCCGCCACACCGCTGGGCTGGATGGTGGTCGGGGAGACGGTGCGAGGCATCTGTCACCTGTCCTGTGTTGATGATCCCGATGCGCCGGCGGTCCTGGACAGGCTGCGGCTATGCTGGCCACGGGCGGTGTTGCGTCACCGCCCTGAAGCCGCCGTGTCGC
>JBARUT010000099.1:0-2287 GCA_049645885.1 Candidatus Macondimonas sp.
ATACCGGCGGCCGCGCATCCCACCGGGCGCATGCGCCTGCCTGGCCTGAGCGCCCGCTACGCCTTGCCGCACCAGGCCCGGGCCTTGCCGGCCACCCTGATGCAGCCGGCAGGCCATGGCAGCCACCCCTGTCTTTCCAAGCGCACACCCCCGCGACACCGTCAGGGCTCAAGTTTGCGCTGCGCCGGCCGATCGGACACCGGACGCAACGCCCACAGGGAATACCTTCACGGCCAGGACGGCCGCTTGCGTTTCCACTGGCAATCAATACTCACGTTGGAGACAGACACGCCATGACATCACGCTGCTTGAAAACCCTGTCCATGCTCACTGTTCTGGCGGGCACGCCGCTGCTCGCCCAGGCTGAAATGGAAATGATCAACAACGACGATCTGTCCGCGGTCTCCGGTCAGCTGTCCCTCACCTTCAACAGCACCACGACCGTGACAGGGGACGCAGCCCTACCCAGCAACCCCAACCCGCTGCTGCTGCCCATCACCGCGCCCCTTGCCATCCTTAACGGCTTCACCAGCGGTGTGCTGGACAACGCCGGCGGCCTGGGCGCCAGCACTGCGAATATCCTGTTCGCGCCGCTGTTCCGTCCGCTGATCCTGGCTGGACAGGGCATGGACACGGCGCTCGACTTCCTGTTCTTCCCGATTTCTGCACCACTGGATATTGCGGCCGGCGTGTTCGACGCAATGCAGGAGAGCGTGGTGGGAACTGCCACGGCGATCCTGACCGCGCCGCTGAACGCCGTGTTTGGCCCGGTCAACCGCTACGTGGATGGCGTCACCGGTCGCGCCCAGGCCACGGTCGATGGCGTCGCCTATGCCGTTACCGAGGTCAAGGGCGCGCTGATCACCAATGCCTTCGCCAGCGCCTCGGCCAGTGCAGACGCGAATGGTCTCGACTTCACCAGCCGCGTGTTCGGCCGCGTGGCCCAGGCCCAGGCGGGACGCACGTCCATGCGGCTCGATACCCTCGCAGCCCGCAACGGCTATTGACGATCCGCCAACCCCAGATGCGTGGCCGATATTGAAAATACGACTTGCTCGCTGGAAGGCCTCGGGAACCCCTCCGCAGGGAGCAGCCGGCAATTGTTAAACCACCTCCGGGTGGTTTTTTCTTGGGTGTGCGATTCCGCGCGACGCTCGAGGCGATGCGCATGAACCCCGCTCGACCCACCGGTCCGCATGGGCGTGCAAAGACGGGCTTCAGTCCTCGCCGGCCGCGACACCCAGCGCGGCAAGAACGCCCTTGCCGGCGCGCACCACCACCGGTGTCCCGGTAAACAAATCCACCACGGTGGTGGGTTCCAGGCCCCCGGGACCGCCGTCGAGCACAAGATCCAAGCGGCTCCCCAGGCGCTGGGCAATCACCTCGGCGTCGGTGGGCGGGGTGTCCTCGCCGGGAAACAGCAGGGTGCAGCTCATCAGCGGCTCGCCCAGCGCGGCCAGCAGCCCCAGCGCGACCGGGTGATCCGGCACGCGGATGCCGATGGTGCGCCGCTTGGGGTGCTGCAGTCGGCGGGGGACCTCGCGCGTGGCGGGCAGCAGGAAGGTGTAGGCGCCGGGGGTCAAAGCGCGCAGCAGCCGATATTCGGCGTTGCCCACCTGCGCGTACTGGGCAATCTCGGACAGGTCGCGGCACACCAGGGTGAAATGATGGTCCTTGCCGAAACCGCGCAGGGCGCGGATGCGCTCCATGGCGTCCTTGTCCCCCAGATGGCAACCCAGGGCATAACAGGAGTCGGTGGGATAGGCCACCACCGCGCCGGCACGGATGCGTTCGGCCGCCTGGGCCAGCAGGCGCGGCTGGGGATGGGTGGGATGAACGGTGAGCATTTGGGCCATGAAGGTTCTCGCAGCTGACGACGGCCCGGGGTCACGCAAGCGCGTTATCCGGGGCCGCCGGATCATGGGTTTTATAATGGCAATGCCCCACGCGGCACCAGGAACCCCCAGTGCACGCTGGCCAGCCAGGGCGCCGCCCGCAAGCGGCAGGCCAGTGATTCTAGCCTAGGGTTTCGTCACCCCAGACCGGGCAAGGTTCCCGGTCAGCGCCATGGGGCGCCGGTGCACCGACTGACAAGCCGCATGCCCGTGGGCAGATTCCGGGCCCGGACATCCTTTATGATCGGCATTCTCCCCATTGCGAGGCGCCCATGCTCTACCTGATCCTGCTCCACGAGGCCGCCGGCGGATCGGCCCAGCGCCCCGCCGCCCGCCCAGCCCATCTCGACCGGCTGGAGGCCCTGCGCACCGAAGGGCGGCTGGTCCTGGCC
>JBARUT010000100.1:0-6015 GCA_049645885.1 Candidatus Macondimonas sp.
AGAACTGCCACAGGGTGCCAAAATCGTATTGGCGCCTTTAAAAGATGGCCTGAGAATTTCCTCCCGAGAAATCTCGTGGCAACAACTTGTTGACTGGCTAACAGAAGCGCACAAATGTGCTGAAGCACTCGCAAATTTCCGCTCTCCCACTCGTGCAGGTGGGGCATAACCATTCATTCAGGTCGACGCCGCTTCGCTGCACTCTTGATTCACACAAAAAGGCACCCAGGATGGTTATGAGGATATTCGCAGCTTTAATTTTCTGCTGAGGGCTGGAATGGCAATGGCTACAGAATCCGTGGACTGTCATCGGATCGACCATGCCTTCATTCAGACAAACGACTCCGTGCGCCGCGACCGAACCATCACCGCGCAGGATATGCCAGACTTTAATCGCCAGTTGCGCCACGCCGCAGCTCCGCCCGGCTGCGCCAGCAGCTTAAGCCAGTATGGCCCCATGCCGGGTGCGTATGCTGGTTCTCGCAACTTGATCCCTGAACCTCGTCATCGTCGCCCAATCTAACTTCCGTCAGCATCCGGGCGGATGGGTAGAATGGGCGTCTCAGGGCTGTTTCGGCCCTGGCAGGAGAATGGATTGAAGATCAAGCAAGGGGTCATGGTGCTGGCGTTCTGTGTGGCCTTTGGCGGCTGTGCGGGACTCGGTTCCCGTACGGAGCGGACCGATGGCTATCCGGATGACGTCTACGGCCGAGGCGGATGGGGCGATCCGCTGGATCCTTATGGTCCTTACCCGTCGCCCTACGGACGGTATGGCTCTTACGGCCCCTATGGTCCTTATGGGGGCTTGGGTTACTCGGGCTGGTGGGGGCCGCCGGTTTACCCGGTTTATTGGATTTATCCGCAGGCGGAGCCGGCCCCAATGGCAGGGGCGAAGCCTCGCCAGGGACGGTTGCTGCGTTTGCAGGAACGCGTGCTGGATGTGCCGGAGTTCCGCTTGCCGCCGGCACGCATTGCGCCTCCACCCGCCGTGGGTTCGGGCGGCTGGCTGCGCCGGGCGCGGCCACCTGCTTTCCCGCCGCCCACGCCGAGGCGTGGGCCCCAACCCGTCCGGGCCCCGTCTCCTGTTGTGCCGGTGCCGGCAAGACCCGCTCCCATTACGCCGCCGGCGGTGATTATTCCCCCGGTGAGGGCGCCCAGGCCTCAGGCGGAACCCACCCATGACGGACCACGCCCGCGTCGCATTTTCCGCCGTTCGGGGCCGGATGAATCGTGATCTGATACCGCGTGGGGTGATGCACCCGCTCGGGCTGCACCGCGAGCCTGGGTATACGCAAGCCGCAATTCTTTTCGACAAGCACAATACGGGCAAACTTCAGACCTGCTCTCGCTGAATCAATCGGCTGCGCAGAGATGCTTGACTTGCCAGCCGGCCCCTGGCGGCGTGTGTAGTCAGGGGCGGTAGGGCGAGTTTGGTATTCTCAAGGGGTTCGGTGATTTTTGGCGTGTCTTCAATCCACAGGCGTAAGTACATGATCCGGTCGCGATGGTCTTCTGTTGGTGCGGGGCTTTTCTTGCTGTCGATGGGCGGCGTGACGGGCGCGGAGTCGGACCCGGCGTCACTGCCCACCGAGGCGCCTCCGCCCGCAACGGCGCTCGCCGGGGCGCCCGAGGATCCCGCGCAGCGGGCGGCCCAGGGCGATGTCCAGGCCCAGTTGATGCTGGCGGATCGCCTGGCCGGGGAGAATCGCTGGGAAGAAGCCGCGCGCTGGTATACGGCAGCGGCTGAGCAGGGCAACGCCGTGGCCCAGTTGCAACTCGCCGACGCCTATCTGTCGGGGCATGGCGTGAGCCGGAGTGAAGCCCAGGCCGTGCAGTGGTATGCCCGCGCGGCGGAGCAGGGCTTGGCGGCGGCTCAGGTTCGTTTGGGCGAGGCTTATCTTTCCGGCGTCGGTGTTGCGCGCGATCCGGCGCAGGCGGTGCAATGGTTCACCAAGGCAGCCCAACAGGGCGAGGCGGTGGGCCAGTTGCGGCTTGGCCTGGCTTACGACAGTGGTCAGGGCGTGCGTCGGGACCCGGTGCAGGCGGCGCAATGGTTCACTAAGGCGGCCGAACAGGGTCATCCCGTGGCCCAGTCGGCATTGGGCGAGGCCTATCGGCAGGGCGAAGGCGTTCCGCGCGATCCGGTGCAGGCGGCGCAATGGTTCACCAAGGCGGCCGAACAGGGCCAGACCGAAGCCCAGTTCCGACTGGGTCAGGCGTTTGCCCAGGGCGAAGGCGTTCCGCGCGATCCGGTGCAGGCGGTGCAGTGGTGGACGCGCGCGGCGGAAGCGGATCACCGCGAGGCAGCCTACGAGCTGGGCCAGGCCTTGGCTCAGGGAGCCGGAGCGCCGCCGGACAAGCCGGCCGCCGTGCGTTGGTATACCAAGGCCGCATTGCAGGGAGATCCCCGCGCCCAGACGGCCTTGGCCTTGGCCTATGCCGCAGGCGATGGCGCGCCGCAAAGTTTTGGCGAGGCGTTCACCTGGTCCAACCGCGCGGCGGAGCAGGGCGATGTGCGCGCCCAGATCCTGCTGGGGCAGTTGTACTACCGTGGGCTGGGCGTGCCCCAGAACTTCGAGCAGGCCTATATCTGGGTGGATGTGGCAACTTCCCGCTTCACGGGCACCGGGCGGCGCGAGGTGGTGCAATTGCGCGATGCCCTCGCGCGACTGCTGACCGCGGACCAGTTGGCCCGCGCCCAGGGGCGCGCTCTGGAGCTGGTGCGCAGTCACAACTGGCGGTAAGCGCTGAACGCAAGTTCGTGGCGCGCTCCTGCGGCGGATCAAGAGCCAGCCAGGATCAAACCGGAACGACGGCGCTATGCGCCCATTCTTTTGAGCGCTGAGCTTGCGGATAGGCGAAGCTGGGTCTGGCGCTTTCCAGCGCGCGAAACGCTCAGGTGCGCGGCGCGGCTATTGGCGCAGCGCTGCCCGGCTGGCGGTTCAGATTCCAGAAAATGCCGCTCATTTCGCGGGCCATGGCCTGGAACAGCAAGGGTTCGGCGTCTTGGAAACTGAGCCGCAGTTTGCTGGCAAACCCCACGACCTGGCTGTTGTACAACTGCCAGCTGTCGGGTGATGCAGGCGTGTGGCGATCGGTTGCGGTGGCGGATTCGATCTGCGAGTTGCCCAAGCCCAATACGGCATTGACTTGGCGGAAGGCTTCATCGACCGCGATGCGTTGGGCTTCCGCGGGCGGCAGCGGTGGGGGGATGGCGGGCTGGCGTTCGCGGATCTGCAGGTCGACCACCAGCTCATAGGTGTTGGTCTCGAAGTAATGCCCAGTGACTGCGCCTGCGACAGTGCCCACCAATCCGCCGATGCCAGCGTTCTGGATCACTTCGTTGCGCCGACCCACGGTGGCGGCCACGGCGGCGCCGCCCACACCCGTGGCCAAGGCGGTGACGGTGGACAGGTCGCGTACTTCCTTGCCCACATACAACACGTTGTACAACAGCATGTAGTGCGCATCAGCGGGGTTGTTGGTGATCACATAGCCGCGTTGGGCGAGCTGCTGTAGCAGCAGCGGCTGCAGTCGGTCATTGGCGGAATGGACAGTGGACGTGTTGGTGCCGACCACATAGATGCGTCGCCGCGCTTCGGGCACAGGCGGCGCCAGGGGCGGGATGAAGACATTGGCCGACATCTTCACTTCCAGATCGACGCCGTTGACCGAAAGCCCGCTGGGATCGTCCTTTTTCGCGTTCCGGCCGCAACCGACGAGCGCCAGCACGAGCAATATCAGGATTCCCGCCCGCGCCCATCCCCATCGGCCGCTCACAGCCCGCGGCGCGGTGCGGCGTGGGTTCTTGTAGGGTAGGGGATCGATCCGGGTATGCATGGTCAAGCTTCCGGGGGGCATGGCGTCATTCATTGAGGGCAGTATGGGCTATCATACCTTGGACAAAGGACGGGCCAAGGGTTGCACGTTGAGCGGCGGTCGCCGTCGGGCATTGATTCCCCCTTGGCGAGGAGGCAAGCATGGATTTCTGGCTGCCCATAGCAGTGCTCATCATTCTGGTGCTGGGCGTGCTGATTCTCTTCGATCTGCGCTCGGCCGATACGGGTGATGAGTCGGATGAGAGCGGGGAAGAGGACGACAGCGGCCTGGAGAGTAGCTGGGATGCCTACTTTCGGGAGCGCGACGAAAAACGCCGCAAGCACTGACCGTGCTTCCACGCATGCGGCGACCGGATCACTCCTTCCCGTTACTTGGCCTCCTGATGTGTTTCCAGGCCGGGTTCATGCACCCGAGCTGGGGGCTAATCCGTTGGGTCGGGTGAGGCAGGGGCCGTGACCTGGCGGGGATCCAGCTGATTGGGGCTGTCCCGCTCGGCCAGGAAGTCGCCGATGTTGGCGATCGTGGTTTCCGCAATGGCGGTGAGCGCCTCGCGGGTGAAAAAGGCCTGATGGCCGGTGACCAGCACATTGGGGAAGGACAACAGCCGCGCGAACACATCGTCGGTGATGATCTGGTCGGACAGGTTCTGGAAGAACAGGTGGGATTCTTCCTCGTACACGTCCAGTGCTACGGCGCCGACCTGGCCTTGCTTGAGCGCGGTGATCAGGGCGCTGGTGTCGACCAGGGCGCCGCGGCTGGTGTTGATCAGGATGGCACCGGGCTTCATCAGGGTCAGTGTTTCGGCATTGATCATATGGTGCGTCTGGGGCGTCAGGGGGACATGCAGGCTGACCACGTCGGCGCTCTGCAATAGGGTGGTGAGGTCGGTGTAGCGCAACCCCAGTGCCGCACATTCGGGATCCGCCATCTGATCAAAGGCCAGCAAACGGCAGCCGAAGCCGGCCATGATACGGGCGAAGGCACGACCGATCTGGCCGGTACCCACGATGCCGATGGTCTTGCCATGCAGATCCATGCCGAGCAGGTTGTCCAGCAGGAAATTGCCTTCCCGCACCCGGTTGTAGGCGCGGTGGATCTTGCGGTTCAGGGTCAGCAACAGGCCCGCGGCGAATTCGGCCACGGCCTCGGGCGAATAGTGGCTGACGCGCATCACCGTCATGCCCAGTCGATCCGCAGCCGCCAGATCGACATTGTTGAAACCCGTGGCCCGCAACAGCACCAGCCGGGTGCCGCCTTCATACAAGGCCGTCAACACCGGGGCGCTCAATTCATCATCCACAAAGCAGCAGATGGCGGGGTAGCCTGCGGCCAGCGCAGCGGTATCGGGCCGCAACGCCGCTTCCAGGAAGTGCAACCGGTAGCCTGCCTGCGTATTGGCCGCTTCCAGGAACTCACGGTCGTAGGGGCGGGTGCTGAAGACCAGAACGCGAAACATCATTTTTCCCATCACAAATTCAAATTCTCGCATCATCATGCCACTTTGGCCGGGCAAAATCAGATGACAGTCGTGTGAATGTCTGCCTTGGCGCATGCTTTTAGGGCGTTCCGGACCCTGTATGCTGAAGATCCATTCTGGCCTTCATCCGGGGCAGCGCATGGCGTTTCGGTTTGCCTTGACCGGTTTTCACCCTCTTCTCGGCTTCACCCGCACCCTCGGCAGGCTGACCCTGCTGCTTTGCCTGCTGGCACTGGCGGGTTGTTCGGGAACCATGCTGCTCAATGCCTTGACGCCGGGTTTTGGCTATACACGCCAGGCCGGCATTGTGTTCGATGAGCACACCGGCCTGCGACTGGATGTGTATGCGCCCAGCGGGGCCCGGAATGCGCCGGTGGCGGTGTTTTTCTACGGCGGCAGTTGGCAGGAAGGCGCGCGCGGGGATTATCGCTTCGTCGGCGAGGCCTTGGCTCGTCAGGGCCTGGTGGTGGTTGTGCCGGACTACCGGCTCTATCCGGCGGTTCGCTATCCGGCCTTTTTGCAGGACGCCGCGCAGGCAGTGGCCTGGACGCGCAGTCATATCGCGACTTACGGCGGCGACCCCGCATCATTGGTGCTCATGGGACATTCCGCCGGCGCCTATAACGCCGCCATGCTTACCTTGGATCCGGATTTCCTGCAGGCGGCCGGGGTGCAGCGGGGCGCCATCCGCGGCATGG
>JBARUT010000101.1:0-4871 GCA_049645885.1 Candidatus Macondimonas sp.
TTTATTTTATCGCCGGCTCTGCCCTGATCTATCCCGATCTTAGCTATGATGATCCAACGGTGACGCTGGATAAAAAGATTCCGGTACTTGGCAAACTCTTGAAGGGCAACAAAACTGCGATTCCGGGGACCGCAATCGATATCCCTGACATTTCCCTGATTGGCGGTAGCCTGGGTTATCAGATTACCGAGCGGTTTGCGGTCGAGGCGGTGGCTGGAATCCCGGGCTCCATTGACTTTATTGGTGGTGGCCTGTTGGCACCGCTAGGGCATTTTGCTGAATTCAAGACCGGAGAATTCATCCCTCTGTTATTCAATATCCTGTATCGACCGTTTCCAAATCAGGCGTTCCGCCCTTATGTGGGTGCTGGACCCGCCTTGGCCTGGATTCGAAAGGCCGATGTGACCAATCCCCTGGTTGACAATGTGTTGTCACTTGAATTTCCGCAAGTAAACTGGGGCTGGGGTGTGCAAGCAGGTGTTCAGCTTGACGTAACCGATCAGTGGTTCATGCGGCTTGATGCGAAATACCTGCGCGTCTATGTCGATGAAATCAATCTGAAGATTCGCGCCTTGGATCAATCGCTGGATATTGTTATCCCCAACGGGGAAATGTCCATGCCACTTCTGTCATTTGGTATTGGACGAACTTTTTGATTTTACTGCGGCTTTATTCACCAACTCCAATCGGGGCAATCGATGGAGGGCCATGGAGATTTATTTCCATGGGCATCCGGGCAACCCCGAAGAGGAGGATTCCGCAGGACAGGACTTTCGATTCGGTGGAGGCCGACCGCACCTCAAGCCGTCTGGATTCGCTACAGGCAAACCATCAGTGTCTGAGCGCATGTCGCGTCGAGCCGAGCAAAACAAACTAAAAGTGACGTCGCGCGGCGGCCCCATTGCTGTAAATTCAGCACAACTGCTGAGCTCGCAGCATAGGCAAAGTCTCATATTCCGCGTCATCATATAAATATCAGCTTGTTGACTCATGGCATCCATCATGCACTGGCGTGGAGGCCCACGCCGGGGTCTGCCCCGGCATCATCCGGTCTGATTCGATGCCATTGTCCTGCTCTGCTGCTTGGACGGCAGGCGCGAAGGGAGTGCTTCGCGATGGATGGATGGCTGCTTGGAAACCCGCATCAGGAGTCACTGTTGAGAACCAAGACCATCGTCTGTATCGGGGCGGGAGCCAGCGCCACACTGGTGGCCTACCATCTGGATCGCCTGGGTTTTCGGGGCCGTATCGTGTTGGCGGATCGCCATCCGGGCAACGGCCCGGCCTATGCGAGCTGCGACCATCGGCATGTGCTGAATGTGCCTGCGGGCAACATGGGTGCGGCGACCGATGATCCCGGGGGCTTTCTGCATTGGCTGAACCATCTGGGGATCGATCCGCCGGTGGTCGCGGCCGATTTCGTCCCGCGCCAGCTGTATGGGCTATATCTCGACGCGCTGATTGAACCCTTGCGCGCTGACGGGCGGGTGATCCGCGTGCGTGTTGGTGTCTGTGGACTGACCCGGGAAGAAAAGCGCTGGCGGGTTGATCTGGAACGCGGCGCCGCCATCCAGGCCGATGCCGTCGTCCTCGCGATCGGCAATCTGCCGCCTCGGATGTTGCCCGGCGCCGAGCTCATCGATGAGCGTCTGGTGGTGAATGACCCTTGGCGATGTCGACTCGAAGACTTTATCAGGCCGCACAGCCGGGTGTTGTTCGTCGGCACGGGACTGACCATGGTGGATGGCGTCCTGAGTCTGGCGCCGGCCGCTCGCAACGGCGTGCATCTGACTGCCCTGTCACGCCATGGCCGTCTGCCCTTGCCCTGGGGTACCCAGGAAGCGCTTGATTTTGATACATCGGACACGCCCCCGTCGCTGCGCAGCTTGTTGCGGCAACTGCGCCTGAGGGTGGCAGCGGGCGAACCCTGGGAGCGCGTGATGAACGGACTGCGGGTCAAGGCGCAGACCCTCTGGACGCATTTGTCGCCTGCGGATCAGGCGCGTTTCCTGCGGCACGGGCGGGCATTTTGGGCAATCCATCGGCATCGTATTCCGGACCGGAACCACGAAACGCTGCGGCAGTTACGGCAAGCGGGGCAACTCGAAATCCTGCCGGCGCGTCTGGAAAGACTGCGCCAGGGCGGCAATCGGGTCGAGGCGCGCTGGTGTCGTCGGGGGCAAGCTTCGCGCGAGGAAGGCTGGTTCGATCTGGTGGTCAACGCGACCGGTCCCGAGGTCCACTATGAACGCAGTCGCGACCCCCTGCTGCGTCAGTTGTTCGCGGCCGGCCATGTGCGTGCCCATCCGCTCGGCATGGGCCTTGACGCCACGCCTGCCGGCGCGTTGCGTGGGGCGAACGGGGCAATTTCCCCTGGACTCCATAGCTTGGGCGCGCCCATGCAAGGCGTCCTCTTGGAATGCACTGCGATCCCCGACATTCGCCGGGCTGCCGAACGGCTGGCCGGCGCATTGTGGCAAGACATGCAGGCCTGAAACGCGCGGACAAGACCCCCGCTCACGATCGGCGCGAGGGGGGGTAAGGGATGATGCCAAGACGCTGCAGCCGCTCACGCAGGACATTGCGGCTGATCCCCAAGGCTTTCGCAGCCTGGATCTGGTTGTCACCGCTGTGCTGATAGGCTGTTTCGATCAGGATCCGCTCGCTGACCGCATGCAAATCCGCAGTCGAGTGGGCCATTAATTCCCGAAAGACCTGCTGCAGTCGCGCTTCTGGCGTGGTCACCGATTCGCCGGGTCGCTGCGGCCGATCGGGCAGGTGAATGTCCTCGGCACGAATCTCGGTACCGGGGCAGACCAGCAGGGTGTGATGAATGACGTTTTCCAGCTCCCGGATATTGCCCGGCCAACTGTAATGCTGCAGCAGGTGCAGCGCCTGCGGTTGGATTTTCGCATCCCGATATCCGAGCCGTTGGCCATAGATGCCGAGGAAATGGCTGACCAATGGCGCAATGTCGCCGGGCCGCTCACGCAGCGGCGGCAGCCGGACTTCAGCCACGCTGAGCCGATAATACAGATCAGCGCGGAAATGGCCGGCTTCCACTGCGGCTTTCAGGTTGACGTTGGTCGCGGCGATCAGACGGAAATTCACCGGCACTGGCGTGCGCGCGCCCACCCGCACCACTTCGCGCTGCTGGAGCACGCGCAACAGCTTGACCTGGGCGCCCAGCGGCAAATCACCGATTTCATCGAGAAACAGGGTTCCGCCCTGCGCCGTTTCAAACCAGCCGGCCCGATCACTGTCGGCGCCGGTGAAGGCGCCTTTGCGATAACCGAATAGCTCGGCATCAAGCAGGTTTTCGTTGAGCGCCGCGCAATTGATGGCCACGAAAGGCCCCTTCTGCAGGCCGCTCAGCTCATGGACGTGGCGCGCCACCAGTTCCTTGCCCGTGCCGGTCTCACCCTGAATCAGGACGTTGGCATCGCTGGGGCTGATGCGCTCCAGATAATCAAGCAGTTCCTGGGAACGGGGGTCGGCAAAAACCAGCGCACTGGCACGGATGGAATGAGGTTGCTGAGCCAGCTTGTTCAAGGTCAACACCTGCGCCGGGGCGGTGCGTGTCGCTGGCGTCTCCTGCGGGATGTCGAGGCTGAGTGTTGGTTCGGTGGGCGGATCGGTCTTGAATTTCATAAGGCGATCCCTTGCCGGGCGAATTGGCTGGGTAATGGGGGATTGGCGGATTGTGGGTCTGCAGGCAGCAGCGATGCGCCGGCAGCGGATTGATCGATGAGGCGCGCCAAGAGCTTGGCGAGCAGAACATCTCCCCGCGGCCATGCCCCAAATCCCGCTGCCACGTTGATATGGCCGGCATTGCCCAAGCTCAGGGCCGGTATCTTCCAGGCCCGCGCCAGCGCATGCGCGCGCTCCAGGCTCAGCCAGGGGTCATTGTTGCTGATGACCATCTGGTGGACGCCGGGCAGCGCGGATTGCAGCCAGGTCGGATCGATGCCGAAGCGATCCGGATCGGCCGGCGCCACCAGCAGGGTGGCTGCAATCGGCGCGTCCAGGACGGTCAAGGCCTGCACGGTGGCCAGGCAACCGAAGCTATGGGCCCCCACCAGCACGGGGCCGTCGTGTTCCCGGGCTGCCATCGCTATTCGTTCTGCCCAGGGCATCAGGGAAGGCTGTTGCCAGTTGGCCTGTTCCACCCGCCGGGCATCCGGCAGACGGGCTTCCATCAGGCTTTGCCAGTGCCCGGATTCGCTATTGCCCTTGCCGGGCACGATCAGGATTTTGGCCCGAAGGGCATTGATTTGTTGAGCAAGGATGGATTGCATCGGATTGGTCCCGCGCCATGGTTTCAGCGCAGTCTAAGCCGAGAATTAAATTCAATAAAGAAATTATAAATTAGAAATATATAATTATTTAGAATTTATATCCGGGAAATATTCTGGGAAATATGGCTTGATGATCAGGAGAGCGGATCCATCACCTGCGGCCAGCCGCGCAAGCGCTGAGATGCCCCTGTATCATGGCATCCCGCTCATAGGCCCCCAGACGAGTCCATCCATGCCCCAAAACCAGCAGAATTTCGTGCGTTTCGCCATCGACCAAGGCGCGCTGCGCTTCGGTGAGTTCACGCTCAAATCCGGGCGCATCAGCCCCTATTTCTTCAATGCCGGCCAATTCCAGACCGGTGCGGCGCTCTCGGCCCTGGGCGGGTTCTACGCGAGCGCCCTGATCCAGGCCGGTATCGGTTTCGACATGCTGTTCGGACCTGCCTATAAAGGCATTCCCTTGGTGACGGCGACCGCCATTGCCCTGGCCCGGGACCATAATCGGGATGTGCCCTGGGCATTCAATCGCAAGGAGGCCAAGGATCACGGGGAAGGCGGAAGCCTTGTCGGCGC
>JBARUT010000102.1:0-8481 GCA_049645885.1 Candidatus Macondimonas sp.
TCTCCGAGTGGTCCATCTCCGAGTGGTCCATCCCCGAGTGGTCCATCCCCGAGTGGTCCCTCCCCGCGTGGTCCATCCCCGAGTGGTCCACAGGGGGGGACGTCTTCTCTTCTTCCGAGGAGGATGCGGCCCAAGCAGCCAGCGTCAGAACCAGCCCTAAAACTGCCAGCATCGCCGGATAACGCACGCGCATGGCCTTATCCTCCCACAACCCGTCGGCGTGGACGCAGCAACACAAACAGCACCGCGATCCATGAACCGCCCACCAGTCCCAGCAGCAAGAACCGAATCATTTCGCGGGGGCTACCCGTGACATCGGACAAGCGGTTCAGAGGATCATAATCGGTCCAGACCGGGATCCGGCGCTCGTAGAACTCGGGGGTAAAGAATTTCTTCCATTCCACCCCTTGAACCTTGGGGAAGCCGCCTTCGTCAAGATATGCCTCATAGACAATGGCGTTCATGCTGCCTCCCGGTCCGATGCCCGCATTGGTCTGGGCCACCTCCTGATGATCGTGCATGAGCCAGATGCCAGACCCATAGCTATGCAAACCATCATCCGTGGTATCGAGGATTGCATCCACGCGCTGGGCGGAATCTAGGGTAACCACATCCCGCATGACCTGCGCGGCGACAGGAACCGCAATGCCATCGAGATGGCTAATGGTGAGTTTATGGCCATGGGTATGGACCGGAACGCTTTTGTTGCCACCATTGAGCATACGCAGCTTTATTCGCTCATTGGGCGCGACGATCACCAGGGATTCCCGCATCGTATAGGGAAACGACAGACCGTTGAGGAGGAAATAGCTGGGTTTGGCTTGGGTGATATCAAAGCGCCGGTGGGCGTCGCGGATGATCAGGCGCGGGTCAATCGGGCCCTGGATGGCATCGCTGAGCCCCGTATAGATATCTTCATAGTGAAGATCATATTCGCGATTGAATTGTTCTTTCACCGCAACTGACGGATGCCGTACGTGGCCGGCCCCGATGTTGAGGGTCTGCACCCAGTTGTTCGGCCGGTTTTCCTCCACCACGAACATGCCCTGCAGGCCCATCAGGATATGGATATTGGATTGCACATGGCAGTGATAGAACATGGTGCCCGCCACGCGGGGCTGGATCATGTAGGTGTGACTGCGCGCCGGCATGGAGGGAATTTCGCTGGTCTCGGGCACCCCATCATTGCCAATGCCCACCGCCGGATTGTCATGACCGTGCAACTCATGCTCGGACATGCTCTCGTCATGCGGCATGCCGTGATCCTGCGAAAAGGGATGATCCACGCCATGCAGGTGAATGGTGTGAGGCATGTAATGCGTGTTTTCCAGCGTGATGAACATCTTGTCGCCCTGTTCCACGCGAATCACCGGGCTCGGCGCGCGTAGCAGCGGGTTGGCTTTCACCGATTCGAAGTTTTCGGTGGACATGCCCACGGTCTTGGGGGAAAACACCCATAGCCCGGGTCGAATGCCGGGTGCGATATCGAACTGAGTCATGGGATCCGGGCGGTCCGGGGAGCTGCCATTGAGCTCAGTGACCTCCAGTCGAATGTGGATTTCATCCGGATCCCCGTCGCCATCGAGATCCCGACCCATCACGACCGCGTCTGGGGTTAAACCGGATTGCATCAAGGTTGCGGGAGAAACCTTGTTGGTTCCCTTGACCGCCGCAGCTACGACATAAGGGTTGTCGGGAAGACAGTTGGGCGATGCCGAAATCTCGACGCCATCGATTGCCGCAGCCTTTCGCCAGCCCCGAATGTCATCGGGGCAATACTCCTCCGACGACAAGGCAGGCGTTTCCGTGCTGGGCGGTGGTGAATGGTAGGCGCCCGGCCCAACCCATTGATACCATTGGATCTGCCAGGACAATGGGAACCACTGTTTGGGCAGCAGCAGAATCCCGGCAATGGTCAGAAATAAAAAGGCAAACCACAGTGCACGTCGTTGCATGGAACCGCCCGACTCCCTCCAGAAGGCTGGCGCCTATCGTCATATTCAGGCCAACGCGAGCTAGGGGAGTAAAAATTGTTGACTACCTGAAAAGAACTTTCGCCAGGCCATGAACCCACGAAAGAAACCTTCCCTGGAAAGGCCGATCCATGGCCTTGGCGTTATTTTCTAATCCGTGGCGAATGTCATCCGCAACGCCTATGCAGATTTGCGCATGGCTCGCGTGATGAGGAATGCTGCCACGCCGCCAACCAAGACAAGGATAAGACCGATACGGGTCACGATGGCGCCCCAGCGAAAGATGCCGACGGCAAACGGAAAGACAGAAATGAATTCCTTGCCCGTCTCTGGATGTCGGGCAATCACCATGCCGATGAAATGCCCCTTTTCCGGGAAAGTATGGGTTACGGTGAAAGTGCCTGTGGGCTGCCTTTGCGGTGCGCGATACAAGATCGTTGCGCGCTCGATATCTTCCTTGGTTCCCAGGTCCTCGTACTTGGCCCGAATACCGATATTGTTGACATCCTTGATGATGCGGAAATCGGTTTCCATCCCGCGCAGCTCATCGCTGATGTAGTCGATGGCAAAAATGACCCGGCCCGTCTCTGGAATATCCTCGCAGAATTCCTGGGTGGCACGTCGTTCGGGCTGATAGCCGGTGAAATGGGCGCGGTAAGGCCCGACCTGCATGACGCACATGTCATCTTCGATCGATACCCCACCGTGGCCAAAAGCCACGCTGGTCATCAGGGCCAACAGCATGGCAAGGGTCATTCGAGCCAATCCAGTGCTTCGGCTCAAATCAGGAATACTTGACTTCAACATCTCATTCTCCTTGATGCCCGCATGCTCGATCTTATTCTTGTGATGCCCGGACAAGCCGGCGCTGCCTTGAGTCATTAAATCGCAGCGCCGGCCTGACTGGACTTAAAGATCAGCCAAAGGAAGGGATCATGGGGCCACCAATTTCATTCATGTAGCGGGTTCCCTCATCATCAAAGAACATCAGCAAGGCAGCGAACCGACCATCGGGCTCATTGATCAGGCTGGTCAAGCGATAGGTCTCCCACAGCGCGTCATCTGCGTAGATGGTGATGGTACGGGTTTCCCCGGGTTGGATCGCGGGATTGTCGACCCGCAATCCAGAGGATGCCACCAGATCCTGCGCGTCCTGAGGCTTGATGTCGAACATCTTGTCATTGATGAATCGGATATTGGCCGCAGTGAACTCACCGATCTGAACCGGCCGCGCGCTCCGATTGGTAACCGTCATCTCCACCTGGAAGCTGCGACCCGGAATGCGGTAGGTGGCTTTGTTCACTTCCACTTCCACCAACTGGGGTGGCTGCGGCAGGGGCTCCACCTCGACCTTGCCCGTCTGCAGTACAGAGGTAATGGGGTATTGGTAGTTGGCCCAGAAAAACCCGCCGGCGATGACCAACATCACGAAACCGAAGAAGAACGCCGACACAATCATGTCCGGAATGGTGATCAGCTTGTTGGCATCATCCCCCATTTCTTCCACTTTGATGTAGCGCGGCATGATCACGGGCAGCTTACGGAACCACCAGGCAAGCCAGGCAATCCCAATCACGAACCACAGCGCGTTCCACCACAGGATGCTGGTCATAGCGTAAGTTTCGGGGTTGATCACCTCACCGGTCATGGTGGTGATGGTGTGTTTGAAGTCATTCTGGTCACCCGTCACTTCCACCCAAAAGGCCGGCCCGATGATGGGACCCGCGCCTTCCACGCTGATCACCGGATGAATATGATAACGACCAGGCGCCCGCGCCTTGAGTACCACTTCGTATTCATAGATCTTGGACAGATGGAAGCGGGTGGAACGGATCATGGGCACGCCATTGACCCGTGAATCAATACGCAGGAAGGCGGGGCCGGGCACGCCGATATTGAGAAATGCGGTCTCTTCAATCGAGCGGACGTGCTCCGGCCAGAATTGAGACGGCATGAAGCGCCCCGTGACGCGGACGGTTTCGTTCACCGCGACCTTGCGCGGCTGAATCTCGGTATCGAACCAATGCAGGGTGCGCATGCGCAGGCTGGCCTGCTGGGCACGTTCACCGTGAGCGTCGGCGGGCGGGCTGTAGAGCGGACCCGCCAAGATCAGCAACATGGCGAGGGCCAAGGCCCCCCAATTTCGGTACCTGATGTGTTTCATTGTGTTCATGATGTTCTCGGCAATCCCAGAATGTACGGCTCGCGGCGTGCGAACCGGTGTCCTTAGTTCGATGAACCCCGGGGCTCTCCCCGGGCTGAATCCAAACTCGCGCAGAATCTCGTTCAGACCAAACGCGTCAGCCAGCGATTCTGCGTCAGGATCGACCCGATCCACACCCACAAGTAATAGTTCAGCAGGGTGACAAAACCCGCAAAGAAGGCCGTCAGCGGCGTCACCGCCTCACCGAAGGTGCGCAGCGTCGATTCCTCAATGATGCGGACATACTCGGGCATGGCCGTACGAATGTACTGGTAGCCCATCAGGTCCGCCACCGTCACAAGATAGCCGTTGTACTCCACCGGGACATGGAACGGCGCCATGGTCAGCCAGTTCAGTGGGTACAGCACGATCGCGAACAGGAACGCACCCACCAAGCCGGTGAGAAAGAAACTGCGGCTCAGTGCCAGGGTGCAATCGAGCAGGAGCCCCATGCCAATGAAGGTCGAGGGGGATACGAAATTCATCGGGAAGTTGGCGAAGATATGGAAGTTCATGTAGCGGCTGACCCACACACCGAACATGTAGCCCAGGATCATCGCAGTGGCACCGATAGGTAGCCGGAAGCGTTTCCAGAAAAAATAATTGAAGATTGCCGCAGGGATGATCAGGGAGAACGGCGTCACCAAAGGCCACCAGCGACGATCGCGCCAATCCGCCCAATAATCCCAGTCACCCACGGTCAGGGCAATCAGGAACACTGTCACCCCGCCGATCAGGATTGAGAAAATCGGAATCATGGTGTAGTCGATGTTCTTCCATGCCGCCATCTGCTCCTGGACATTGCGCACCGCCGACTTGGTCGGACGGGATGTAGTGTCCTGGGCTCCGCCCTTGCCATATGCACCACTAACCGTATTCATCACCTTGAACTCCCTGTTGCTGAAAAAACTCCGGACACCGAACCATCCTGCGCTGCTCGGTCAGTCCTTCCGTCGAATATGCGTCCCGGTAGCTTGTCCGCCCTGCCTGTCCGGTAAAGGCCGGCGCCTGAATCAGCATGAGCAAATAGCGACCATATACGGGAAGTTTATTGTATTTGTTAATCATCTTCGCGTCGTATGGCATTTATGCCACTGGATTCCATCACGCGAGATTCAGGCGCACAAATGTAATTGAATCGGGAGGCTCGCACAATCCCTGAACAGCCGTTCAAGAATAATACCGCCAAAGCGGCCAGCGCCGGCCATAAATCACGCCAATAGCCCCATCCAAATCAAGCGGTTTCGAGTTTATGCTGCCGCTCAGGAAGCACGATTAACCCAGGTCAAATGTTTTCAACCAGCCTATCCAGCCCCGCCCATCGCCCGCAGAGAAGAAAATCACTCCCATAACCCCCAAAGGCCAATCGTAGCCAGACGCGCCCTCCCCGCCTCAGGCCTGATCCACTTCAGCATGGCTCAATTCTTGGCTTGGATCCGGCCATCTCGCTGCACTGCTTGGCAAGCATCGCAGCGGTCGCCCCGCACAATTGCGATTGCTCAGCGCACGTCGAATCACGAAGCGTGAAGGGATGCCCACCCAAGGACTTGAAGCCACCGAGGTAGCAGGCTTCCAAATCACTCGATGGCAGGGACCTTAGTCTGCAGCAACGCGCGTTGATCGAGGCAATCCCGTGCAGCCTGACAATTCGCGACCGGCTTACGCGGCAGGACTGGCCTTAGGCCATAAATTCAGGCACGACGCTCGGCTGATCCAGCGAGACGAAATGGCTGGTACCGTGGGTCTCAATGACCTGCCAGGTGGGGTGAGCGGTCTGGGCGCTGCGCAACATGGCGGCGCGATCCAGCACCAGATCTCGTGCGCCGATCAGAATCGTACCATGCGGAATATTCCCGAACAGACTGGCATCGCGCGTTTCAATCCAGTCCTGCATGGATTTCAGATTCTTGAGTACGATATCGAAGGTTTTGGGGGAGAAATACAATCCACGCACCAGCTCGGCCTTGCGCGGGGTCAAGGGGGTAAACATGAAGCTGCCAAAACGCACAGTGTCGACATGCCGGAGCAGTGAGAAATTGATCGGTAGGAGGTAACGGCCGAGAGCGGAAAAGGCCAGCTCCAAGGCGGGATGACCCTTGCCGCCGGGCAATACCGGCGCTTCCAGGATGACTTCCACCTCGCGGAAGCGCTCAGGCGCCTGGCGCGCCGCCTCCAGGATCACCGCCCCGCCCCGCGAATGACCATGGGCGCGCACCCGGGATCCGGTCACCAGATGTTGCAGCGCCAAATTGAAAACAAACGCATCGTGTTCAATGGTGCCGATGCCATGGGGATTGACATCATTTCCCCAGGGGGCGGGCTGGGGCTTCTGTTCACGATCAGGGCAATGATAGCCACTGTTGTTGACCAAGATCAGTTCCAGTGACGGATCCTGATACAGCGCCGTGAAATAACGGAAATCTTCCAGGAAGCCGTGAATGGCGATCACACTCTGACGCACAGCGCCTTGCGCCGGCCGATATGCCACCACCGACTCGCCGACCTGGTAGATCGTGCCCCCAAAGTGCTCGTGATTGACAGGGGCCAAGGGCCGGCGCAGCAACCAGGTGCGCAGGCCGTGAAAACCCACACCGAATACCCCCATCAGAATCAGAATCTTCATCGCCATGCCTCCGTGCGGCTCGTTATGCCTGGATGATGGGCAGCGGCCCTCAGGGCTCGGCCGGCGTATAGACCAGCAGCACATTGCCGGGCGCCTGGCTGAACAGCCCATAACCCGAGTTCACGATGACCTGCCGCCCTGCCACGATCGGCCCGCCACTATCGATCGCACCACCCTTCGCCATCCGGCCGTCTACCGCACGAAACGCCTGGGCAGTCGGCGTTTCCCACTGCAATCGCCCGTTTGCCGGGTCATAAGCCTGCAGTCGGCCATCCAAAGTTGCGGCAAAGATTGTCCCGGGCAAAGCGGTGATGGCAGCAGACAGGCCGGGGTAGCATTGTTCCGGATCAGCGCAGGTTGCCTGAGCCGGTGTGCTCCACAGCAGCGCTCCGGAGGCCGCATCCAGTGCATAGAGCCCCGGCATCTTGGGCAGATTGGGATCTTCAGGCTGCGGAGTTTTCAGTCCGGGGATGGGCTTCAGATAATCGGAGATCGGCACGAAGACGACACCGTCGCGCGCGGCCATGCCCCAATGCACACCGCCCAAGGCACCGCCACGGCCAAGCCGACGCTGCCAACGCAGCGCGCCCTCATGATCCGGGTCCAAACCGTAAACCATGCCGGATTTCTGCCCAGCCACCAGCACTTCCCTGCCATCCGTACCGGCCATCAGCACCGGCGAGGCACCGAAATCCAGATCCTTGCCAGCATTTTTCGGGCAATTGATGCCAGCCGGCAGGACGCAACTCATGTTCCAGGCATCATTTGGCGTGAGTTGGCGGGACCACGCCATCCGACCATCGGCGAGATCCAGCGCAAGAATCGCATCGCTCAAGGCATTGGTCGGCTGGCTGTAGTTCTCACCCGTGCCCACATAAAGTCGGCCGCGCGCGGCATCGATCGTTGGCGCGCTCCAGATGGGCGCGCCGGAAGGTCCCCAGCGACGCATGAACAAAGCATTGCGGTCCCGGGGCTGGGGAACCTCGGTGGTATAGGTCTGCCACAGGCGCTCTCCGCTGGCCGCATCCAGTGCCAGCACCGAGCCGCGAAAGGTGCAGCAGCGGTAGAACGGCAAAGCCGGCAGCGCCACCTCATAGGAGGAAACCGGCACATACACGCGGCCCTCATGGAGCACCGGGGTCCCGGTCACCGTGGCGGCGCGATGGGTATCCACCGGTACCTTCCAGATCCGCTTGCCGGTGGCGGCATCCAGAGCCTGGGCGTGGCCGAAGAAATCCCCGAAGAACAGCCGGCGCTCACCGCCCGGACGTGCCTCCCCCAAGGTCATGGCGGTGCGCACCTCAGCGCCCACAAACGACTTCCAACGCACGCAACCCGACTGCCGAGCCAGAGCATAGATCCAGCCGCGCTGGCTGCCCACGTAGATTGTGTCGGCCGTTACTGCCGGCTGGGAGCGCGCCTTGTTGGTGAAGAGCGGGAAACGGAAAGCCCATTGCAGCTTCAGGCGGGGGATATCCGCCGCGCTCAGCGTCTCTGAGCTTGCAGGGATTGCGCGGGTGTTTGCCGGATCGAAACCCCAGCCATTGGCAAGGATAGGCGCCTGCGGGTCAAACCGGGCCTCCTCGCCCTGGCATACGGGGGCGGCCTGAAGATCGACCCAGGCATAGGCGATAGCCCCGACACTGGCGAACGCAAGCGCCGTCAGGAGCAGTTTGTAGCGG
>JBARUT010000103.1:0-13226 GCA_049645885.1 Candidatus Macondimonas sp.
GGCGGTGGAGCGGTAGTTCTGCTCCAGTCGCACCACCAGCGCCTCGGGATAATCCTTCAGGAATCGCTGCAGATGATCGGCCCGGGCGCCGCGCCAGCCGTAGATGGACTGGTCATCATCCCCCACCACGAACAACTGCCCGTGGGCGCCGGCCAACTGGCGCAGCCAGCGGTATTGGAGGGTGTTGGTGTCCTGGAACTCATCCACCAGCAGATGGCGGAAACGCTGCTGGTAGTGGGCGAGCAGGGCGGGATGATCACGCAGCAGCTCGAAGCTGCGCAGCAGCAGCTCGGCAAAATCCACCAGACCCGAGCGCCGACAGGCTTCCTCATAGGCGGTGTAGATGCGCAGCATCTGGGCATGGACCGGATCGTTACCCGCGCCCAGCGCCGTGGCGCGCAGCCCTTCTTCCTTGCGCGCGTTGATGAATGCCTGGCACTGACGCACCGGCCAGCGCGCCTCATCCAGTTCCAGGGCGCGCAACACGCGCTTGACCAGCCGGCGCTGGTCGTCGCTGTCCAGGATCTGGAAGCCCTCGGGCAGGCCCGCCTCGCGGGTATGCAGGCGCAACAGGCGATGGGACAGGCCGTGGAAAGTGCCGATCCAGAGCGTCCCCGCCGGCAGATCCACCCAGCGTTGCAGGCGCGCGCGCATCTCCCCGGAGGCCTTGTTGGTGAAGGTCACGGCCAGCAGGCCATAGGGCGACACCCCTTCCACCGCCATCAGCCAGGCGGCCCGATGCACCAGCACGCGCGTCTTGCCGCTGCCGGCGCCGGCCAGCACCAGCACCGGTCCGGGCGGCGCGCCCACGGCCTCGCGTTGGGGCGGATTCAGTCCATCGAGCAAAGCGGTTACATCGGTCATGGCGGCATTTTAACCTGCGAGCCAGGTAAAATTTGGTGCCGCACATGCCGTCGGTGATTGGTTCCGGCAAGCCAGACCCTATGGTCATTCAAGCCGCTCGCGGATTGAAAGCCGACTTCGACATCCAAATTCGCCACTGGCGGGGCTTTCACACGATCCTCGGGTTATAGTTTGGTGGAAACCACGGGAGATCTTCATGCGCATTCGCGGTCTTGTTCTGTACAGCTTCCTTCTCGCCCTGCTGGCGAGTTGCGCCACGAATCCCTTTGAGCACGCGCCTGTAGCCGGCAAGGGCGCAGTGGCCGGGCAAATGACGGGTGATGCAACACGACCCTATGCCGTGCTGGTGCTGCCGGCCGGCCAGGGATTCGCCATGAACTTGACCACCCCCAAGGCTTACCCGAACGAAAACGGTGATTTCCTGCTGCCGAATCTGGCGCCCGGAAACTATGTCCTGGCAGGCTTCAGCGATGGCAGGCGCCCCTACTGGTTCAACCGCAAGGCCAGCGCTGGTCGCTGCGTGGTGGTACGTGCCGGCGAAGTGGCCTTCCTCGGCAGCTATCGCCTGATGGAAGGCCAAAGCCCGGAGATCGCGGAGCGCTTCTACGGACTGGAATGGCTTGACGACAGCGATAGCGATGCCCGCGCGGTCCTGGGCCGCCTGCGGGCACAAGCGGCCGATCCCGCCTGGGCGAGCGTAATCGGCAAGGCCCTGGCGCGGCTGCCCACCCCAGCGCCCAACCGCCCTGCACCGGCCTGTGCGGAAACGGAATAATCCCCGGCCGGGGCGCTTCCGATTGAGGCTCCCGATCCGCTTTCGCAGGCGATGGCCCATCGTCGTGCCGACGGTCATCGCCCTGATCCTCTGGGTGGCGCCCGTCTGGGCGCTCAACCTGACTGTCGAGGTGGAGGGGGTGTCGGGGGATCTGGAAAAGAATGTCCGGGCCCTGCTGACGGTGTTGCATGAAGACCCGGCGACGATGTCGGAGCCGCGCCTGCAGCGCCTGCATCTGCAGGCTAAGCCTGAAATCGAACAGGCGCTGCGGCCTTTCGGCTATTACACCCCGCACATCGACAGCGCGTTGATACCCCGCGCGGGCGGTTGGCTGGCCCGCTATCGAATCGATCCGGGCGCCGCTGTGCGGGTTGCGACGCTTGATTTAAGCCTGCGTGGTGAAGGAGGCGACAACGATGGCCTGCAGGAAGCCGCCAAGGCTTTTCCTCTGCAGCCCGGAGATGTGGCTGATCACCGGGAATATGAAGAGGGTAAAACCCTGTTGCGCCGCCGGGCGCTTGCGGCCGGTTATCTGGACGCCGCCTACGATCCTGCCGTGCTGGCCATCGATCCTGCCGCCGGAACGGCCAACATCACACTCACGCTGAACACAGGTCGACGCTACCGCTTCGGCCCGGTCAGTCTCCAACAGGAAATTCTGAAACCCGAGTTTCTGGCCCGCTTCGTGCCTTTCTCGCCGGGGGATGTCTACAGCACCCGGCGCTTGCTGGACCTGCAATACGCGCTGGATGACACCGAATATTTCTCTCGGGTGGAGGTAATTCCCCACCCGGAAGCGGCGGTGGATGGCGCCGTCCCGATCGAAGTGGCGCTGGATCCGAACAAGCGCCACAAATACACCTTCGGTATCGGCTACGGTACCGACACTGGGCCGCGCGGCACCCTCGGCTGGGACAATCGCCTGGTCAATTCATCCGGTCATCGCTGGCGCAGCCAATTGAAACTGGCCGAAGTTGATTCCAGCGCGCAGTTCAGTTACCTGATCCCGATCGACAATCCCGTCACTGATTCCCTGGATTTCAACGGCGGTCTGCGGGAGTTGAATGTCGAGGACCGTTCCAGTCGCATCCTCAGCGCGGGCGTGGCGCGGATCGATCGGGATGCGCCCTGGAGCCAGACCCTGCGCCTGAACCTGGAGCATGAGCGGTTCCAGCTGGCGGATGCAGCCAGCGAAGAGGAAATTTTCTCGATCCTTCCTGGCGCCAACTGGACCTACATCCGCACGGATGATCCCCTGTATCCGCGCCACGGCTTGCGCTGGAGCACGGACTTGCTGGCCAATCTGTCCCCGGATACGGCGCTGTTTGGCCAGGCCCTCATGGAAACGCGTTGGGTGCATGCGGCGGGGGCGCACAGTCGCTGGATCCTGCGGCAACAGGCCGGCGCCACGGTGGTGGATCAGTTGGCCGATGTCCCGCTGTCCAAGCGCTTCTTTGCCGGTGGGGATAACAGCGTGCGCGGCTTCTCCTACCAGGAGCTGGGCTCGCGCAATGACGAAGGCTTGGTGCAGGGCGGGCGCTACCTGGTGACAGCCAGCGCGGAATTCGAGCAGATGCTGTGGGGCCAATGGGGTATGGCGGCCTTTGTGGACACGGGCAACGCCTTCGATGATTCTCAAGCGGATCTCAAGACGGCAGCCGGGCTGGGGCTGCGCTGGCGCAGCCCGGTGGGACCGCTGAAGCTCGATATCGCCCAGCCCCTGAACGAGCCGGGCGCGGAGTGGCGGCTGCACCTTACGCTGGGGTCGGAGCTTTGAGGCGTCTGTTGCGCATCCTCGCGATCGGCGTGGTACTGGTCCTGCTCACCCTGGCTGGGGCGATGGCCCTCTTGCTTACCCGTCCGGATGGAACGGATCGCCTGGTGCGACTGCTCCAGCCCTATTCCCCCATTGCATTCGACTACGACACCCTCGACGGCCCGCTGGCTGGTCCCCTCAGCATCCAGGGCTTGACGGTGCAGGGTACGACCTGGTCGCTGGAGGCCGCGCGACTTGAACTTGTCTGGCATCCCGCCGCCCTGCTGCGGGGTCAGCTGTATGTCGAAAACCTCAAAGGAGAAGCGGTACATTTTCGAAATCATGCGCCACCTGCCCCCGCCGCCCCGCCCGGCGATGCCAGCCCGCCGGCGCCGTTCAGCCTGCCGCTGGCACTGAGGTTGGATCGGCTTGAGCTCATATCCGGCTGCTACCAATCAGGCGATGCGGCGCCTCAATGTATCGATGGCCAGCTTGACGATTTAAGTCTCACCGGCAGCCGGTGGACCCTGGATCATCTAACCCTGATCCATTCCCGATTCCGGCTCACCGGCACAGGCAGCGGCGCGCTGGCCGGACGCTGGCCGCTGGCATTGCGACTGAGCGCCCAGGCGCCGCTTTCCGATTTGCCGCCCTGGGCAGGCGAGCTGGCGGTGGACGGCGATCTGCTAGAACTCGGCATTGCCCATGCCGCGGCACCACCCTATGCGTACCAGCTCGCCGCGCGCATCACCGAACCTCTGGGCGCGCTGCGCTGGCAGGCCGAATGGACCACGCGAAATTTCAGCCCCCATGCATTCCGCGCCGAGCTGCCCGAGGCGCTGAGGTTGACGGCGACGGCCCTGGGAAACGGGGATCTGCACCAGGCGCGCCTGCAAGCAGTCCTGCACGGCGAAGGGACTCCGGAAGGGCCTTGGGAGGGCCAGCTTGCGGGCGCGGTGGATTCCACAGCCGCACGCCTGGACCGCCTCATGCTCGATACACCGCTGGGGCAGGTGCAAGGCGAAGGGGTTTGGCCGCTGCAGGCGCAAGCCGATCAGGCCATCACCGCGCGGCTGGCGTGGCAGGATTTGCGCTGGCCCGGCGCGTCCTTCGACAGCCCGACTGGCGAGCTTCGGCTGGACGGCACGCTGGAGCGCTTCGGCTTGAACATGCAGGCGCAACTGGCCGGCGCCTGGGCCGGTAACCAGACCGCCCGCATCACGCTGGTCGGCCAGGGGAATCGCCAGGGATTGGCGCTGGAACGCATCGAGGCCAGCAATTTGCTGAAAGGAAACCTGCGTGGCCAAGGCCACATCGGCTGGACGCCTGCAGTGTCCTGGGATCTGGCATTGCAGGGGGAGGGCCTGGATCCGGGTTCGCTGGATCCGCGCTGGCCTGGCCGCCTGGGGTTTGATCTGTCCACGCAAGGCAGCCGTTCCTCCGAGCAACTGGCTGCCGCGGTTGATTTGCGTTCCCTTAAAGGCCAGTTGCGCGGGCGGCCGGTGCAGGTGCGGGGGGCGCTGGAAGGCGCGGGATCGCAATGGACGCTGCAGCGTCTGGATGCCCGTTCCGGTCAGGCCCGGCTACAGGCGCAAGGTGAGTGGGGTCCGGCAGTGCGACTGGACGCCAATCTGCGGGCGCCTGATCTGTCTGACCTGTGGCCGAATGCCAGTGGCCGGGTCGAGGCCTCGGTGCGCGCGGAGGGTGCCCAGGACAATCCACGCCTGAGCCTGGATGGGTCGGCACGGGACGTGCGCTGGGAAACCTATCGGTTGGGCGAGCTGAGCCTGACGGGGAAATGGCAAGGCCGCGATGCCCCACTGCAGGCCGATCTCGCGGTCCACCAGCTCGGGCTGGGAGAGCGCACCGTGGAACAGGCCACGCTCGAGCTGCGCGGCCGTCCCGCAGAGCACCGACTGTCGCTGGACGTCACAGGAGAGGGCGCTGCAGTGCAATTGGCCGCCGCGGGCGGTTGGCGGGATTCCCATTGGGCGGGTCAAATCACCGCCCTTTCTGTTCGCCCGGAGTCCGGCTCGGCCTGGCAATTGGATTCGCCGGCGCCTTTGGAGCTGGGGCAACAACAAGCAAGGCTCGGGGAGCTGTGCCTGCGACAAGTCAAGCAGTCGCTCTGCGCCGATGGTGAATGGGTGGCGCCGCGTTGGCAGGGGCAGCTGAATCTTACAGGCATCGATCTCGCGCCGTGGCGCACCGTGCTGGGCGAGGAATGGACCCTGGCCGGTACGGTGGCAGGGACGCTCAATGCCCAGGGCAGCTCGGAGCAGGCTACCGGGACCCTGATGGCGCGAGCGGACCGGGTGCTGCTGGAACGGCGCAGCCCCATTGCCGGCCTGCCGCCCGAACGTTTCCTGACCATCCCCGAGTTGCGTCTGTCCGGTCAGGCCACCGACACGGGCCTGGTCGCCACCCTGACCGGAACACCCGGTGAACGGGGCCGCCTCGCGGCCAAACTCACGATCCCCGGCTACGATGGCCGCTGGCGGGAGGTGAGCGGCCTGCCCGTCGAGGGGCAATTGCAGCTTGAGACGGATGAGCTCGCGCCCTTGGCCCTGTTGATCCCGCAAATCGACCGTCCCCAAGGCCGGCTGACGGCGGACCTGGGCCTGCGTGGTCCCTGGCAGGCGCCGGTTTTTTCGGGCAACGCCCAATTGACCGAGGGTGCCGTCAATGTGCCCATCGCCGGTTTGCAGTTGCGCGACATCCGGCTCGCAGCCACGCCTGCGCCGGATAACCAGATCCAACTGGCCGGTCAACTGGAATCCGGCAAGGGCGTCCTGTCCCTGCAGGGACTCATGGCCCTGAACGAAGGCCAGCCCCGGCTGCAGGCACGCTTGACCGGCCGCGACGTACTGGTGGCCGATACCGCCGAGGCGCGGGTGCGGGTCTCGCCGGAGATGAGCGTGGATTATGCCGCCACCGGCCTTGCGATCCGCGGCCAGGTCACCGTTCCCGAGGCGCTGCTCAAACCCAAGGACCTGGAGGGCACCGTGCGCCCCAGTGACGATGAGGTGATCGTGGGGGCCGCTGCGGAGGCGGATGAGGCCGCCTTGCCTTGGGCGCTGGATTTGCGCGTGATCCTGGGCGAGAAAGTGCGTTTCGAGGGCTTTGGACTGAAGGCGGATATCACCGGCCAACTGAGCCTGCGCGAAGGGCCTGGTACCCTGCCGGTGGCCAGCGGCGAACTGCTGCTCAATGGCCGCTATCGGGCCTATGGACAGGACCTCACCATTGAGCGCGGGCGGATCCTCTACACCGGCGTGCCCCTGGATAGTCCGGGTCTCGACCTGCGCGCCAGCCGCCGTTTCCAGGAACAGACCGTCGGGGTCGAAGTGCGCGGCCTGGTGCAACAACCGGACGTGAAAGTGTTTTCCCAGCCCCTGTTGCCACAATCCGACGCGCTGGCTTATCTGGTGCTGGGACGGCCGCTGAACCAGGCCAGTGGCGACGATGGCGCCGCCATGAACCGTGCCGCAGCCGCCATCGGTTTGGCGGGCGGGGAATTGCTCGCTCAGCGCATCGGCAATCGCTTCGGTGTGCAGGACGTCGAAATCAAGAACACGGGCGATGCCGCCACCAGTGAACTGAGCGTCGGGCGCTACATCACTCCCCGCTTGTACGTGAGCTATGGCGTGGGGGTATTCAATGCGCTCAGCACCCTGCGCACCCGCTACCAGATCAGCCGTCGCTGGACCCTGCGCACCGAAAGCGGTGTCAACTCGAGCGCCGATGCCGTCTATACCCTGGAGCGATGAGGACGCCACGCAGCGCCGGGTCGGTACGGGCATGTCTCCGCACAGGCGGCCCTGGGACGGGCAGCGTGCATCCGCGGCGCTGGCCCGGCATGTTTGGCCATTCGATGCGCTATGGTGATAATGGCCGGCGATACGGCGTGGCTGCCCGCGTGGCTTCGCCCCTGTCAATGCCCGCAGGGATGACACAACAACACAGAAAGCACGCCCTCGACCGGGGCGCAGCATTATTCACAGGATAGGTTTGCAATGAAAGGTTCCCGGCTGCTCCGGTCATTTTCCCGCGTGACCCTTGCCCTCGCCCTGTTGCTCACCGTCAATCCTGTCCAGGCCGTGAACCGCGGCCCTCCGTCCCAACCCCTCGACCGTACGCTGGCGCATTTGGCGCCGAGCGCCGACCCCACCGTGCTGCGCCTGGCCGCCAATGCCCTGAACTGCGCCGCACCGGATGCCAGTCGGCTGGCCGTGATCGATTACTCCTTGCCATCCACGGAGCCGCGTTTGTGGGTTTTTGACCTCGTCCGCAAAAGGCTGCTCTTCAAGGAGTGGGTCTCCCATGGTCGCGGCTCCGGCGATGCCCTGGCCCATGCGTTCTCCAACGAACCGGAAAGCCATCAGTCAAGCCTGGGATTGTTCCGCACCCTGAACAGCTACTATGGCCGCAACGGTTATTCGCTGCGTCTGCAGGGGCTGGAGCCCGGCATCAATGATCTCGCCTATGAACGCGCCATCGTCATTCATGGCGCCGACTACGTCAGCGAATCCTTTATCGAGCGCACCGGTCGCCTGGGGCGCAGCTTTGGCTGCCCCGCCGTGCGTCCGGAAGTGACCCACCGGCTGATCGACGTCCTCAAGGACGATCAGTACCTGTTTGCCTATTATCCCGATCGGAAGTGGCTGGAGCGGTCTGCCTTCCTGAGCTGCCGGAAAGGTGGACCCCAACTGGCTTCGCGCTGAACGGTCCTGGTGACTTGATTTTTGTTGGCGCGCCGTGGGATGTCACTCCACCTGCCGCGGCGTTTCGGTGTGCGACATGGCGTATTCGGGTTGGATTGCAGAAAGAACGGCGCTCCGGTGAGCGCCGCCAGCGGGAAAGAGGACTGGATGCGCGAAGTTAAGGTGTAAAGGAAATTTCAACCGGCGTGAAGGTGGTCGACAAATAATCGCCGAAGACGGGAATGGTGGCGAATTGGGCCCGCAGGCCGACGGTCACTGGAGTCAACGCGGTATTCGCCGCATTGAGGGATTGTGCTTTTACCGTGTCCACCAATGCGGGCTTGCGATCATAGATCCCATTGTAGATCGAAGCTAACGGGACCGCGCCAACGGTGTAGCTGCCAATATCGGCCATATCGACGCTGTACAGGTCCACGGTTCCTGCCTTGAGCGTGTAGATGCCTTCCCCGTGAATCGCGGAAAGATCGTTATCAGAGAGCATTTCCATTTGGGCCTGAACGGCCAGCGGGGCGGCAAGCAGGCTGGCGGCAAGGCTGAGCAGATAGGGTTTCACGTTAGAACTCCTTTTCAGTCGCGGTGATTGAGGCGACTTCAAGCTAGTCCTCTTCCATGTCACCCTGATGACGCAGTGAACCCCAGATCAATCTGGCTGGGATGAACAACAACGGGCTGGATACGCATTTTTGCAATGCGCGTTAGCGCTTGGAACGGGGCTGATCCTGATTGCTTTCCCGGCGCTGAAATCATGTGCCCGGCCGGCGCGGACTGCCCAGCAGGCGCATGTGCTCGATCTCCACGCAGCGGTCCATGATCGAATCAAGCCCAGCCTCGCGCGCCAGCCGATCGGCATCAAGGTTCATGATGCCCTGTTGCTGCCACAGGCATTTGGCGCCGATGGTGACGGCCTGCTGTGCGATCGGCAGCACATCCTCCGTGCGTCGGAATACATCGACCATGTCGACCGGATGCGGAATGTCCGCCAGCCGGGCGTAGCACCGTTCGCCCAGAACTGCTTCATAGCGCGGGTTGACCGGAACGATGCGGTAACCCTGTTGTTTCAGATAGCGGGCGACGCCATGGCTCGGCCGACTCGCATCGGCCGACAGGCCCACCACGGCGATGGTGTGGCACGCGGTCAGGATGCGGCGCAGCTCTGCGCTTTCAGCAGTCATGAGGCCATCCTATCAGTATTGCATTGCGGCAAAACAGGGTCAGGTTCAGATGTGCCTCCGCCAGTAGCCGCTTGAGCCGCTTGTACTCGGGATCCAACACCTAATCGTTCAGGCACTTGGTATCCTCGGCTCCATGTCACCGTACTTGCTCCGCAGGCCTATTAGCGGGCGGGTCTGAAACCGTTTTGTCCGAACGAGCGACTACACCGCCGTGGGGATGATCTGCTCGGTGGTGAAGGCACTTCTTCATGTCCGTTGTATTTGTTGGCGGATATTGCGGCTGGAAGGTACACCTCAACAAGAGCAAGTCATATCGTCTCAATCGCGCATCAAAATGCCAAAAAAAAGGGCTACACCAGCAGCCCAAAATTATGTTATCCAATCAAGCCAATAATGCACGAAAAGATCAGGATTTCTCGGTTCCCTTATAACGGAGCGTGGTGACTCGTTCGGCATCGAATACCCAACCGTCGATGAGTTCCTTGTCCAGATTGCCCGTTACAGAGACAACGTCTCCTTTTGAGATTTTCTGATAACCCTCATCGTCAAGAGGGTTATAGGGCATCTCATCGACTTCGATGGTAACTTTGCCTTGCCCGCTTCCGAGGGTAAATTTCTCAGCATCTGCATTAACACTGGTAACCTTCCCCTGAAGCGTGGTGTTGGATACTTCAATAGGGCCAACCTCCAAAATGGTGTCTTCCTCATCGATCGGGCTTGCGTAGAAATGGGTGCCCAGCTCTTCCACGTAAACGCTGGCAGCTTCGATTTTGGTCATTTCATAAAAATCATCGTCGATCATGCCAGACACGCTCACACGATCTCCCTTCATCAGTTTATAACCCTCAGCGTCTCGATCACGATCATCCATTTCGACTGTGATTATTCCAGGACCATAATCAAGTTCAAAAGAATCCGCGGAGACTTGTTCCACTGTTCCGTCGATACTGATCCAGGTATCGTCCGGTTTGAGGTATGGGCTTTGTGCCAAGGCAGTTGACGCAACGAGAATTGAGCTGATTGAGGTTAAATATCCAAGGCGTATGGAACGTGACATATTACTTCCTCCTTTCGTGGATCTGATCGCTACCCGATCGGGCTTCATTTGGCTTGTTAATGCCGCAAAGCAAATGATCCAGTCTCGAAGAATTTCCCGATCGGATGAAATAAATGACAGGTTCTTACTAGATAAGTTCCAACATCAGAAACGAACGATTAGGTCTAGTATTATGACGTGCGTAGGCGTCGCAACGTAACCATCATACTAGCCTCTCTTGGTCCACGTTGATGTGTAGTTTAGAGGTGTTACGGGAGTTGGCGGGGTGGGGGTAAGATGCCGGACGATCACGGGAATGCGCAAGCAGATCACGTTGCAAGCAGGTTTGCACCATCCCTTATGTGCGGCGCAGATCGCCATTGACGGGCCTGTGATGGTGCTGACCTGTTCCTGCTATTCCCCAAAGATTGGTTGATGATCTCCGTGAGCTCATCCATAGGCTGCGCTTATCGGGAGTGGTGCGCCATGCGTAAAAGGGGGGCAACACATGCCAACGTGCATTGTGTTATGGCCCAACCGAGATATGTCCCAAGATACCAAGTAAGAATCCCGCAGCAGCGCCTAATGGTGGCGCCCAATGGTTCTTGAGCTTGGACTGCGGCGCAATATCTTGAAAAATTATGTACAGGATCCCACCGGCCGCAAATAGCATGATTCCGGAAACAATCATCGGGTTATCCGACAGTAAAATATAACCAGTTGTCCCGGCAATGGGGCCCAACAATGCCATTAACGTAAAGGCACCTATGATTTTCGTTCGACCATACTCGCTGGCAACGATAAGTTCTCGATATGCATTGAAACCTTCTGGCACATTTTGGAGCGCGATTATTCCGGCGAGAACCATTCCAGCTTTTTTGGAGACAGTGAAGGTAGCACCAAGCGCCAGGGCCTCTGGTACAAAATCAGACAACATGGCTGTTAGCTGGCTGAACGGTGTATTCTTTGCCGCCAAACGGATCTCAAGCACCATGAATAGGATGGCGCCTCCAGAAAAACAAGCCATGACCAGAAGCGAAGATAAATTACTCATACCCTTAGGAACCAGAACCAGGGTGACCGCGGATAAAAGGGCGCCCCCACCAAAAGCGATTACACCATGGCGTACTTCCGTTTCCAGCCAACGCGGCCTGATTCGTTCAAGCGCAGCAATCGCTGCGCCAATTGGCATTGCGAGTCCAGCGATCAAGGTAAATAAAATAATCTTAACTAATTCATTCATAGAAGTATCATGAAATTTTGAGGGAATGATGTCGAGTATATGATTGCTGCGGTAACTCTAGTGCACGGTAATTCACTGCTTGATCCCCATCCATCGCCGCAGACTACTTCAGAGATTGCGGCCATTCGGCAGAAGGTGATGATTACGCTCTTAATTGTCAGAGACCAAATAGCTAAATCATCATCAAAACCTTACGCTGAGGCAATTGAGTGCGCCTATTCCTTGACGAAGCGGGTCCAGTTTTCGCCGTTAATGCGCTGATCGTTTCTGGGGTCAAAGAGTGGGTTGTCAGTGGCGATGTATAAACCATCATTGTTGACCCAGTAGTAGTCATGACCATCCTCGACCCGATAGTGCTCCCCAGTTTCATGATTGCCGATCATGGTGTGGCCGGAGATTTGCCGGATGCTGGCGCTGTGGCCTTCTGATTGCATCGAATCGCGCTTGAGGTATCCAGCGTGGTTGATATCGAGAATTTCGCTGTAGGTATTGCCGACGCTGCGGGCGGCCTGTCCGGCGCTGGCTATAGCCGCCATGCGCTGCTGATGGGCGGCACGGCTGCGCATGGAGGCTTCGGCCCAGAATGCGTCGTTTCGGCGCCGCTGGTCGATGTGTTGCTTGTTCATCATGGCTTGCCATTGCGGATTGATCTGGCCGTTGCCGATCGCATAGCGAAAATCGGCTACGGCTTGGTCAAATGCGGCTTCCGGTGCCGACAGGCTTTGCGTATTCAATTGCCAGGAGGCGCTCTGTCGATCACGGGAAACGAATTGAACGATGGCCACGAAGGTGCGGTCACCGGGACCACGACTCCATTCAGTGCCGAGCGCCTCGATCTGCCGCTGTACGCCGTTGTTTGGCATACCGGCGATGAAACGCTGCCAGTAGCCGCTGATTTCGGGGACCGGATAGCTTTTGAGCAGTCGATTGCCCTGATTCTGGGCTGCCGGGACGACGATCTGTTGCAAGACCTGATGCATCGGCAGGGGCACCATCAACGGCTTGCCCAGCTGCCCGGCTGTTTGCCGCCACTGCGGGTCGTCGGACCAGAAAAACTGGCGGCTTTCGGCCGGATAAAGCCGGATGCCACCCGGACCGGAGGCAAAGATCGGTTCATGTTCGCCGTGAATTTGCCACGTGGCCGGAAAGGGGAAGACCGCCTGAACGATGCCGCGCTGCGGGTCCATTGTTTTGTGGTATTGAACCGAGGCGAATTTAGAAGTTATTTCGGTTGGGGGCTTCGTCCAGCCTGGTGCGGCCATTGCCAATGAACAGAGCGTAATGGCCAGAGACGGCATGGTAACGCGAAACATGACGGACCTCCTTGTCAACTGAATGGTGCAATATCCGAGCGTGAATTGACCAAATCTTGCGCCAAAAAAAGAGGTCAGGTCTAGCGTCTAGACGGGCAATGCGGACCCTTTCTTCGCTCGCCGCGCCACTTTCGCCCCGTACAGCACTGCACGCCACAGTCCGCGCCGACCTATCGACTGCTGTAACCGCAACTGACAAATACCCTTGAGTAAATGCCGTCTGGCTCTCCATGCCCAGGGTTGTGCCGCTGTGCTTGAGTCGTTATCGGTTCTTCAAACTGTTCGATCGAGGTAACGCTCCGCCCATGCGGCGATCACATTGGAAACATACTCGGCATCCTCC
>JBARUT010000104.1:0-11475 GCA_049645885.1 Candidatus Macondimonas sp.
AAACACCGCGCCCGCGGGATGCAGTATCGGCGGGAACCAGGATTCGCCGTCAAGATTTTCGCCAGCGGCGAAAGCCCAGTCCTGGGCAAACATCTCCTGAAGTTGCCGCACCACTGGCCCCTCCACGCGAAAATGCAGGTCCTGAGTAAATCGTCGACCACTGTTCTGGCAATGATGAACGCGGAGATTCATGCCACCGATAAAACCCAGCCGCCCATCACACACCAGCAGCTTGCGGTGGTTGCGCAGATTCAAGCCCACCAGCCAACTGGCGCGCCGCCCTGGAAAAAAACGGGCGACCGTAATGCCCACGCCTTGCAGCACAGGCACCATGGGTGGCCAGGAATAGCGTTCCCCTGCGGCATCCACCAGCACCCGCACCTGGACTCCCCGGACGCGCGCCCGGGCGAGCGCATCACAGAAAGCGCGACCGACACGATCGTTGCCGAAAATATAGGTCGACAGGGTCACGCTGCACCGCGCTGCATCGATCGCGGCCAACATTTCTGGAAAAGCCCCATCCCCATCCACCAACGTCTGGATAGTGTTCCCGGCGAGCAGCGGCAGATGGGTGACCCGGGTCACCAGTTCGGCCAGCTCGGTCAGATGCGCATGGCCCGGCCCCACTGCCAAGCGCAGCGCTGCGGCGTGGCTGCTCGGCATGGCTTGTCCACGCGGCGGCCAGATGGGTCGATTCAGACTGCTGGCTCGGCGCTGGATGCGGTTAACGCCGAAAAAGAGGTACATCAAGGCGCCCAACACGGGCATGAACCACAGCACCACGATCCACAGAGTCGCGGCGCGCGGGTCGCGTTTGACCAGGGCCACATGGCCGGTCAGCGCCAACGCCAGCAGGGTCGCGAACAGGGCCGGAAGGCCGTACCACCATTCCATGGATTTACAGTTGTTCTATCAGGTGGCTTCTCCAGCGGAAGAACCGGAGAAGGCCCGGACCAGTTCGGTCACCAAGGGCTTCATGAAGAAACTGTCTGTGGGCATCACGTCCACCCGAATCCCCTGACGTGCGAGATCATCGGCCGCCACGGGACCGATGGCCGCCACCCGGGTGCGCGCCATGCCCCGGAGCAGCGCGTCGGACAGGCCATGACGCTGGGCCACGTCTCGCAGCCGCCGGTATTGGGGTTGGCTGGTGAAGACGATGGCATCAATGCCGCCCTGTTCCAGGGCGTTGATCAGGGCGACAATCTGGTCATCGTCGGACTTGGGCGCGTAGACATAGGGCGCCACCGGTCGGGGCACGGCGCCGGCCTGTTGCAGCGCCGCCATGAGGGGCAGGTTCGGCTCATCGCCATAGAGCTGGACGCCGACCGTCTGGCCCGCCAGCGCCATCCCCTGCAAGGTCTCGATCACCCCCGCCGTAGTGGGCGCAGCTGCGTTCCAGCGCGGATCCAGGCCAAGTTCCCTGAGCACTCGCGCCGGCTTCGGCCCACGCACCAACATCGGTTGGTGTGCCAACGCTTCCCCAAATTCGCGCGTGAGTCCGGCGCGTTCAGCAAACCCCAGCAAGCGGCGCAGCCCCTCGCCGGTCAGCAGAATGGTCAGCGCCGGAGGATCCTGGATGAATTCGCGGAGCCATTGAAGCACTGCTGCCTCATTCGGGTGATCGAGGATCGCCACCATGGGGCAACGCCAGATCATCGCTCCCCGGCGCTCCAGCAAGCCCGCCAGCACGTCCAGCAGCCGTGTTTCGGGCAGGGCAATGGTGCGGGTGGCAAGCGGCAGTTCATCGGCCACGGTGCGTCCTCAGGGGTAGTACAGGCTCAGGGTTTCCGCCAGGCAGCAGGGCTTTTCCTGGCCTTCCCGCTCCACACTCAGCTGGGTCACCGTCTGGATCGCGCCGGCAATCTCGCGCACGCTCTTGAGCGTTACGCGCACGCGGATGCGGCTGCCCACCGGGACGGGAGCGGTGAATCGCAGCTTGTTCATGCCGTAGTTCACCCCCATGCGCATCCCATTGATCTGGAGGACCTCATCCACCAGGGCAGGCGTCAGCGCGATGGTCAGGTAGCCATGGGCGATGGGCATCCCATGGGGGGATTCCAAGCGACAGCGCTCGGGATCCGTGTGGATCCATTGGTTGTCGCCTGTGGCCTGCGCAAACTGGTTGATGCGCTCCTGGGTGACTTCCACCCAATTGCTGACGCCGACCTCCTGGCCCACCATTTCTTTCAGTTCGGCGATGCCATTGATCACCCGTTTGGCCATTCTGCCGTTCTCCTTCGTATTAAGCCGTTGGTTTGGGTTGGAGCGGTCGGATCGACGCTTGCCATCGCCCTGGCGTTGTCATAGTTGTCATAATTGATGGACTTTAGCGCAGCCGATGGGATGGGGAGAAGTGCGCCGTCACTCCTGGTCTGGTGTCGGCACGGTGATGGGCTGGAAAGGAACCGGAGGAAAGGCCACCCCAAACCGGTAGCCCCGATCCACGCAATAGCGCAGCCATTTATTCAGAAGCACATTGATTGCCCAACGTTCAGACAGGGGAATCAGCGGCTTGCCGCGCCTTGCTTCCGGAACGGGATCTGGAATCGCCTCGCACTGCCGGGCATCGTGATACACCCGCAACTGCAGATCCGGGATGGCCTGCGGGTCGCCCGTTTCACCGAAGTAGTGCGTCAGGTGGTAAGTCGTGGTGAAGCGATCCCGCTGCAGCACGGACAGATACAGCGCCGGCAATGCCGGGGATGATCGGGCCACGGCGCCCCAGGGATAAGGCTCGATGGTGCCCAGCAGACAGGCCAGCACGGCATGGTTTTGTTCGTACAGCGCCAGAAGACCCGCCAGATTGGGTTGGGCGTAGCGATCAGCAACGGAGGAAACGGGCAGAAGATTCACGACAGGTCATCCTGGCACAAACGGATCTCGATGCGTGGCGTGGGCGAAGCTTGTGATAAGGTTTTCAGCCTCGATGGACGTTGGCTAAGGAGCACTTATGGCGCATGAAGGCTATCATGAATCGGCGGCAAATCTGCGGCCAGAGAGCCAGGATCTGCATCGGGCAATCGTTTCCCTGATGGAAGAGCTGGAAGCCGTTGATTGGTACCAGCAACGGGTTGATGCCTGCAAGGACCCCGAGCTCCAGGCCATCCTGGCGCACAATCGGGATGAAGAGAAGGAGCACGCCGCCATGCTGATCGAGTGGCTGCGCCGCCGGGATGCCCGCTTCGACAAGGAACTGCGCGACTACCTGTTTACCGACAAACCGCTCGCGACACTGGAACAAGCGCACGCCGCCAAGGGCGGGGATGACGCGGCGGTCTAGCGACATCCCGGACGAATTCAAAAACAATCCACCATTACACGAGGGATCTTGGAAATGGCCAATCAATTTGATTTGCGGCGCACGGTGTTGCTGGTAACGGGCGTGGTGTTCAGCGGCTTCGGTCTGTTGTGCCTGCTGTACCCGGACTTGCTGACCCGCCTGACAGGGATCGCCTCTCCCACGCTCACCGGTCAGATTGAGCTGCAGGCGGTCTATGGCGGCCTGCAGATCGGTTTGGGCGTGCTACTGCTGGCCTGCGCCATCCAGCCGCACTGGTCCGGTGCTGGGATCTGGGTGGTTGTGGCCTTGGTGGGTGGCCTGGCGCTGGGTCGCGGCGCAGGGGTGGCCGCCTATGGCTGGGATAGCATCTACACCAGCTTTTCGCTGATCTATGAAGCCCTGACCAGCCTGATAGCCTTGATCGCAGCGTTCTACAACCCGCCCCTGAAGCGGAAACCGCAGCCATTGCCTGTGGTGACGCCTCAGCCGGTTCCCGCGCCACCTGCCGCAGCCAATCCGACACCTTATTCCCCCATGCCGTGAAGCGAGCCGCGCCGATCTGGCTCGCCCACAGGAAAGCGCCTAGAAAAAGCGCCGGGGCACGCCGGTCTGATCCACGATGGTGCTGGCGATCTCCTCGATCGACTTGAAGGTGGAGTTGATCCAGGGGATCGACTCCACCTCGAACAGGCGCTGGGCTTCATGGATTTCCCAGGCGCATTGTTTCGGCGAGGAATAGGGGCTGTTGGGGCGGCGTTCGGATCGAATCTGCACCAGCCGTTCCGGATCGATGCTCAGGCCGTAGAGTTTCTTGCGATGCGGTGCCAGCCGATCTGGCAGCACCATCGCATGCAGGTCATCTTCGATCAACGGATAATTCGCGGCGCGCAGGCCGAACTGCAGTGCCAGATAAAGACAGGTTGGGGTCTTGCCACAGCGGGACACCCCGACCAGGATGATTTCGGCTTGGCGGTAATTGTGGGGCGCGTTGCCGTCATCGTTCTCGAGGGCGAAATGCATGGCCTCGATGCGGGCCTGATAGGCGCGCTGGTTGGCGATGCCATGAGCGCGCCCTGCGCTGTGGGTGGATTCCAGGCCCAGCTCCATTTCGAGCGGATCGATAAAGGTCCCGAACAAATCCAGCAGGTAGCCCTGGCTCTGTTGCAGCATGGTGATCACCCGATCATCGACCAGGGTGCAGAACAGCAAGGGGCGCACGCCATCATCGCGCGCCGCCCGGTCGATCATCTCCACCGTGCGCCGTGCCTTTTCCTCGCTCTGGATAAAAGGCACACTGATCTGGCGGAACTCCACCCCATCGAACTGGGTGAGCAAGCTTCCGCCCAGCGTTTCGGCGGTAATCCCGGTGCGGTCGGAGAGATAGAAAACGGTACGTTTACTGGCCATCTATGGTAACCTGCGCCCGCTAAAAAACCGCGCCACAATAGTGTCTTCCGCCCTTGACAAGGCGGCCACTGAATGAAACCTTCCCGGCAGGTTAGGCGACTTCGGCAATCGCTTCAACCATGACCGGAACGGGCACGCCGGCACCCCATGCACGGCATCCTCTCAACCTTGGGGGTTTGGTCTTGGAAAGCTATGTCATCTGGTTTGATGGCCTCGGGATGGGCGATGTAGACCGCGTGGGCGGCAAGAATGCCTCGCTTGGTGAAATGATCAGCAACTTGCGCTCCGCAGGCGTGCATGTGCCGGATGGCTTCGCCACCACGGCGCAGGCCTATCGGGATTTCCTGCGCGAAACCGGATTGCAGGAGCGCATCGATTCCACCTTGGCCGCGCTCGATGTGGATGACGTGAACACCCTGGCCAAGACCGGCGCTGAAATTCGTCGCTGGATCCTGGAGGCGCCCCTGCCTGCGCGACTCAATGACGAAATCACAGCCGCCTATCAGCAGATGATGGCGCAGGCCGGCGGCGAGATTTCCGTCGCCGTTCGCTCTTCGGCCACCGCCGAGGACTTGCCGGATGCCTCCTTCGCCGGACAGCAGGAAACCTTCCTGAATGTGGAAGGCCTGGATGCGGTCCTGCACGCGATCCGGGAAGTGTTTGCGTCGCTCTACAACGACCGCGCCATTTCCTACCGCGTTCACAAGGGCTTTGACCACAGCCTGGTCGCGCTGTCCGCCGGCATCCAGCGCATGGTGCGCAGCGACATCGGTGCATCCGGCGTCATGTTCACCCTGGACACCGAGTCCGGCTTCAATGGCGTGGTGTTCATCACCGCCTCCTATGGCCTGGGCGAGATGGTGGTCCAGGGCGCAGTCAATCCCGACGAATTCTATGTCCACAAGGTCGCCCTGGAGGCCGGACGTCCCGCCGTGCTGCGGCGCGTGCTGGGCACCAAGCTGATCCAGATGATCTATGCCGACCCCGCCCAGGGTGGCAAGCGCGTCGAGACCGTGCCGGTCCCGGAAAATGATCGCCAGCGCTTTTGCTTGACCGACCTGGAAATCGAGGAACTGGGGCGTCAGGCCCTGACCATCGAAAAGCACTACGGTCGGCCCATGGACATCGAATGGGGCAAGGACGGTCGCGACGGCAAGATCTACATCCTTCAGGCCCGTCCGGAAACCGTCAAGAGCAATGTCACGCATCGAACCCTGGAACGCTACCTGCTCAAGGAAAAGCCAGGCGCTCCACTGGCTCAGGGGCGCGCCATCGGCCAGAAGATCGGCGCCGGTCCGGTGCGCATCATCAACGACATTTCCCAGATGGACCGCGTTCAGGCCGGTGATGTATTGGTGACCGACATGACCGACCCGGACTGGGAACCGATCATGAAACGGGCCGCCGCCATCGTCACCAACCGCGGCGGACGCACTTGCCATGCCGCCATCATCGCCCGGGAACTGGGCATCCCCGCCGTGGTGGGATGCGGCAATGCCACGGCGACGATCAAGGACGGCGAGCCGGTCACGGTCTCCTGCGCGGAAGGCGATACCGGCATGGTCTATCCCGGTCAGCTGGCGTTCGAATTGCGCACCGCGGAACTCGACGCCATGCCCGAGATTCCGGTCAAGATCATGATGAACGTCGGCAACCCCGACCGCGCCTTTGATTTTGCCATGCTGCCGCATAACGGCATCGGACTGGCGCGGCTTGAATTCATCATCAATCGCATGATCGGCGTGCATCCCAAGGCCCTGCTCCATTTCGATGAACAGGCCCCTGAACTGCAGGCCCAGATCCGCAAGCAGATGGCCGGTTATTCCGACCCGGTGGAGTTCTATGTCGCCCGTCTCACGGAAGGCATAGCCACATTGGCTGCGGCATTCTGGCCGCATCCTGTGATCGTACGGACCTCCGACTTCAAGTCCAATGAGTACGCCAACCTGATTGGCGGCGCGCAGTACGAGCCCCATGAGGAAAATCCCATGCTGGGTTTCCGGGGCGCCTCGCGTTACGTGTCGGAAGACTTCAAGCCCTGTTTTGAACTGGAATGCCAGGCGCTGAAGCGGGTTCGCAATGACATGGGGCTCACCAACGTTCAGGTGATGATTCCCTTCGTGCGCACCCCCGAAGGGGCCCGCAAGGTCACCGTCCTGTTGGCCGAGAATGGCCTCAAGCGTGGGGAAAACGACCTCAAGCTCATCATGATGTGCGAACTGCCCTCCAACGCCCTGTTGGCCGATGAGTTCCTGCAGTATTTCGACGGCTTCTCCATTGGCTCCAACGACCTGACCCAGTTGACACTGGGGCTGGACCGGGATTCTGCCGTGGTGGCGGGCATGTTCGATGAGCGCAATCCAGCCGTCAAAAAACTGCTGGCCATGGCCATCGCCGCCTGCCGGGCGCAGAACAAGTATGTCGGCATCTGCGGCCAGGGGCCGTCCGATCATCCAGATCTCGCCAAATGGCTGGTGGAACAGGGCATCCAGAGCATGTCCCTCAATCCCGACACGGTGATTCCCACCTGGCTTTACCTCGCAGAGAAGAAAGTCGCGCCGTGAAAATATCGGCTGGCTGCCATATCGGGTAGGGCATATGTCCTACCCGATACCTGATCCGCCGTGATCAAGCGCATGCATCCCGCCGCCCTGCTGATCCTGGGGTCGAGCTTCCTTTTTGCCAGCATGGGCGCGCTGATCAAAACGATCGGCCCTGATCTGGGCAACCCGATGGTGGTGTTCTTCCGCAACGCTTTCGGGCTGCTCGCGCTCAGTCCCTGGTTATGGCGACTACGCGCCGAAGGTTTGCGCAGTGATCACCTGAGCCTGCACCTGATTCGCGACGGCTCGGGCCTTGCCGCCATGGCTTGCTTTTATTACGCCATTCCCCGCCTGGATCTGGCCAATGCCATGCTTCTCAACTACAGCGCCCCGTTGTTCATCCCTTTCATTGCCTGGATCTGGCTGAAGGAGCGTATCGCACCTACTGTGGCCCTGGCCGTGCCCGTAGGCTTCATTGGCCTGGTAATGATCCTGAAACCCACAGTGGCCATGACCCCGCCCGCCCTGATCGGCCTGTTGTCGGGATTCCTTGCCGCCGTCGCCATGGTGGGCATTCGCCGCATGGCGGGGGTCGAGCCACCCTTGCGCACGGTGTTTTACTTTTCCCTCTTCAGCACGCTGGTCTCGGGCCTGGCCCTGCCGTGGGGCTGGCAAACGCCAACGGGTTGGCACTGGCTCGCCTTGCTCGGGATCGGCGGGCTGGCCGCAGCGGCGCAAATGCTGCTCACCATGGCCTATAACCGGGCACCAGCCGCCCAAACCGGGGTGTATACCTATCTGGCGGTGGCCTTTGGTGGGGTTTATGGCTGGGCGCTGTGGGACGAACGCCCCGATGCCTGGAGCCTGTTGGGGATGGGGTTGGTCATCGCAGCTGCCGCATGGAGCAGCCGCCTGCCCTACCCCATCAGCGTCCCGCCCCAGGGGCTTGCGCGGCATTGATGAAGAGGTGCTGACGGTAGAAGGTCAGCTCCGCGACGGAGTCGCGAATGTCGTCCAGTGCGAGATGGGCGCCAGATTTCTTGATGCCGCGGCTGATCTCGGGAAGCCAGCGGCGGGCCAATTCCTTGATCGTGCTGACATCGATATGGCGGTAGTGGAAATAGGCCTCCAGGGTGGGCATGAGCCGGTGCAGGAAACGCCGGTCCTGGCAAATGCTGTTGCCGCACATGGGGGAAGCCCCTGCGGGAACCCAACGGCGCAGGAATTCCAGCGTGCGGCGTTCCGCTTCGAGCGGATCGATGCGGCTGGCCCGCACCCGCTCCAGCAGTCCCGAGCCCAGATGCTGGCGTTTGTTCCAGTCATCCATGTGATCGAGCACGGTTTCGGGCTGATGGATGGCGACGACCGGCCCCTCGGCCAGCACCCGCAGGTCCTTGTCGGTGATGAGCGTGGCAATTTCGATGATTTGATCCCGATCGGTATCCAGACCCGTCATCTCAAGATCGATCCAGATCAGATGGTCGGCGCTGACCGTCATGAGATTCCCTTGTAATTATGAATGCTCGTCCATTCTATCAGGCAGGACAAAGGTGTATGCCGTCGTAACGATCAAATGGGTTAGGATGACCCCCTCCATGCTGCGCGAGGAACCCTGTTCATGAATGACGCGACGCCGGTCCTGGCACAGAAACGCTGTCGCCCCTGCGAAGGCAACCTGCCACCGCTTGCGCCCGAGCGGGTGCTGACCCTGTTGCCCAGGCTCCATCCCGACTGGCATTTGCGTGAAGACGGCCGTGGGATCGAGCGCATGTTGCGCTTTCGCAACTACTATCAGACCGGTGCCTTCGTCAATGCGGTGATGTGGATTGCCCATCAGGAAGACCATCATCCCGACATCCTGTTCGGCTACAACGAGGCCCGCGTCAGCTATACCACCCACGCGATCGACGGCCTGTCGGAAAATGATTTCATCTGCGCCGCCAAGGTTGATGCCCTGTTCCCTGCCGATGAGTGAGGTCGTCAAGACCGACTGGGCTCGGGTCCTGGTCGATCATGGTCGTAACCTGCTGCTTGAAACCCCGCAAGGCCAGCGCCTCCGGGCCCAGGGCCGCCGCATTACCCCGCCACCGGTCACCGGGGATCGCGTCCACTTCGAGGATCTGGGTGGTGGCCAAGCGCGAATTCTGGCGGTTCTCCCGCGCGGTCCGACTTTTCGCCGTCTGGAGGGCCGTCTCAATAGCCGTGTGGCGGCGGCCAATGTCGATCAATTATTGATTGTCTTCGCGCCGCTGCCCGAGCCTGAACCCGAACTGCTGGATCGCTATCTGGTCGCAGCCCACGTGCTGGGCTTGCGTCCTTTGCTGTTGATGAACAAGGCCGACCTGCCCGCCGCCCAATGCGCACAAGCAGAAAACGTGCTGGCCGAGTACGCGGCGCTGGGTTACCCCTGCTTGCGTATCAGTGGTCGCACGAATCAGGGCCTGGACGCATTGCGCGACCACATGACGGGAATGGCCAGCTTGCTGGTAGGTCAGTCCGGGGTAGGCAAATCGGCGCTCACCAACGCACTGGTTCCCGGCGCACTGAGCCGGGTCGGTGAACTTTCCGAGGCCCTGGGCACCGGCCGTCATACCACCACCACCACCCGTTGGCATCCGCTCCCCGGGGGGGGCGCACTGCTCGACGCGCCGGGCGTGCGGGATTTCAAACTCTGGCCCCTGTCGCCCCATGAACTGCTGCAGGGATTTCCGGAATTTGCTGGACTTGCGCCCTGTCGCTTCGCCAACTGCCTGCATCAATGCGAACCGGACTGCGCGGTGCGAGCCGCGCGCGAGGACGGACGCATCCCGGCGCGGCGCCATGACCATTACCTGCGCCTTTTGACGCAGATGCAGCAAACGCCGGCCTGGCGACGGGACAATTAGCCACACGCCGAGCCAATGATGCATTCGCTGAGGCAAGCCGGATTGCATTCGGCACAATTCAAGTCCGCGATGCCCTGGCGTTCATCGATGGGGTTTTCTCCAGGAACAAGACTTGCCTGTCGGGCGGATTCGGGGCACTTAAGTTACGCTAGCAGCCTGTCGGGTTTTTGCTCTTGCGATTTGTTTTGAATCCGACGTGGATGTTTCACAATAAGTCATTGATACAATGGCGGCTCTGAGATTCAGATGGCAGCCCCATTCATCCCTGTGAATCGCGACACGGACTACCTGCTGCCGCCGTCGGTGCAGGAGTGGCTGCCGGCCGGTCATCTGGTGCGGTTTGTCGTCGATGTGGTGAACCAGCTGGACTTGTCGCGGCTGGAATCGGCCTATTCCGGCCGGGGTTCGTCGCCGTATCCCCCGTCGGTGCTGCTGGGCCTGCTGATCCATGGCTATGCCACCGGGGTGTATTCGAGCCGCGCGATCGAGCGGGCGGCCTACGGCTTTAAGCCCGACAGGATGCTAGGGAGGCGCTGAATAAATCCATCCTGGATTTCTCAGCTCTCGCCATCGGAAAAGCGTGGTTTTCCGATGGCTCACAAGATCAGCAACTTACAGCCGCTGATCTTGGCAGCGCGTCCCTGCGCTGCGGGAAACGCTGAATACTTCAGCGTTTCCCTAGCTGTTCTAGTAGATCGTCGCTGTCGATTGCCATGGCTACTCCTGCCTACCTTTTTATGTTTGCTTCACCCCACATTCACCGTCACCAGGGTCATGGTGTCGTTGCCGAAGATGTCGATCACCTTCACCGCCACCGTATAGCGCCCCGGCCGGTCGTAGCTGTGCTGGGCGGTGGTCAGTTCCAGGTTGCGGTTGCGGCGGGTGCGGAAGCTCTGCCATTCGTTCTCGAAGATGTAGCCGCCGGTCCAGCGCTCTTCGAATTCCACCACTTCGTCATTCCCGCCCCCGATTGGAGTCGAGGGCAGGCTCCGGCGGGAGTCCAACGGATCGGCGACGTCCTGGATTCCCGCGTTCGCGGGAATGACGGAATCAAGGCCCATGTTCTTCGGCACCTTGATGATCTCCTTGCGGCTCATGTAGTCGAAATCCACCGCCCAGTAATCCACCCAGTCGGTCCAGTGGCGGGTCAGGCGCTCCTTGTTGACGATGCCGTCCTTGCTCTTGCTCACCTTGTAGAGCTGGCCCTGTTCGCACATGACTTCGCTTTTGCCTTCCTTCATGGCGGCAATCGCGGCCTCAAAGGCGCCCTGGGTGTAGTAGACCGAGAAATCGGTCAGCTCGATCTGGACAGTGAGTTTGTCCTTCTTGTCGTAACGCGGCGTGGCTTCGACAAAGC
>JBARUT010000105.1:0-3289 GCA_049645885.1 Candidatus Macondimonas sp.
CGTGGGGCACGCTTTGGCGGCGCTGGCCTATGGCGCCGCGCTGTTGGGTTGGCAACTGCGACCGCTCACGGAATGGTCCGATGCCCAGGTGGCGCGGCTTTTGGGGGTGGATCAGCCCACTGGTGGCGCCGAACCGGAACATCCGGACCTCTTGCTCGCCATCGAGGCGCCGGGCGTGGCCAGCCCGAGCGATGCCGAATCCTGGCTAGCGTGGGTGGCGGCAGCGACCTGGCGCGGGCGACCCAACGTCCTCGATCCGCGCCCGTTGTACCAGTGGCCGGTGATCGAGGCGGTCAGCCAGGGGACGACCAAACCCGCCACGCCGCCGCTGCCGGCCTTCGAGGGTGTCGCCGCGCCCTGTCTGCCGGCGCCGGAGGATGCGCGGCCAGCGGTGGATCTGTTGCGCCAACGCCGTTCGGCGCAGTCCTATGACCCGGCGGGAACGATGGATTTTGTGGCATTCCGGTGCCTGTTGGACCGGTTAGTGCCGCGCTTGGGCGTGCCGCCCTGGTCCGCGCTGCCTGAATCCCCAAAGGTGCATCCGGTGCTGTTCGTCCATCGGGTGGAGGGCATGACGCCGGGGCTGTATGCCCTGCCGCGCCATACGGACGCACGGGCGCTGCTGCTCGGGGCGCTGGATCAGGGTTTGGCGTGGGAAGCCTGTCCCGAGATCGCGCTGGCCGGCGGGCTGGCTCTGTACCGATTGTTCACTGGGGATGTTCGCCGCGTCGCCGGACTCATCTCCTGTCATCAGGCCATCGCCGCTCAGGGCGCGGTGGCTTTTGCCCTGCTCGCCGAATGGACGCCCGAGATCGAGGACGAACCGTGGCGCTATCGCTGGCGGCATTGGGAAGCCGGCGCGCTGGGACAGGCGCTGTATCTCACCGCCGAAGCCTGTGGGCTGCGCGGCACCGGGATCGGTTGCTATTTCGACGAGGCGCTGCACGAACTGCTGGGTGTGCGGGACGGCCGATTGCAGAGCCTGTATCACTTCACCGTGGGCCATCCACGCCACGACACGCGCATCCAGACCCTGCCACCCTACGCCCATCTGCGGCGCGATTGACCCGCACCGAAGCGCCTCAACAGCAGCGATTGGGACCGCTGGAGAGTTGATGCATATTGAGGCCGATCAGCATGGCGATGGGGATCGTGGTCGCCACAATGGCGGTGCCCAGGGGATGTGCTTCATGGCGTTGACGACGGTCAGCCCCAGCGCCGAGATCAGCACGATCAGGATCATGCAGGTCCCGACTAAGGCCGCGTTTCCGGCGATGGCGCCTAGCTCGTCGCGGGCCATCTGGCCCAGGCTGCGCACGCCCACTCGCAGGGCGTGCAGCCGGGTTTCAACGGGGAAGGATACCGGATTGCGCGGTCTGCGCCGAAGACGTTGGGCGGCAGGCCGGCAAGCCATGTGCCAGGAAACGAATGGGAGGGGAGCTAGCGGGAAGCGTTGGTCCGGAGGGCGCTTGCTGATCGGCCCGCAAGCCGCCCGCATTCACTCGGACCGGATTGGCCGAGCTGGCGTCGTCATGGCCTTGCGCCAATCGCAAAAGGCAAACGGATTGCCGTGCCGGCTCTATCCGTCATGGGTCACCGATGCTGCGGCGTGATTCCCGGTCACGTCGAGATCAGTCGCAGCTCACGCCGGTTCCCTTCAGGCCGCAATAGCCGTCCGGATTGTGCGCCAGGTATTGCTGGTGCTCGGGCTCGGCGAAGTAGAAGGGGCCGGGCGTGACAATCTCGGTGGTGATGGCGCCCCAGCCGGCGGCGCTCAGGCGCTCGGCGAAGGCGCGGCGGCTAGCCTCGGCCGCGATCCGCTGCGCCTCATCAGACGGCTGGATCAGCGAGCGATATTGGGTGCCGATGTCGTTGCCCTGGCGCATGCCCTGGGTGGGGTCATGCGCCTCCCAGAACACCTTGAGCAGATCCGTATAGGCGATCTGAGCCGGGTCGTAGACCACCCGCACCACTTCGGCATGCCCGGTCTTGCCGCTACAGACTTCCTCGTAGCTGGGGTTGGGCGTCAGCCCGCCCGCATAACCGACGGCTGTGACGTGGACGCCGGGCAGGGTCCAGAAGCGGCGTTCGGCGCCCCAGAAACAGCCCATGCCAAAGCAGGCCACGGACAGGCCGGGCGGGTAGGGCGGCGCGAGGGGTGTGTTGAGGACGGCATGGCGTGGCGGAACCGGCATGGCCTGCTCGTGGCCGGGCAAGGCCTCGGCCGGCGTGGGCAGCCGCAGCTTGTGGGGATTCATGAAGCGCATGGCCGATCTCCCGAAAAAGGAATGATGCACGTAAGACCCGCGCCGCAATGGCAAGTGCCCATTTTGGACGGATGGATGACCAGGTTTACGCCCGCGCCGCTGCTGTTTCATTTGCCAGGCACGCACATCGCCCGCTCCGCGTCCGTGAAGGACCTCTGCCACAAGTCACAGGATTATGCCGTGTCCTGCCCCCGGGTTGATGGCACATGGATGTGGTCGCGGTGGAGGCCGCCCGCCAAGCGGTCGAAGCGATGCGGGCCCCGGTCAGGGACCCCGTTTCCGGGCATGCCGCACCTACCGCTTCCGCGCCCAATCGATGTTCGATGCCCAGCGCTACCGGGAAAAAAATCCCCGAGGCGGACTATCCCAAGCTGACGAGCCTTGCGGCCTGTCTGGAATACATCGCCGAGCGGCTGTGAGGAAGATGGCGACCACCACTGGTTCACGCGCATCGGGGCTTACAGGACAGCTTGACGGGTGGTGAAAAGGGCACCTGGCAGGGGAGAGTCCATCGACCCTCGCCTGTTCTCAGGGAATCACTGGTGCCCAAGCAGACTGGAAAAAGCATCTTTCAGGTGGCGAGCCGCCTGACCCAGTTCGTCTTCGGTCTGCTGCATCCGCTCCTTCGCCTGACCCTGTCGCTCACCCAATTGCTCGCGAAAGGCCTGGAGCTTCAACACCAAGGCATTCTTGGCGTCTGCCAGACGCAGACGGGCGCTTTCCGCATGGACCTGGAACTGGAATTCAAGGGCCTCCAGTTCGGCCAGCAGCCGGTCGGCATGCCCGGCAAAGGTTTTCAATTCGGCCTCCATCCGCTGCCCCAGTCCCTCGCCGCCCGAGGCGGCTGCCTCGTCCAGCCGTTCTTCAAGGGCGTGGATCGCTTGGCGGAGCTGGGCGCGTTGTTCGAGATAGGCATCCCGGGTTTCCGCCCGCGCCAGTGCCAACTGGACTTCGAGGTGTTCCAGCGCAGCCTGCGCCCGCATCCGGGCGTCTTCGCCGAGCTCATCGAGCTGTGCCAGCCG
>JBARUT010000106.1:0-3118 GCA_049645885.1 Candidatus Macondimonas sp.
GCATCCAGGCGCTCGGCCGGCGTCACGCCGAGGCCGGTTCGGCCTGTTCGGCCGCCTGTACGCCCAGACGCCGGAACAGCCCGGCGTCGGCATCGGCCAGCGGATTATCCGTGGTGAGCAGGCGCTCGCCATAGAAGATCGAGTTGGCGCCCGCCAGAAAGCACAGCGCCTGCTGCTCGTCGCTCATGTCGTTGCGTCCGGCGGACAGCCGCACCCAGGACCGTGGGAACATGATCCGCGCCGCCGCGATCACGCGCACGAACTCCAGCGGATCCGGCGGCGCCTGCCCAGCCAGCGGCGTGCCTTCCACCGCCACCAGCTGGTTGATCGGCACGCTCTCGGGATGGGCCGGCAGATTCGCCAGCGCCACCAGCAGGCCGGCCCGGTCCTGCTCACCCTCGCCCATGCCGATGATGCCGCCGCAGCAGACATTGATGCCCGCCTCGCGCACGTGCGCCAGCGTGTCCAGCCGGTCCTCGTAGCTACGGGTGGAGATGATCTGGCCGTAGTACTCCGGGGAGGTATCGAGATTGTGGTTGTAGTAGTCCAGTCCCGCCTCGGCGAGCCGCTGCGCCTGTGGCTCGCCGAGCATGCCAAGCGTGACGCAGGTTTCCATGCCAGCCTCGCGCACCACGCCGATCATGTCGATGACCCGGTCGAGGTTGCGATCGGTGGGCCGGCGCCAGGCCGCGCCCATGCAGAAGCGGGTGGCACCGGCGTCGCGCGCCCGCCGGGCCGCCGCCAGCACCGTCTCAAGCTCCATCAGCTTCTGCCGCTCCACTCCGGTGTCGAAGTGCACGCTTTGCGGGCAATAGGCGCAATCCTCCGGACAGCCCCCGGTCTTGATGCTGAGCAAGGTGCTGATCTGCACGGCGCCGGGATCAAAGTGGCGGCGATGCAGGCTCTGGGCTGTGAAGAGCAGATCCGGAAAGGACCAGGCAAACAGGGCCTGGACTTCCTCGGCCAACCAGTCATGGCGAATCGATTGCGCGAGGACGGATGATGGGGTGAGCATGGCTGTATTCCTTGGCAGATCGCCACAACGGCAATGGACTGGCATCTTAAGGCCAGCCAGCGGGCTGTCAACCAAAAGGCTTGGTTGTGGTTAACCGGATTCGGCGGGGCGCCATGGCTTGGCTGCTGCCCTGGCGCTGCACTTTGTGCGGCAATCCGGGCATGCCGGGGTTGGACCTGTGCGCCGCCTGCCGGGCGGATTTACCCTGGAACACCTCGGCCTGCCCCGGCTGCGCCCGACCCCTGCCCGCAGGGGCGTCGGCATGGCGCTGCGGCGCCTGCCTGAGCCACCCGCCTGCCTGGGACCTCGCCTTCAGCGCCCTGCGCTATGCCTTACCGGTCGATGCCCTGGTGCAGCAACTGAAGTTCCACGGACGCCTGGCGCGGGCTCGCCTGTTGGGCGAACTGCTGGCGCAGGCCCTGCAATCGGAGCGGCATACGCCCTGGCCTGCAGCGCTGATCCCCGTACCCCTGCACCCCAACCGTCTGCGGGAACGGGGATTCAACCAGGCGCGCGAACTGGCCCTGCCGCTGGCCCGGCATTTCGCTATCCCGCTGCGCGACGATCTCGCCCGGCGCATCCGCGCAACCGCGCCCCAGGTGGGACTCACCGCTGCGGCGCGTGCCCGCAACCTGCGCGGGGCCTTCACCATTGATGGCGTCCCGCCTGCCCATGTCGCGCTGATCGATGACGTGCTTACCACCGGCAGCACGCTCACGGCGATGAGCCTGGCCCTGCGCGCGGCCGGGAGCACGCAGATCGAGGTATGGACGCCGGCGCGCAGCACCCCGCAATACGTCCCGGCTCAAACCAGATAGGCGCCCAGGATGCCGGCGAAGACCACGCCGCCCACCCAGTTGTTGTTGCGAAAGGCGGCGAAAGCACCGGCCCGGCTGCGATCCCGCATCAGCCGTTGCTGGTAGGCGAACAACGCCACCACCCCCGCCAGGGACAGGAAATACGGCCAGCCCAGGTCCGCCTGCCGGCCGATCAGGAACAAGGCCAGCACCATCAAGCCCTGCAGGGCGGCGAGGATGGCCCGATCCTGCTCCCCGAAAAGAATGGCGGTGGATTTGACGCCGATCTTGAGATCATCGTCCCGGTCCACCATGGCGTACTGGGTGTCATAGATTACCGCCCACACCACTGCCGTGAGGAACACCAGCCAGGCCAGCGGTGGCGGAAACTGGCCAGTCTGTCCGGCCCAGGCCATGGGCACGGCCCAGCCGAACGCCGCGCCCAGATAGACCTGGGGCAGATGGGTATAGCGCTTCATGAGGGGGTAGGTAGCGGCCAGGAAGGCTCCGCCGAAAGCGAGCAACAGGGTCATGCGATTGCTCAACAAGGCCAGCACCAGGGCCACCCCCATCAACAGGCCGAACAGCACCAGCGCCTCCTGCGGCAGCACCCGCCCGGCGGCCAGCGGCCGGTCACGGGTGCGCTCGACGAAGGCATCGACATGCCGATCGAGGTAATCGTTGATGACGCACCCCGCCGAACGCATCACCCAGACCCCGGACACGAACACCGCCACCACACCCGCATTGGGCCGGCCATTGCCCGCCAGCCACAGCGCCCACAGCATGGGCCACAGCAGCAGCAGGGCGCCGATCGGTCGATTCCAGCGCATCAACAGCGCGTATTGCCCCAGTCGGGCGCGCACCGTGGGCGCGTAGACCGGCCAGCGCTGCCAAAGGCGGTCCCGTCGCCGCATGAGTGAATCGGGTTTACGGGGCGCGTTTGTCATGCAACACATCCAAAGCCGCAGGCAAAAAGAATTCACAAACCACCACCGCTGCCCCCGGTAGCGCGAACTGCGAGCGTCGTCCCCACACGACGCCGGGGGGCACGGCCAAGCCCCGACTCAAGGCCCGGTGGGCGATTGAGCCCGGTCGAAGACGGCCCAGCGCCATGGGGCCGCGCCGAACATCCGGATGGGCGAACAGCAGTTCACCCAGGGGACGGCTGCCCAGTCGCATCAAACCCCGCCAGCGACCCCGCGCCGCCGCCAACGGCAACAGGCTGCAGGCATAGACCACGGGCTCCTCGCCGCAACACAGATAGACCTCGCGCAAACGCAGCGGTGCGCCCACCGGCAGGCCC
>JBARUT010000107.1:0-19324 GCA_049645885.1 Candidatus Macondimonas sp.
CGCTCGCTCGGCGGGAGCGATCGCATCGGCGTAAGCCCCGGTGTGCAGCTCCACCGCGGCGGCGCCGGTGCGCAGGCTGGCCGCGACCTGCACGGGATCCGGATCGATGAACAGCGCGACCGCGATGCCCGCCGCCGTGAGGCGGCAACAAGCCGCAGCGATGTCCTCCTCATGAGCCTGGACATCCAACCCCCCCTCGGTGGTCAGTTCCGCGCGCCGCTCGGGGACCAGGCAACAGGCCTGGGGCGCGAGTTCCTCGGCAAACGCCAGCATCTCGGCGGTCACCGCCATCTCCAGATTGAGCCGCGTCTGCACCAGCGCGCGCAGCAGCCGCACGTCCCGCTCCTGGATATGGCGCCGATCCTCACGCAGATGCACGGTGATGCTGTCCGCGCCCGCCTGCTCCGCCAGCAAGGCGGCCTGTACCGGATCGGGATAGCGCGTGTGGCGCGCTTGCCGCAAGGTTGCCACATGGTCGATGTTTACCCCCAGGGCGGGGAGGAAAGCCAGCGCATGCATGGAGAAACGTCAAACCTCGGGTTCACGGGGTAAATCGGCTGGGGCAGGGCGGCGCAGCGCTAGCCAGAGCGCGCGGGTGCGCAGCGGCGCCCCTCCCAGTTGATCGGCAATCAGCACGCGGAACAGCCCGTTCACCGCCGCCTGCAATTCAGGGGGGATCACCAGCGGTTCCCCGGCCAGCGCGAGCAGGGCCGTGCCGGGCACTTCCCAAGGGCCGCGACCGGGACCGACGATGGGCTGGGGTCCGCCCTGGGGGGAACAACGATACCATTGCCCGGGACGAATGGGCGCGCCGCTGCGGTCCTCCGTCAGCATCGGCCCCAATCCCAAACTGTCCAGCAGGGCTTTCTCAAACGAGCGCAGCGCCAGCACCAGGGGACGCGCTTCGCCCAATTCCCCCAGTGCACGGGCGTAGGACAGGAACAGCTCAGGATGGGGGTCGTGGCGCCGGCACAGGCGCAACAGCAATTCGTTGAGGTAAAAGCCCCCCAGCAAGGCGTCCCCCTGCAAGGGGAGCGGCGGACCCGCCGCCTCCCAGTCGGCCAGGACCGGCAATTCGCCGCGCCCGCGCCAGGACACCAGCAGCGGCTGGAAGGGTTGCAAACCCCCGCCTCGCCCGCGTCCGCCGCGCCCCTGCGCCCCCTTGGCGATCACCCCGAGCCGGCCGGATTCGCGCGTGAACAACTCGGCCAGCAGGCTGGTTTCGCCATACGGCCGGCGATGCAACACATAGCCCGGCGCAAGGCTTGCGGGCGTTGCCTTCATCCCGGTCAGTCGTAGCCGAAGCGGGTGAGTAGCGCGGGCTCGTCGGCCCAGTTCTCGCGCACCTTGACCCACAGGCTCAGGAACACCGGCTCCTGCCACTGGGCACTGATCTCCAGCCGCGCGGCGCGGCCGATGCGCTTGAGTTGCTCGCCCTGTTTGCCGATCACCATGCCCTTGTGGGACTCACGCGCCACCCAGATCACCGCGCCCAGTTCCAGCCCGGTGTCGGTACGCACGAAACGCTCGATCTCCACCGTCATGCCATAGGGCAGCTCTTCATGCAGGTGCAGCAGGAGTTGCTCCCGCAACAGTTCGGCCGCGATAAAGCGTTCGCTGCGATCGGTGGGGATATCCTCCTCGAACAGCGCGGGGCCAACCGGCAAGTGGGCCGCCAGCTCCTGTTCAAGAGAGGCCAGGTTGTCGCCCTGCTGGGCCGAAAGCGGCACGATGAACGCGAAAGGCGCCCGTTCGCGGCCCTCGGCGATGATCGCCAGCAGCCGGGTGCGCGGGTGCACCCGATCGATCTTGTTGAGCACCCAGCCTACCGGCCGCCCACTGTCGCGGGCAGCGGCAAGCACGACCTCATCCTGGGCGGTCCAGCGCGTCGCATCCGTCACCAGCACCACGATATCGGCATCCTGCATGGCGCCGCGGGCAGCCTGGTTCATGTAGCGGCCCAGGGCATTGCCGGCCGCGTGGATGCCGGGGGTGTCGATGAAGACGATCTGGGCGCCAGGGAGATTGTGGATGCCCTGGATGCGGTGGCGCGTGGTTTGCGCCTTGTGGGTCACGATGCTGATTTTCTGACCCAGCAGGCGATTGAGCAGGGACGACTTGCCCACATTGGGGCGCCCCACCAGGGCGACCTGGCCACAACGGTGTTCGGGATCGGTACTCATTTTCAAACGTCGCCCTCAAGGTCCAGCAAGGCCAGGCTTGCGGCCTGTTGCTCCGCATCACGCCGACTTGCCCCGACCCCCCGGAACGGCGCAGCAGCGTCATGCACCCGGCAGCTGACTTCGAAGCGCTGGTCGTGTTCGGGACCAGTCACCGCTTCGAGCTGGTAGATCGGCAATAACGCGCCCCGCGCCTGCAAATATTCCTGTAAGCGGGTCTTGGGGTCCTTGAGATTGCCCTCGGTGGGAAGATGAGCCAGCCGCTGAGCGAATAACCGCTGCACCACAGCCGCGCCCGCCTCGGTCCCGCCATCCAGGCACACCGCGCCCAGCACCGCCTCCAAGGCGTCGGCCAGAATGGATTTGCGCCGGTAGCCGCCGGTCTTGCGGGCACCGGCACCCAGACGCAGGCTGTGTCCCAGATCGAGCTCCAAGGCAACCTCGGCCAGCGTATCGCCCTTCACGAGATTGGCTCGCAAGCGGCTCAAGACTCCTTCCGCCAGCTCGGGACAGCGATCAAACAATTCACGGGCGATGACAAAATTAAGCAGGGCATCGCCCAGGAATTCCAGGCGCTCGTTGTTGCGACGCCCGAAACTGCGGTGGGTCAGCGCGGACTCCAGAAGTTCGGGATTCTTGAACCGATAACCCAGTCGCTCGGACAACTGATCCTGATTCTGCCTCAAGGTCGTCTTACCTGTGTCTCATGCTGGAACTTCGTCACCAGATCGATGTTGGCAAACCAGGGAATCCGCACCTCATAGGCCACCGAGACACGGAAATGATTTTGTGCCGGGGTGATTGTCACGTCATGGGGCGTGACGCTGTGGATGCCATTCACCATGAATCGCCGCTGCAGTAGATCCTGCAAGCGCCGGGCATTCAGATCGGTCTCGGCTGTTCCCTCGTTCAGCGAGTCAACCGAAGAACGCACCTCTATATACTCCGAATAAACCGGAAGCAAGGCAAACCCGGTATACACCCCAAAACCGCCGATGGCGATGTAGGTCATCAGGCCAATGAGCCCAATGCCCCGCTGCATGTGATTCGGCTGCATGATCGAATTCCTCCCCTTTCCTGCCCCGGGCCGTACCCGGAAGACAGGAACAGCAGGAGGCAATCAATGAATTCCCTGTCCAATCCGCGACCACAGCGGCATCTTGGCGTCAGGATCCCAGTTCATCCAGACGGCGAAGGCCTGGCCCACCAGATTGGCATCCGGCACCGTGCCCCAGCGTCGGCTGTCATCGCTGTTGTCGCGGTTGTCGCCCATTACGAAGTAATGCCCTGGCGGCACCACGGCGCGAATGTTGTAGGACGGCCGGCCCATGGTGTGCAGCAAGCGATGATTGACAGCGGCCACCTGCTCCTCATACTCCCAGGCTTCCAACCGCGCCGGAACGCCGGGGCCGGTGTAACGTCCCTGAGGGATTATCGGCAGGGGAGTGCCATTCACGTAGACCTGTTTATTGCGATAGACGATTTCATCGCCCGGCAGCCCGATGACACGCTTGATGAAATCCTTGGATGGATCTTCCGGAAAGCGAAACACCATCACATCCCCACGCTCGGGATACCCCATGGGCAACAGCCGGGTATTGAGTACCGGCAGCCGAATGCCATAGGCAAATTTATTGACCAGGATGAAATCGCCGGTCAGCAGGGTCGGCACCATGGAGCCCGAGGGAATGCGGAACGGCTCCACCAGGAAGGAGCGCACCAGAAAGACCGCCAGCACGATGGGAAACAGGCTGCGCCCAAAGTCCACCAGCCCCGACGGCCCCGGCACCTCGCCACCCGCTGCGGCCTGCCGCCGAGCCGGTTCCCAGCGATAGCGATCCAGCGCCCACAGCACACCGGTGATCGCTGTCAAGACCACCAGCAATAATGAAAAATCAGCCCTCATGGGATCTCCTTGGATAATTCAAAGACTCATTCGGGTTTCTTGCCCACGTCCAGAATGGCGAGGAAGGCCTCCTGCGGCACCTCGACCCGGCCGATCTGTTTCATGCGCTTCTTGCCGGCCTTTTGCTTTTCCAGCAGCTTTTTCTTGCGCGAAATGTCGCCGCCGTAACATTTGGCGATCACATTCTTGCGCATCGCCTTGACCGTGCTGCGAGCGATGATGTGACTGCCAATGGCGGCCTGGATGGCCACCTCGAACATCTGGCGGGGAATCAACTCACGCATGCGTTCGGCGAGCTGCCGGCCACGATAGCCTGTCTGGGCCCGATGCACGATCACCGACAGAGCGTCCACGCGCTGGGCATTGATCAGCAGATCCAGCCGCACCAGATCGGCGACCTGAAAGCGCTCGAACTGGTAATCGAACGAGGCATAGCCGCGACTGACGGATTTCAGCTGGTCGAAGAAATCCAGCACCACCTCGCTCAGCGGCAACTCATAGACAATGGACACCTGTTTGCCCAGGTATTGCAGCTTGAGCTGGACGCCCCGGCGCTGCTCGCACAGGGTCAACACACCCCCCACATATTCCTGCGGGCAAAGAATATTGGCGCGGATGATGGGTTCGCGGATCTCGGCGATTTCATTGACCGGCGGCAGCTTGCTGGGGTTGTCGACGTGCAGCAGCTCGCCCGCGTTGGTGAGCACCTCGTAGATCACCGTCGGGGCGGTGGTGATCAGGTCCAGGTCGTATTCACGCTCCAGACGTTCCTGCACGATCTCCATATGGAGCATGCCCAGAAAGCCGCAGCGGAAGCCAAAACCGAGCGCGGTGGAGGTTTCCGGCTCAAAATGCAGCGCGGCGTCGTTCAACCTCAGCTTCTGCAGGGCTTCACGCAGATCCTCGTAGTCCTCCGTGTTCACCGTGTACAGGCCTGCGAACACGCGCGGCTGCACCTGCTTGAAGCCGGGCAAACGTTCCGTGCAGGGGCGGTCGGCCAGCGTAACGGTATCGCCCACCGGCGCGCCATCGATTTCCTTGATGCCCGCAATCAGGAAACCCACTTCGCCGGCCTGGAGCCGGGGCCGGTCGACTGCCTTGGGAGTAAATACCCCCACGCGCGCACCCGGATGGCTGCGACCGCTGGACATCATCATCACCTTGTCACCAAAGGCCACACTGCCATTGATGACACGGATCAAGGACACCACGCCGACGAAATTGTCGAACCACGAATCGATGATCAGGGCTTGGAATGGTGCATCCGGATCACCCCGGGGCGCCGGAATCCGCGTCAGCACAGCCTCCAGCAGCTCATCCACGCCTTGGCCAGTCTTGGCGCTCACCTGCAGGGCGTCCTGGGCATCGATGCCGATGACATCCTCGATTTCCTGAGCCACCCGATCCGGGTCAGCCTGCGGCAGATCGATCTTGTTGAGCACCGGCACCACTTCCAGGCCCTGTTCGAGTGCGGTGTAGCAGTTGGCCACGCTCTGGGCCTCGACCCCTTGCGCGGCATCCACCACCAGCAACGCGCCCTCGCAAGCCGCCAGGGAACGCGACACTTCGTAGGAGAAATCCACATGCCCAGGGGTATCGATCAGATTGAACTGATAGGTCACCCCGTCACGCCCCCGGTAAGGCAAAGTGACCGACTGGGCCTTGATGGTGATGCCGCGCTCGCGCTCCAGATCCATGGAATCGAGCACCTGAGCCTGCATCTCCCGCTCGCTCAGGCCGCCGCACATCTGGATGAAGCGATCGGCCAGGGTCGATTTGCCATGGTCGATGTGAGCGATGATGGAGAAATTCCGAATGCGCGACTGCATGGACTTCAAAAAACCCCCGTGGCCGCACGGCGCTGATCCAGAAAGGCACGCACCGCATCCGCATCCAGCCGCCCTTCGGACAGGACCACGCCCTCACCCACCAGCACCGGAATCCGGGTGCCGTAGAGTGCCTTGAGATCAGGGTCGCCATCCACATCGACCAAAAGGACGTCCACGGCCCTGCCACGGCACAGCGCCAGAAGATCTTCGTGCAGAAGGTCGCACAACCCGCAGCGCGGCCGGGTGTAAAGAGTGAATTGCAGCTTCATTGACCGTGAAGAACCGCCGAACGCCAAAGGGGTGTTGATTCTACGCTATCGCTCTGCGGACCGGCAGTGATGGGCGCCGGCTCAGGGCCGCCGCCGCAGGGATTCGGCCATGGCGCGCAGGGCAGGATAGGGCACCTCGCCCAACACCAGAACCTGGTGGCCTTCACGCACATCCCCATAGGCATTCATGCTGCCGCGACTGGTCTGTCCCATGATCGGCTTGCCGCGCACCGGCTCGTTGTCAATGAATACGGAAATGGCGGAAAGACCATCACTGTAGATCAGGTGTTCCTGTCCTCCACCATCGGGCAGGGAATGCAAGCCGCCGAACACCAGTCGGTAGCCAGCCGGGGGCTCGACCACATCCCAGGTACGCGCAGCTGATCCCGGGGCATCCCCTATATTGATCTTGACTGTATGGCGCTGGAGTTCAGCGACATTCATGCCGGGCTCCAACAGGGCTGGATCGATACGGTCTTCAACTTGAAGACGGGTGAACATCACCTCCTGCCGCACCTGCCCGTGATCGCCGATGAGCTGGGCATCCAGGATTAACGCCGTCTCGCGATCAACGCACAAACGATAGCCATAGCGCAGGACATCGCGAGGCTGCACTTCAACCCGCTGGCATTTCCGCCCAGCGATACGATCATCGGCACCCGCCTTGAAGATGTAGTGAGCCGCAAGCCTGGACACATCCTCGGGAACCGTAGCGAAAAATGGATTGCTCCAGCGCAACCCTTCAATCATGAGTCCACGCTGAGGCAGGTAACGTGTCATCTGGTTTCCGCGGCGGTGTATCTCGGTCACCTCGCCATTAAGAGAAACCAGTCGGGTGCGACCACCCTGAGCAGAGGAATGAATGACCTGCATTGTTTCAAGGGAGCCATTCTTCAAATAAACGAAAATGCCCTGATAGCTGCGCTGGTTATAGGCCTTGAGAATCCGCACGACCCAGTCCGAAGGAATTTCATCGGCGCGCGCAGCCCCCCAGGAACCCGCCAGCATGAGAATAAAAAAAGCGGCCCAGCCGCGTGCATACCTTGACTTCACGGACTGGACGCCGCCCCCGGATCGACCGTGTACTCGGCCATGCTCAGATACGGAAGCATGCGTGCACCCTCGCCAGCATCGGCCAAGGCCTGACTGTGATTGCGGAGGTAGGATTCCAGTCGGGCTTGAGCATCATCCTCACCCGCCTCATTCGCAGCAACGCTCACAGACGCTACATCGCTGGGTATCGATTCAACCTGCGCAACCTGAACAGCGCCTTGGCGATATTCGCGCTGATGCCAGGGATTGGTAACGATGATCGCTGCCAGCATCAGGGAGGCCGCCAGCCCCCACAGACGCGGATTGCGCATCAGGCGCGACCCGGTGGTCACCTGTGCAGGGATATCATCCAGACGCGCCATCACAGCGGCCGAAATATCTGCCAATCCGTGATCAGGCAGACCGCCGCGCAGGGCATCGCCGATCAGATGGTAGCGGCCCCACTGGGCCCGACGCGATTCATCGGCCATCATTCCGCGATAAGCCAGTCGGGCGCGGGCACCAGACAGCTCCCCGTCCATCCAGGCCGATAGGTCAGCAGAAAAATCAGCATGTCTGTCCCCCGCCGTGGGAGGTTCTTGTTGCAAGGATTCACTCATCATCCTGTCCTTCATGTTCCGGTCAATCCCTCTATTCTCCGCAGCTCGGCATCAATCGTATCCCGTGCTCGGAATAGGCGCGAACGGACTGTACCCACTGGACAGTCCATGGTTTTGGCAATCTCTTCGTAGCTCATGCCTTCAATTTCTCGCAGGATGATGGCGGTGCGCAAATCCTGCGGCAAGCCTTCGATTGCATTTACGATGGTCTGCCGCACTTCCTCTGTCAGGAACAATGCCTCAGGCGTATCGATATCGCTCAATCGTGAAGAGAAATCTACCGCGTCCGAATCTCCATTGCCAAACTCCGATTCCGAGCTGATCGGCGCCCGATTCCGCGCAGCGACATGATTCTTGGCCGTATTGATGGCAATCCGGTACAACCAAGTATAAAAGGCACTGTCGCCGCGAAACCCCGGCAAGGCGCGATAGGCCTTGATAAAGGCTTCTTGCGCCACATCATGGGCATCACTCTGGTCATAGACATAGCGGGAGACCAGCTTGATCACCTTGAACTGATACTTGCGCACCAGCAGGTCGAAAGCTGTCTTATCGCCCCGCTGGACCCGCACCACCAGCTCTTGGTCAACTGCACCTGTATCGCCCATGGGGGGCATTGCTCCAACGCCCCGGCCGCTCTTGCCCCACTAGACAAGCCTGGACCGGGAGAGTTCGTTCGTTTGGATGAAAAAAGCGGTTTATAGTAGTGCTTCCGTATCCTGCGGTACGGGCCCACCCAGCCGTGCTGGTGCAAGATTCTATCAGCAGCTTGTGATTACTGCGATCCATGACTACCCCAACCGACGTCCTCATCATCGGCAGTGGCGCGGCCGGCCTCTCTCTGGCCTTGCGGCTTGCTGAAGTCTGCGAGGTCACTGTCGTCTGCAAGGCGAGCCTGGATGAAGGCAGCACTCGCTACGCGCAGGGGGGCATCTCGGCTGTACTGGATGCCACCGATTCGGTGGCATCCCACATCGAGGACACACTTGTGGCCGGTGCCGGCCTGTGTGACCCGGAGGCGGTCCGCTTCACAACAGAACGAGGGGCAGCAGCAATTGCCTGGCTGAGTGCGCTGGGCGTGGCCTTTACCCGCCAAGGCCGAGGCCCCGCCAGCGCAGACTCCTTCCACCTCACGCGCGAGGGCGGCCACAGTCACAGGCGCGTGGTTCATGCCGCGGACGCAACCGGCAAAGCCGTTTCCGACGTGCTGCATGCCGCCTGCCGGGTTCATCCGCGCATCCGACTGCTGGAGCGGCACATGGCGGTCGATCTCATCACCCGCGACGGGCCCCGGCGCGGGGAACGGATGTGTGTCGGGGCGCAATTGCTGAATCGAGACACTGGCGCCGTGCAATCCTGGCACGCCCGAAGCGTCGCCCTGGCCACCGGTGGCGCCAGCCGGGTCTACCTTTACACCAGCAACCCGGAAGTTGCCACCGGGGATGGCATCGCCATGGCCTGGCGCGCCGGCTGCCGAGTGGCCAACCTGGAATTCATGCAATTCCACCCCACCTGTCTTTACCTGCCCGCCCAGGGATCCCGGGTGTTCCTCGTCAGTGAGGCGGTGCGCGGTGAAGGGGGGCGTTTGGTATTGCCCGACGGCACGCCCCTGATGGACCGCTTCGATCCGCGCGGCGACCTGGCGCCTCGGGATATTGTCGCCCGCGCCATCGACCATGAGATGAAGCGGCTCGCCATCCCCTGTGTCTACCTGGACATCCGCCACCGGGGCGCCGACTTCATCCGCGCCCACTTCCCCACCATCCACGCCCAGTGCCTGGCCTGGGGTCTGGACATGACCGAACAGCCGCTGCCCGTCGTCCCGGCCGCCCACTACACCTGCGGCGGCGTGGTGACGGACCTGCGTGCGCGCACCGACCTGAAAAACCTCTATGCCATCGGCGAAACGGCCCACACCGGTCTGCATGGCGCCAACCGCATGGCCAGCAACTCGCTGCTGGAATGCCTTGTGTTCGCCGAGGCAGCGGCGGACGATATCCGCGTCCGCCTGCCCGGATTACCGTTAATTGCCGATGCGGATGAGGCGCCAAGCTCGGCTCCGCAGCCTTGCTCCGAAACGGTGACCACCCATCACAACTGGATGGAGCTGCGCCGCGCCATGTGGGATTACGTCGGCATCGTGCGCAGCGAAGAGCGCCTGCTGCGCGCCCAGCGGCGTGTGACACTGATCCGCAGCGAAACCGAGATGCAATGGGCCGGCCACAACAGCGATCCCGATCTGCTGGAGTTGCGCAACTTGGCGACCGTTGCCGAACTGATCGTGCGCTGCGCCCTGCAGCGCCGTGAAAGCCGTGGACTGCATTACACGCTCGATCATCCCCGGACCGGCCCCCGTGCCCGGGACAGCGTACTCATCCCCGATGCGCTCTCGTTCCCCCTGCATGCCATGCACTGGGAAGACTGAACCGCTCCGAGCATCCCGGGGCGATTCGGCTCCCATTCCATCCAGGCTCCGAATCGACCACCGCCAGTACCCTCCCCCCAGCGCTTCCGGTTGGGGTTTTTCTTGGTGAATCCTGCCGGACGAACCAAAAGAAAAGGCCCTGAAAAGGGCCTTTATAGGAGGTCGCGTTGATGCTATCAGTGAGCGAGAAGATGCTTGGCTGCAAGATCTGCAACGCCGGAAGAGGCGGCCCGCAATCCCTTGACAGCAGGATTTTCCTCGCATTTCTCAGGTCCAGCGCAAAGCCACTCGAAATCGCGCACCGTGTACTGGGGATCGGCGGGCAGATTATTGGCATCCTCCACGGGAACGGGCCCCCCGTACACCAGGCTGGTGGCGTACTTACGTTCCTTGGTTTCCGGATTGACCACATCCATGAACACTTCCAGCGTAGGCGTGTATGGTTGTGTGGGAGTGGCTGCCGTATAGCCGGCGAATTCGATATAGACATGAACGTAGGCATCCACGGGCTGGGTGGTTGCCGGATAGGTCCCCAAATACTTGTGATTACGGAAGCCCGAGGTATGGCGGTGGTTCGGGGTATGCACTTCTTCAACCTGATAACCATCCGCTTCTAGGCGCTTCTTGATCTCATCCGTGAGTGTGCGGCCCACGTTGAAATTCCATTCCTTGATGGATTGGGTAAGACGAAAGGTACGGCCGGCCTCATCCGCTGCGCGGCCCGCTACAGTCACAGTGGTTCCGACAATCCGGCCCGGCAGGGTAATGCCAGGGGTATCAGGGCCAGGATAGCGCAGCACCCGAATATCATAGACATCAGGTTCCTCGATCTTAAACAGGGCGACCCTTTTATGACCTTCATCAAGCACCTTTTTTTCGGGCAACTGATAACTGATCTGGGGTGTGTCGGAAGCGCAACCCGCCAGAACAAGCGCACAAGCCGCGAGCCATCCCTTGAAAATTCCTCGCCTCATCGTTGATATCTCCTTATTACACATGTGGTGCATGCCCCCCAAGTCCTTGGGGCGTTCTTTAATCCGGTCTTGGCAACAACAGTAATCCTGCAGAACCAGCCGGGCTCCTGACGTTGAATCACGATCCTTTGATTGAATCCGCCCCACCACCTTGCTCTGCATTGATGGCGCGCCATTCCATGTACCCTGAAACACGCCGGACTCTTACGGCCCGGTTACCCTTGCAACTATAGTCGGTTTTTGAACCCTTGTTGGTTAAAGGGCCTGCGCAGAGGCCTCAACACAGCCCTTGAGCCGGGTCAATTGCTGGCGGGCGCTGCGCTCCAGCATCCAGCCCATCGCTCGCTCCATGCGGGCAACCGTACTATCCAGCGGCTGCAAGTGCAAACGATATTCCAGATGGGTCATCGCCCCCTTCCGGGTGAGTCGATAGCCAATCCGCATGTGAAACCGCCGGTGCGTCAGCGCCACCTCCAAAGCCTGCGGCGGCTCACGCTTCAGCACTTCACCCTCATAGGTCACAGTGCGGCCCATTTCCCGCATGCGCTGGCGAAATCGAATGCCAACGCCAAGGTCCTCGATTGGAGAAAGGTATTCCGAGTGCTCCAGCCCTTGCACCCATTGCCCCATCCGCTCGGGCTCCTCCAGCCAGGGGAAAATCTGCCCGGCCTCAGCCCCGATCTCGACATCACAGACAAAATCCACAAATCCCTCCTGCAATCCAGATGCGCCCGGAGGGGTCATCCGCCCTGCCAACTGGGTGCCGATCGCCCCAGCAAGTCAAAAAGCCGGGCATTCTCCAGCCCATAAAATGTCCGCAATCGCGCCAGGGTGGCCTCGGACACCCTTGGCCGATAGGGTCGGCCCCAGCGCCGGTCGAGCCTGCGGACCCACGGCCGCAACAGCGGCACGTGGTAGCTGAGCCTGAGCCCCAGCCGACTTCCTGTATGTTCATTCGCGCGATGCCGCCAATGGGCAAAGCGATAATCGTCGTCCACGCCGAGGAATGCGCTCACTTCTCGCAACACACGCACGGGATCGACGCTCAGCTCATCCTCGTAAAAAATGACGCGCATGCACTTAACTGGGAAATACGCCCGGTAAGCTTCCAGGTGCCGCGCGTAACAGCCTTGCTCCAGCACCCCGTGGGGCTCAGCCAGTGCGGCCTTGGTACCCAGCAGAAGGTCATTCAGTCGAGTATCGGGAGCGACTCGGCCGGTCTGGATCAGATGTCGAGCCGCCGAAACCGCGCGGGATACTGGATCGCGCAGGACACAGATCAGCCGCAGGTCCGGATAGAGTCCATGAATACGGGCCGCAATGCCGGGCGTGTGATCCTCCCCGCCGCGCCCCTCGCTCCAGAGGTAATCTGGCGTCTTTTCTCCAACCGCCCGCACACCCGGCGCGGGCGCAAACTGGGCTTCATACCAGTCCCGCCCTAGCGAAAAACGCTTTGCTTTATCAAAAAAATGCACTTCCTGGGGCGGCAAATGAATCTGCGGATGCATTGCGAGATTATGGGCCAGCCAAGTGGTCCCGGCTTTTTGAGCGCCGATGATGAGAAAATCCGGTTTGGGCACGGCTCAGGCGTCGCCTTCGAAAGCCCAGCCATGCATCTGCAAGGCCTCACCCTCTCGCATCGCCAAGTCAAAACCCTCCAGCGCAACCTCGTCGTGGAGAAAATCCTCGCGCCGAGCCAGCACGGGCTCTGAGCCGGAATCAATGATCCACCCCGCATCGCGCAATCGGCTGGCCGCATGGAAAGAGGCAATTTCGGCAGATTCCCGGTTGACCCAGCAATGAACATACGCGCCGCCCAGAACGCCTCCCTGTTCGGTGGGACGCACCTCGAATACCAGATAGAACATACTCATGACCATCAACCCGCCGCCAAGGCTTCATTTTTGCCTTGCCGTGACGATGCAGAAAGATAGCGGTATTTTCAAGATTAAATTCTAAGGTTGAACGACGCGTGGCATGCTTCGAGCTCTCCCCTCTGGGTCCGCATCCTGTGTTGGTCAGACCTCATTTCAGCGTTGGGGGCCGGATAGCAAGCGGGATTTCGTCACGGATTTTGGTTAGCCTCGCAGATCAGCTTTGCCATGGCAGCGCTTTGCTGTGGCCGTGACGCCCACAAGACCGCCCATCGCGCCCTTCTGGCCAGAAAGTGCGCCCCAAAATGGACTGCCCTGAATCAACCTTGCCGCGCGGATGTGATATGCCTGATCTTCCCTCAAAGCACGACATTACGCCCTCGGTCTGCCTGCATCACCCGGCCCGCCTGATGAACAAACGGCCACGCCGATTCCATCGCCTGCTCATTTGTCACGGCTTGCTGATCCTCCTGCATGCTGCACACGCGAGCGGCCTGGAAACTTTGGCCGCGGAACCAGCTAAGGCTCAACGCCTACAGGGCGTCCAGCTATGGAATGCCGAGGCGGTCGACCGGTTATATGCGGATCGCGAAGACCAATCCTTGTGGGTTGCAGCGGGCCAACCCCGACCCGCCCTGGCAAACCTGGTACGGGTCCTGGATGACCTCCACACCCATGGATTGAACCCAGATGATTACCATCTGAAAACGCTTCAGCGGTATATCAACCAACCGCATGGCAACTTACTTTCCCCCGAGCAACAATTCCAGCTCGAACGGCAGGCAACTGATGCTTTTCTGACGCTGGCTACCCATATGGCAACGGGCCGTGCACACCCGGCTGTTCGAAAAGCGCGTCAGATTTCTTTGGACGCCTTACCGCAATTAACGCGCCTGCTGGTTGATGCGGTTGACATGAATCAGGTGGCAGCCTCATTGACACCCCATCCAGCCGATCCGGCCATCTATAGCGGTCTGCAGGCCGCCTTGATTCGCTGGGAGCGCGCTTCCAATCTGCCTCCACTGCCCATGGGCCCTTCATTGCGCCCCGGTGATCGCAACGAGCGGATCGAAGCACTGCGCGATCGCTTGGCTGCATGGGAAAAGCTCGCCGCCGAGCGGCCTCCAGCCCAAGTGCCCGCAGACGATCCCCAGTACTTTGATGAGGCGCTCGCGCAACGGGTCGCAGATTTTCAACGTCAGATGGGACTGGATCATGACGCGATCGCGGGACCGCAGACGATCGCTGCCCTGAACACTTCGCGAGCGGCGCGCCTGGACCAATTGCGCGCCAACCTGGAACGGCAACGCTGGCCCGCACCCTCCGATAGCGACGGCCTGATCCGGGTGAATCTACCGGATTTCACGCTATCCGCGATACGTGATGGCCAGGAAGTCTGGCGCACCCGGGTCATTGTGGGCCGTCAATACCGCCCTACCCCCCTGCTCAGCGGAGCAATCGATACCATCGTTTTCAATCCCACCTGGGAAGTGCCACGTCGGCTTGTCAAGGAAGACTTGCTGCCAAAAATGCGAGCGGATCCTGGCTTTCTGGAACGGGAAGGGATGACGCTCTACCGCCGTACCGCGAAGGGCAGAATTCCAGTTGATCCCGCCATACTGACTCAGAATGCGTCCGCCGAGGGCCCAGTAACCGACCTTCGAATCCGACAAGCGGCAGGGGCGCGTAATGCGCTGGGGCGGATCAAGTTTTTGTTTCCCAACAATGAGCAGGTCTATCTCCACGACACGCCGTCGAAACAATTATTTGAACGCACGCGACGCATGTTCAGCTCCGGCTGCATCCGCGTTGAAACACCTTTGACCTTGGCCCGGTTTCTGATGGAATCACAGCCGGATTGGACTGAGCAGCGCATGGAACAAATCATCGGCAACGGCAAGACCCGGTCCGTGCGAATCAAGCCGGTACCGATCCAGTTTGTTTACTGGACGGCCTGGCCCGACCCTGAAAGTGGTGTCCTCCATTTTCGAGAGGACATCTATCAAAGTGATCAGCCCTTGGCGCGCGCGCTGGAACAGACGCCCTGGAACTGACATGAGCTCATGGATTCAACGGTCTTGTTCATCCCTGGCGCTGATCCTCGCGCTCGTCACCGCGCCCAGCGCCAGCGCTCACCTGCAAGCCGGTTTTGATTCAGGTCGCGCGCGTTTTACGGCCGCCTTTGGCGAAGTGGTCAATCCTTACCGGGAATTGGCCGTCTTTGTAATGCCGGGACAAACCGTACCCATTGAAGTGGCTGGCATGCCTCCCGGCGCTCGATTGGCCGCACTCGCCGATGGCGGGCACCTTGACGTGGCGCAGCGCGGCTCATGGATCTGGAAGGCCCCCATCACACCGGGGCTGTATCGATTGCGTCTGAAGGGGCTGAACACCAACGATCAGATGCAATTCAATATATTCGTCATGCATCCTCGCAGCAGGGTCGCCAACGGGACGCTGAATGGCTATTACATCGGAAATTATCCCGTGACCCCACTGGACAACCTGGACAGTTATCGTCCGCCCGAGGGTTACGTCGAGGTTACGCCCGACATGGTTCATGTGCGCGTTTCGCCGCACTTCCGGCTCGGCCAATTCCTTTGCAAGCAGGAAGCCGCGGGGCCCAAGTACCTCGTGATGCGCAGCGCCTTGCCGCTGAAACTCGAAGGTGTGCTGGAGGAGGTGAACGCGCAAGGTATCGCTACGGATGGGCTGGAGATCATGAGCGGCTATCGAACACCTGCCTACAATCAGCGAATGGGCAATGAAACCACCTATAGCCGCCATTTGTGGGGCGATGCTGCGGACGTGCTCATCGACAGGGACGGCGATGGCCGCATGGATGACCTCAATCAGGACGGCCGAATCGATCAGCTTGACGCCGAGTGGCTTGCCAAACGGGTCGACCACCTAGAAGAAACGCATACCCATCTAGTCGGCGGCGTTGGCCGATACAAGGCTACCGCGTATCATGGCCCCTTTGTTCATATTGACAGCCGGGGCCACAAAGCCCGCTGGTGACACCGAAGCAGAGGTTGCCGTGGAAGATCCGGAGTACCATAAATCATCGCTTCCGCGTCGGGTCGATCCGCCTATCCCCGACCACCACCTCAAATTGCGCAACTTGTTGCGCGAGGATTACGAAGACATACAGCGCCTGATGGATCTTGTGTATGCAGATTTCGGCGGCGCTTGGCCACGCGACAAGTTTTACTCACAGATCGCCACTTTCCCAGAAGGCCAGATCTGCATTGAAGACAATGGCCAAGTGATCGCGGCTGCCTTTGCGGTCATTGTGGATTACGACAAATTCGGGGATCAGCATACCTACGACCAAATCACGGGCAATGCCTATCTCACGACGCACGATCCGGATGGCGACGTGCTGTACGGGGTCGATATCTTTGTTGATCCGAAGTTTCGGGGCATGCGGCTGGGAAGGCGGTTGTACCAAGCCCGCAAGGCGCTGTGCCGACATCTCAACCTGCGCGCCATTGTCGCCGGGGGACGAATTCCTGGCTACGGGGCCCACGCCGAACAGCTTTCCCCGCCCGAATACATCGAAAAAGTCCAGCAGCGCGAATTGTACGATCCCATTTTATCCTTTCAGCTCTCCAATGAATTCCAGGTCAGGCGGGTATTGCGCAATTATCTTCCTGAAGATTCGGCCTCTCACGGTTACGCCACTCTACTGGAATGGACCAACATCTATTACGAGCCCAAGCCCCAGCCAGGATTCAATCAACGTCGTGACCGGGTTCGCATCGGGGTATTGCAATGGCAGATGCGCTGGATTAATTCGGTCGAGGAATTGATCCAGCAAATGGAATTTTTCATCGATGCGCTGTCCGATTATCAATCCGACTTTGCCCTCTTTCCGGAATTTTTCAGCGCACCCCTCATGGGTTTGGGGCCACGTGAATCCACGCTTTCCGGGATACGTCATCTGGCCAGCTACACGGAACACCTGCGTGATGAAATTTCACGATTGGCCATGAGTTACAACATCAATATCATCGCGGGCAGCATGCCGCTGTATGAAGAAGGGATCTTGTATAACGTGGCTTATCTGTGCCGACGTGACGGCACGATTGACGCCCAGTATAAAATTCACCCCACGCCCTACGAGCAACGCGCTTGGGTGATGCGCAGTGGCGATCAATTGCGGGTTTTCGAAACGGATGCGGGAAAGATTGGAATCTTGATCTGCTACGACGTTGAATTTCCGGAACTGGCACGGCTGCTGGCGGATCAGCAGATGCAAATCCTGTTCGTGCCGTTTTGGACGGATACCAAAAACGGCTATCTGCGAGTGAAACGTTGCGCACAAGCGCGCGCCATCGAGAATGAATGCTATGTCGCCATTGCCGGTAGCGTCGGCAACCTGCCCCAGGTCGATAACCTGGATATCCAGTACGCCGAATCAGCCGTTTTTTCACCCAGCGATTTCGCTTTTCCGCATGATGCCATCATGGCAGAAAGCACGCCGAACACTGAAATGGCATTGATTGTCGATCTCGATCTCACCAAACTGGAAACCCTGCGTTACGAAGGGTCTGTGCAGAATTACCGAGACCGAAAGCGCCATCTCTATCGCATAGAATGGCTTGGCCGCCGCTGAATTTGCAATCCAGTCTGCGGCGACGAAAAGGTTATTCAGCCTGCTTGGCCACTGCGCGCAATGGCTTTCTCGTATTCAGCATCCATGAGGTCTGGGCTATGCACCGAATAACCCAGATCGTGGATAATTCCGTCGGTGAGACCATAGACCCAGCTATGGACGGTGAGTTGCTGACCCCGTGCCCAGGCATCCTGAATTACCGTCGTTTGACAGAGATTTCGCGCCTGCTCGATGGCATTGAGCTCACACAGCCGATCAATCTGGCTGGGTCCATTTGTGATCGGTGCCAGAATATCCCAGTGCTTCTGTTTCACATCGTGGATATGGCGCAACCAGTTATCCACCAAGCCTAAGCGCAGGTTTGTCAGCGCCGCCTGGACGCCTCCGCAGCCGTAATGTCCCACGACCAGCACATCCCGCACCTTGAGCACATCCACCGCAAATTGAACCGCAGCCAGGCAATTCAAGTCGCCATGGGCGACCACGTTTGCCACGTTTCGGTGAACAAAGACCTCACCGGGCTTCAGGCCAATGATTTCGTTTGCCGGGACACGAGAATCCGAGCAACCAATCCATAAAAACTCCGGGGCCTGAATTTTGGCAAGACCATCAAAGAAAAGCGGATCCTGAGCGGCGATGGTCTCCGACCAGTGCCGGTTGTTCTCGAATAACTGGCAAACATCAGTCATTGAAGCACCTACTTTGGATCAGGAAAAGAATTAAGCCACGAATCTGCCACACCGTAGTCATCCAAGCTTTTCTCCTCCCAGATTCTGCCTCATTCAACATCTCAGATCAAAGATAAAGCATAAAAAAACCCCCCATCCACAGGATGGGGGGTTTGTATTAAGAGCCTGGCAGTGACCTACTCTCACATGGGGAAGCCCCACACTACCATCGGCGCTGAGCAGTTTCACTTCCGAGTTCGAAATGGGATCGGGTGGTTCCCACTCGCTATTGCCGCCAGGCAAACTGAACACCTTTCCCACTTTGGGAAAGGAAAAACTGGAATGCGTCTAGGGATGCGTCATGCAAAAGACTGTTTGGGTGTTATATGGTCAAGCCTCACGGGTAATTAGTACCGATTAGCTTCACACATTGCTGCGCTTCCACACTCGGCCTATCAACGTCGTAGTCTTCGACGACCCTTCAGGGGCCTCAAGGGCCCAGGGAAACCTTATCTTAGGGTGGGCTTCCCGCTTAGATGCTTTCAGCGGTTATCCCTTCCGTACGTAGCTACCCGGCTGTGCCACTGGCGTGACAACCGGAACACCAGGGGTACGTCCACTCCGGTCCTCTCGTACTAGGAGCAGCTCCCTTCAAGTTTCCAACGCCCACGGCAGATAGGGACCGAACTGTCTCACGACGTTCTGAACCCAGCTCGCGTACCGCTTTAAATGGCGAACAGCCATACCCTTGGGACCTGCTACAGCCCCAGGATGCGATGAGCCGACATCGAGGTGCCAAACTCCTCCGTCGATGTGGACTCTTGGGAGGAATCAGCCTGTTATCCCCGGAGTACCTTTTATCCGTTGAGCGATGGCCCTTCCATACAGAACCACCGGATCACTAAGACCTGCTTTCGCACCTGCTC